>JAAXPZ010000026.1 GCA_012329065.1 Sulfurovum sp. | reverse complement strand
CTATCATTATCTCACCAGTTTTGATGTGGTACCGCGAAAGAGTCTCTAAAAATTTGTCTACAAAGTGATTGATTAGCAGTTGCTTTGCATCAATGTTGATTGAGATATATGAGAGTCTCCATATCTTTTTTTTCTTTGAGTCTGTATATCTTTTTACATATCTCTTCTAATATCCACCATGTGATATCGGAGATGGCACCTGTCTCGGTAGCAGTAGGAATAATGTCTTGAGGAGAAAGAAGTCCAAATTCAGGATGCTTCCATCTGATCAGGCACTCAGCAGCGATGACATGGTCATTATCGATAGAGACTATTGGCTGTAGGTATAGTTCAAGTTGACGATTCTCTGCCGCAAACACAAGATCATGCTGTAGCGTAAAAAGTTTTTTTCGTTCATTGTCTAGTTCGATATCATAGTATGAGATATGGTTATGACGATTCTTTTTAGCTTGATACATGGCTATATCTGCATGTCTAATAATCTCTTCGATATTACTGTCTTTGGGTTCTATAATGACGATGCCAACACTTGTTTGAACGGTCATCTTGATGTCATTTATCATAAATGGCTCTGCAAATATAGTTTTTAGTTTGTTTATAAAAAGTTGGACAGGTTGATCAATCAGAGCTTTTTTATTGACAACATATGGTGCTATAATTATAAATTCATCTCCTCCAAATCTACTTATGACTGAGTTATCTGGCAACTCCAGCGATAAGCGATTAGCTACAGCAACAAGTGTCGCATCTCCAATCTTGTGTCCCAGTGAGTCGTTAATATATTTGAATTTGTTTAAATCCAAATAGAAAAGGACTGAATAGTGTGTATGATGCTTCTCATGCTGCAAGATATTAGACATTTCTGCATATAGGCCTCGTCGATTTTGTAGTAGCGTCAGTTGATCATGTTTTGAATTAAACTCAAGTATCTTTAAAGCATTGTGTTCATTTGTTTTGTCGTGAATAACACAAATGCCTCCAGTCACTATCTTGTTTTGGTCTTTTGTAGAGAAGCATATAGCTTCTACCCATAGATCCAGATTCCTTAAAGAGCGGTAGGGGCCTTGGTATATACCTGACCCTGTTTCTATAGACTTTTGCATTGTCTGTACTATTCTTTTATCTGGCACTGATAGGGCACTGAGCCCAAGTATCTCTTGTCGTTTTAGTTTTAATAGTTTAAGTAGAGCATTGTTAGCATCTGTTATTTTTAAGTTTTTGTTATAAGAAAGTATTGCAATTGGTGCTTCTTGCGTAAAATGATACATTAAGTTTTCTTTTTCTTTGAGCGTCTGCCGTACTCTGTTGATTCTCTCTTTTTGTTTATTGATTTGCTCCTGCAGCTTAAGACTATGTATATTTATTAAAAGTTTGCTTCCATAGGCAAAAAGTATCAATATCGATGTAAGCCAGTATATTTGGGTGTTTTCAAGCATCATGCCTACAACCAAAGGTGCAATTAGTATAGTAGAGTATATAGTATCTAGACGAGAGTCTTTGCCAAGCGATGTGTTAGAAGCAGCTGAGAGACCCATTAGAAAAGCCGTTATCATGAGATGGTGACCAATATTGTCATCGAGTGGAATGGCGGTGATTCCTATGAGTCCAAAGAGAGATGCTGTAAAAAGTGTACTTGTCGTGAAGAGTTTGTACCATTTTGTCAAAGTGTACTTATCTGAATTTTTTTTGAATAACATGGCCATATAAAGTCTGTACCCTAAGAACATTATGAGCAGTAGGTTCCAGAGTATAATTTTCCATCCAAATACAGGATATAAAATATAAGAAATAAAAAGACTCAGAGCACCAAGTAAAGTCAAACTTCTTTCAGAGAGAACATATAAGCTCTCAACTAATTCAAAGTTTATTTTAGGATATTCTATAAGTTTTTGTATGTTTTTAGGTAATCTCATGTTGATATTATAGGGTAAAATACTATCATTTTGTGTAGTTTGATATTTTAAGGTATCATTTTATGTATCATACGAGGAGTAAATATGCAAAAACAACCAGTTATAGTCATCACGGGATGTTCTACTGGTATAGGACTTGAGACTGCAAGATATTTAAAAGATAGATTTATAGTAGTCTATCCAACTGCCAGAGATGTCAATGATGTACAGATGTTAAGGGAGCTTGGATTTGATAATGCGTTAGAGCTAGATGTGAGAGATGCTAGCCAGATTGCATCAGTTATCCAGAGTGTTTTGGACAGCGAAGGGCGTATTGATACTTGGTTCAATAACGCAGGATATGGGCAGGTAGGTGCTATAGAGGATATTGGAACAGAAGTACTCAAAGAACAATTTGAGACCAATGTATTTGGACTGCATGAATGTACAAGACAGATTATCCCTATCATGAGAGAGCAGGGTTTTGGTAAGATTATACAGCATAGTTCTGTGTTGGGCATCACTTCTCTCTTTGGGCGAGGGGCATACAATGCCAGTAAATATGCTGTTGAGGGGCTGACTGATACTCTGAGATTGGAGCTTCACGATACAGATATATATCCCATACTTCTCAACACAGGTCCAGTGACAAGCAATTTTAGGGAGACCGCAGTCAAGATGTTACAAAAAAATGTAGACATAGTAAGTTCACACTTTGCAGAAAGATACCGAGCCAACATAGAGGGTGATGCTAAGAAAGTACCGTTTAACGAAGAGGCAGAAGCTGTAGCATCAGTTGTACACAAAATCATACTAGACCCACACCCAAGTCCAAGATACTATATCACCAAAGCCACCTATATACTAGGTTACGCCAAAAGAATCCTCAGTACTTCTTGGCTTGATAGATTACTACTAAAAATAGGATAATACAACAAAGGAAAACAGATGAAAAATGTACTTATGATAATATCACACCCAAGAGAAGAGAGTCTTACTGTGAGCATGGCAAATCTATATAAAGAAGCTTCAGAGAAAGTAGATAATAACATAGAAGTGTTGGATCTATACCGATGTGAAAAACAACAACCATTCTTGACCTATAAAGACGATAATGGCATTACACAAACAGACGAGATGAGCTATTTTCAGGAAAAGATAGGCAAAGCAGACGAGATAGTCTTTTTCTTTCCGTATTGGTGGGGGAGTATGCCTGCTATTCTCAAAAATTTTATAGATTGGAACCTATCAAAAGATTTTGCGTTTACCTATGAAAATGGGCGACCCAAAGGTTTGCTATCGGGCAAAACTGTTAAAATTTTTACTACTACAGGAGCACCCAAGTTCATCTATGCACTCACAGGAGCCAACAGAAGACTCAAAAATATGTTTAAAGAGCAAATAGTTGAGTTTTGTGGCATGAAGCTAGAATCATGCAATATCTATGGTGGAGTAGATACTTCTGGTAAAAATGTAGAGAAGATACTATCAAATATACCCACTAAGGTCTAAGATGCCAAATATATTTATGCTATGGCACTCTAACTATGCCTTAGAGGTATTTTGAGAGATGCTACAAAGAGAAAACATTACAATACTTTGTGACATAAGGGTGATGTCTTTTTCTCGCTATGTGCCACAGTTTAACCAGCATCACCCTTGTATACTTTTTTCTAGTCTTCTGGCATAGGCGGAGATAGGGTAGGTGATTAGCAGATATCCTATGGCAAGTGGTATATAGCTCTCCAGTGTAGAGTAGGTGTATGCATTTACTTCTTGTGCACTCATGGTGAATTCGCGTATTGAAATAATAGAGAGCAAGGACGAATCTTTGATAATAGATGCGAATTGTCCTGTGAGTGGAGGCAATATCCTCTTGTATGCTTGTGGAAATATGATATACAGATATGAACTAAAAGGAGTGAATCCTAGGGTCTTGGCAGCCTCGTACTGTCCTTTGTCTATACTCTTGATAGCAGCTCTTATGATCTCACTCACATAAGCACCACTGAACATCGCCAAAATCACTGTTCCTACCACATATCGGTTGTCAAGTCCAAGGTTGCCTGCAAACACATAGTAAAATATAAGTATTTGAACCAGCAGAGGAGTACCTCTTATGAGCTCTATGTAGAATCTGGAAAAAAACCTTAAAAGTATTAGTTTTGAGTTTTGCCCGTATGCAAAAAAAAGACCAATAATCAAGCTTAGCATCAATGCGAAAAACGAGATAATCAGTGTCATAAAAAAGCCATCAACGAACTTTTCTCTGTAGCTGTATATACTCTGCCAATTAAAATCATAATTGACATTCGAGAACATATAGTAAAAAAGAAAACCCATACCCATAACAAGCAGTATGAAGTTGAACAGATAAACGCTACGACGCGTTTTTACATCCTCTTGTTGATCTACAGCTTGGATGAAATATTCTTTTAGGATAGTCTGTCCTTAGAAGAAAAAAGGTATACCGAGTTCATCGAATGTCTTTCTGGCTTCAGATAGGTATTTTTTGGAAAGTGAGTCCAGAGTTCCATCGCTCTTTGCCTGTTTGATAAAAGCATCTACTTTCTTTTTGAGATCCCTGTCGCCTTTTTTTATGGCTACACCCCAATACTCTGGATTTTTTTGGAATGGCTTAAGTAGTGCCGCAAGTGAATCTTTATGATTTGCCCAGTTTTTATATACGGTCAGTTGATCATAGAGAAATCCATCTGCTTTACCCTGTATCACCTCCAGCACTGCTGTATTTTCTTTGTCAAATACCAGTACATCTGCATTTTTAAGATGTTCTCTGGCATATATATGTCCAGTAGTCCCCTTCTTGACAGCGACTTTTTTATTCTTTTGATTGAGATCACCGATACTTTTTATATTAGCTTTTTTATTTGTAAGTATTGCAAGGTTAGACTGGGCATAGGGGATTGAAAAGTCAACTGTTTTGCCACGCTCTTCAGTGATGGTCATGGAGGATATGATTAGATCCACCTTTTCTGTTTTGAGCGATGGTATCAGACCATCCCATGCGATATTTTCTATTTTTATCTCTCTGCCTAGATGCTTGCCTAGTGCTTTGGCAAGATCTACGCTGACACCTGTTGGTTTGCCATCCTTACCGCTCATCTCAAAGGGAGGATATTGAAGCTCCATTCCCACTACAAGTGGTTTATTTTCCGCCGCAGTAAGCATCGTAAATAGGAGAGCTATCATCCATAAAAAAGCTTTTTTAAACATTTTGTTTCCTTGTTGTAAAATAATATTTCATTGTATAGTCAAATATCTTATATGAACTTGATATTTTTCTTTTTCTTATATTTTCTTATGAAAGTGTTCTAGTGTTAACACAATTATGAGTAAAGTTAAGCGGATAAAATCAGTGCGGTTACAGTGTAACTTAGTTGTTTGTCTTCTTTGGATAAAATAGCAAAAACTTTTCAGGATAGTACATCCAATCTAACCAAGCCACAAGTTGGACAAGTGACTTAGCAGGGCGGTATGGGGCTTGGGGAGACTATTCTCGCTTCTGCAGTAGGAGAAGCGGTTGGGCTGCACTCATCGGAGATATTATTGCCAATCAGAAGGCAATAGTGTTCAATCCAGCCTATAACTCTGATGTTCCAGTCAAAAGGCATAATGAAGATACCTTGGGATCTATACCCTGATCACCCACTGCTTCTTGAGACATCTTTTGAGAGGTAGGGAGATTATCAATAATATGTCCAAGTTTGTAGGGCATGTTGTGGTGTGATATGGTCAGTATTTTTGTTGCGAATAGAATATGGAGCTTACAACTCACCGCCAAAAGGCGGTAGTTTAAGTTTTGATTTTGTTTTTCTGCAAGAAGTAGACAGCAAAGTAGATAGCAAAACCTACAACATATGCAATGTATTCAGAGCCAAGCCCAATTTTTTCAGCCATAATATTTGGTACTAGCATGAAAGGAACTACTGCCAAAAGTAGTAGCCTTTCTATACCGCTGGTTTTAGTCAAAAACCAACTTTGTGTTGCGGAAGAGAAGGCAAACATCCCTGCAACTGCTGTAAAAAATATAAGCCCTATCTCTCCAGGATTGGTGATCCATATCCATTTTGACTGGTCATTAGGGTCAGCTGCATCCACTCCAGCGATAAGTAGAAGCTTGTTGTTGAAAAAGAACGCAAACGGAAGTATAGCTGTTCTAATGTCATAGGCAAAGCCCTGTATTCCTGTTTTGATCGGGTCACTTTTGGCAATTCCAGCCGCCGCATAGGCGGCCATTCCCACAGGCGGTGTATCATCCGCCAAGATACCGAAGTAAAAGACAAATAAGTGTGCAGCAATTGCAGGAATCACATAACCTAGACTAAACGACAGATCCATGATTACTGGAGCAGTAAGTGCAGCCATGACGATATAGTTGGCAGTGGTTGGAAGACCCATACCTAGTACAAGAGATACAATGGCAGTGAAAAACAATACAGCTATGATGTATCCACCAGATATCTCTTCTATGACCTCAGAGAGTATCAGCCCAATACCAGTCAGAGTCACGGAGCCTACCACAATGCCCGCCACACCAGTAGCCACAGCGATAGGTACCATGTTTTTCGCACCGTTGATCATGCCATTTCCTATGTCAGTAAAACCACTCAACCATACTTCGCTAGTCAAGGCTCGCTTCTCCATGAATGCAAGCACAGGCTTCTGGATGACCATGATTATCATCATAAACATAATGGCGTTAAAGGCTGCCATTTGTGGTGACTGGCGTAAGATTATTAGTGTGTACATCAGGAAAAATATAGGTATGATAAAATGTATACCAGTCTTAAACACATCGAAAGCTCTTTGTAGTTTGGACGGATCTTCACCTTTGATTCCAAGCTTTTTTGCCTCTAAGTGGACTATATAAAATAGTGCAAAATAGCTTACAAATGCAGGAATAGCTGCCGCCATGATGACATCAGTATAGGCAAGACCTAGAAACTCTGCAATGATAAACGCGGCTGCTCCCATAATAGGAGGCATGAGTTGTCCATTGGTAGAAGATGCTACTTCTACCGCCGCTGCCTTGTGACCTGGAAATCCAAGCCTCTTCATCAAGGGTATAGTAAATGTTCCAGTAGTTACTGTATTTGCTATAGAGCTTCCAGATATAATACCCATCATGCCCGAAGCTGCTACTGACGCCTTGGCAGGACCACCATCATATTTGCCTAGTAATGCATAAGCAAGGTCTATAAAGTACTTACCAGCTCCAGCTCTCTCAAGCAGGGCACCAAAAAGTACAAATAGAAATACATAGCTGGCACTAACACCAAGTGGAACACCGAAGATACCCTCTGTAGTGAGGTACATTTGACCTATGATTTTATTGAGGCTGGCTCCTTTGTGGGCTATAAGATCTGGCATATATGGACCTAGATAGTCATAAAGCAAAAAGACTACTGCTATGACTGGAAGAGCCATGCCTAGAGATCTTCGTGCAGCTTTGAGGAGTAGGAATATACCAACTACTCCCATAAATACATCTATAGGCTCCCATGCACCACTTCTGGCATTGAGATCGTCATAGGCGTATACGACATAAAGTATAGAGATTACAGCAGCAGGACCAATGATAAAGTTCCACCAAGGGATCGTCGTCATGGTTTTGGGTGTTCTAAACATAGGGTACATAGTAAAAGCAAGAGCTAGTGCAAAAGCTAAATGAAAGGCACGCACAAATACACTATTTACGGGTACAAGCACCACATAGATCTGAAATGCAGACCAAGCAAAAGCGATAATAGCTATCATCCAATACTGCCAAGTCCCTTCAGTAAGTATCCGCTGTCCTTCTAGTTTCTCTACTAGAGCTTCGTCTTCTCGTAATTCTTTTTCTGTTTTACTACTTTGATTTTCTTTCATGAGTTAGCCTTTGGAGGCCCAAAGATATATTGGGCTTAATATTGTTTGCCATACTGAAAATATTGAAAACTATCTTGCATGGCGAAGAAGAAGAGGAAGACTCTTCTTACTTCATTATGCCTGCTTCTTTGAAGGCTTTCATAGCACCTGGATGCTGAGGAACAGCCAGACCATCTAGAAATGATTCTTTTGTGATCGTCTTATACGCTGGGTGTAGTTTTTTGAATGCGTCAAAGTTATCTAAGATAGTCTTTGTAAGTGCATAGACTACTTTTTCATCGATACTATCTTTTGTAACAAGTACAGCTTTAACACCGATACTTGGAGTATCTTTTTCTACACCTTTATAGAAATCTTTAGAGATTACTCCTTTGGCATAATAAGAGTATTTTGCTACCAGATCATCTATCGGTTTGCCATCGATTGGTATTAGACTAATATCTACAGAGTTGGCTGCATCTTTGATATTTGCTGTTGGGTGACCAAATACACCGAAGTAGCCATCTATTTTGTTGTCTTTGAGCATAGTTGGACCTTCAGATGATTTGAGCTCATTTGCAAGTGCAAGATCAGTTATTTTGATCCCAAATGCATCTAAAACTATCTCTGTTGTCATTCTTGTACCAGATCCTGCTACATCTATGTTTGCTTTTTTACCTTTGATATCCATTAGTGTTTTGATGCCAGACTTTTGGTTCACTACAAACGCTAGAAGCTCTGGATAAATAGCTATCACTGATCTAAGTCCCTTGACAGCCTTGCCTTCAAATTTACCTTCTCCGTTAAATGCCTGATATGCTGTATCGCTCTGTGCTATACCAAAATCAAGCTCATTTGCATTGATGGTATTTACATTATATACAGAACCACCTGTTGACTCAACAGAGCACCTGATACCTGTTGTTTTTCGCTCTTTGTTCATCATACGACAAATCGCACCACCAGTTGGATAATAAGTTCCCGTGACACCACCTGTACCTATCGTGATAAATTGTGCAGCAAACGCTGACCCTGTGAATAGCACCGAAGCCGCTATGGCTGATTTAGTAATTTTTGTCATTTACTCTCCTTGAGTGTAGTGTATTTTATCTCTATAAGATACACAAATAATACGGAAATAATTATTAAAGTAGATTTAAAATGCCACTATTGTGCAACTTTAATTTATATTTGTGCCCATATTGGTATAATTTTATATGGAACATATTATCAATCTACTCAATCAAAGAATGCCGACTGAGCTGTTGCACTTGTCCGCTTATGTCTATACTACTCCTGGTCATATCATAATATTTTTGTCATTGATTATTCTTGTAATGCTGCTTAGTTATCTGTTTAGAAGCCCTTTGAAAAAATTTATCAAATATAGATTATATAGGAACCGTAGAGAGTTGGTGTATCGTTTGTTGTTTCATAGGATTGAAAAGATTATCAAGCCTTTTAGATATCTTATTAGTCTTTTTTTACTGCAAAAAGCAATAGAAGTATTTGCGGTTAGTAAAAATATTGATTTCTTCTTCTTTCTTCTCTATACAGTCATTATCTTTTGGTGGATATACGAGGCTATCAAGTTTATGCTATATGTATCCCTTTCTTTGAAGATAGAAAAACAGCAGAATGTCCGAAAGGAGCTATTCAATCTGATATTGAATATTTTTAAAATTGTCATTGTCATTGTAGTTGTACTTATCATTTTGGCGAAGCAAGGTGTAGATATAACTGGACTCATCACATCTTTGGGGGTTGGTGGCATAGTGATAGCCTTGAGTGCCAAAGATACGCTGACAAACTTTTTTGACTCTATTCGCTTGGTTGGTGAAAATGCCTTTAGTATGGGTGACTGGATAGAGACAGCTGAGATACAGGGTTTTGTAGTGGAGATTGGATTGGCTGCTACTCGTATTCGGACATTTGAAAATGCACTAGTGACTATACCCAACTCAAAGCTGGTATCAGGGTATATCAAAAACTGGTCTAAAAGACTTGTAGGAAGGAGGATCAAGTTTCATATCAAATTTAAATATACCTATGATACTGTGGAGATAGACAGAGTGCTCTTCTTGATCAAAGATATGCTTGAGCAGCATCCTGACATAGTCAACGACAATAAGCTCAAGTATCTCATAAAGATGAAGCAGACTCACGACAACAGTCTGTTCAATCTAAAGGACACGCTAGGGGTACAGAGCACGCTACTAGTCTATCTGGACGAAATAGATAGTTATTCTATGAATATACTGGTTTATGCTTATTCTATCTCTACCAAGTGGGAGGAATGGCTCTCAGTCAAGCAAAATGTTATCAAGAAGATTATTCAAATCATAGACGAGTCAGAGCTAGAACTTGCTGTGCCTTTAGAGGAGGTGGTATTGAAAAGAAAATATGAGAGAGCCACTTGTGGACTCCAAAAAACCCACAATTTAAACTAAATTAACTTTTCAAAAAGTCCTTCAGAACCATATAGATGCAGGACTGCACAGCCTAGATTTGTGGATTGGTAGCAGGTTAGCAAGTACCACTTAATTTGTGTTAGGTGTCTTAATCAAAACCTCAACTGTAAGTTCTATTTGAAAAGCAATTCTTTTGAAGTTCCTTGTATGATTGTTCCAAATTTATGTCTTGTTGATGAAGGAGTATCTAGCTTAATTGATTTATACAAATAGTCTTTTAGACTTACCATATCGATTATATGAAATTTTGCACATCAATCAATAACCTAATACTATCAAAGCCGCTATGCTTGTCAAATGATTATAAATATCTTGTAGTTTCATATGTTTATCCCTAAAACTGCTGTCAATCTTTTTTCTATATCCACAAGTTCGCCTTCTGTCAGCTTTAACAATATCCCTTTATTTATAAGTAACCTCTTTACAGATATCATCTTTATCGCATTACATAAAATAGTACTGTCTTTTTCTAGTTTATCTCTTTTTTTCAACACCATAGTGAAGTCACTCTTTTTGATTTGAGAGCTAAGTGGGACTATGATTACTTCACTGTACAAGCCATCTTCTATCATTCTATTGAGATTGTCATTTTGGAGTACGAGAACGGGTCTTGTTTTACCTATGTTCGTATGCTTTACATCTCCGAGGTTAGCTAGATAAACTTCACCTCGCCTAATATGCATTGTCAAGTCCATCTAAAAGTGTGTCATCTTCTTTGTTAAGATTTTGAAGCATTGCATTTCTTTGCAGAAATTTCTTGTATTCTATCTCATCCAATACTTCTTTGAAGTTATCCAAATATGCACTAGGCACAAAGATACCTTTGACTTGTTTTGTTTTTTTATTTAAGATTTCAGCTATATCATCAAGCTTGTCTATGATAGAAGGGTTTTTGCTGATATCAGATATACTAATTTGTAACATTTTATTATCCTATTTTAATATAGGATAATTATAGTGCATTATTAAATTTTTGTCAAATTTCTGACAGCAATGAGGCAATAAAGAGGCTAGATGATACAATCAACTTCCAAATCCACCCAACAATAAAGGAGGTAACATGTCATACAAACATCTAATCCTACAAGGAAGAGGGGCTACTTCTTGAGGGTATACCTAATTAATGCTGAAAACAGTGTGTTCTATATGTTGAGTCATTTATACCATACTTTAGATAAACTTGATACAATATGACTCATCAAAAAGTTCCTTTTTTGTTTGGTAGGTTTTATAGGTTTGTTGTAGAATATTATAGGATCTATGGGGTTTCGAAGGAATTTGTGAGAATTTAATATAGCTTAAATTGTGATTTTTTTGGAATCTGCAAGTGGCTCTATATTATATATTCGCCAACTAATTTTGTCCGACACATAAGGTCTAACATGAAAAAATATCCTTTACTCGTTGCATGTATCTCTATGCTATTTTTAGTCTCAGCCCTGTCTGCCAACAGTAGGATTGACCCTCTAGATTTCATGAGTGGTCGTGTTGATACAAAAAAGAGTGTCAGTAAAAATAACAAAACAAGTCGTAAAAAACGCTCTACGGCTCGATATATTAGCCCTAAGCGATCTCTGGCAAGCTATGGAAGAATGGGCGGTGAATATATAGGAAAGGTAAAAAATAGTACTGCCACTAAACTGAAAACTGACTTAAGTATCTATACGCGGCATGTGTTAACTGGGAAGCCTTATCTGGACAATAAAGCTATAGATGGCCCAATGCCGCAAGACTACGATGTCCTCTTCTTCAAGTCAAAAACATTACTAAATCCCGTCAAACCATATTTTAAAATAGTGGTAGACAAGTCGCAGCAAAGAATTTTTGTCTATCGAGACTTGGAACACATATATACCTTTAAGTCCTCTACTGGTAGACGAGGATATGGGACCAGGACAGGCACATTTAAGCCTTACCGCATCACCCCAATGCATTATTCTAGAAAATACTATAACTCTCCTATGCCATGGTCTGTATTTTATTATGGCGGCTATGCCATACATGGCACATCGTCGATCAGCAAACTTGGCAGACCTGCATCGCACGGTTGTGTACGCACTCATCCCAATAGTGCTCGCCGCATCTACAAACTTATCAAAAAGTATGGAAAGAAAAACACCACAATTATCGTCAGGAACTAAAGTATCTCTTTTTGCCAGCTTTTGCAATAGGCTTTTCATGCTATAATAATGATATTAAATTTTTGGAGCCCTTATGTCATATTGCAATTACCAAACACTTAGAAAAATAATGTTCAAACTAGAACCAGAGACAGCACATACACTTGCGAGTATAGCATTAAGATCTATGGCACACTGCACGCTACTTTTGCGATGTATGAAAAGGAGGTATTTTATCTCTCACTCCATACTCAAGCAAGAGTTGTTTGGTAGAACTATACATAACCCTGTTGGTTTAGCTGCTGGCTTTGATAAAAATGGGCAATACAACCTATCTATGCCAGCACTTGGTTTTGGCTATACGGAGATAGGCACCGTCACACCTCTATCGCAAGATGGCAACCCAAAGCCAAGACTATTTAGACTAATAGATGACGAGTCACTACAAAATGCTATGGGTTTCAACAACAAAGGTGCAGAATATATGCTAGATAGGCTTAAAAAACTCTACTTTTTTGACTATCCTATCGGTATCAATATAGGAAAAAATAAGCTTACATCAGACAATATCGCATTGAGAGACTATAAAATACTCTTTGAGACTTTCAAAGACCATGGCGACTATATCGTCATCAATGTCTCTTCACCAAATACGCCAGGACTTAGAGATCTCCAAAATGATCAGTTTATAAAAGATATTTTTGAAGCTGCAAAGAAGATCACGACTCAAGCTATATTTTTAAAAATCGCACCAGATATGACACCTGAAGATGCCCTGAGACTTTGCCATACTGCCGTAGATGCAGGAGCAGCAGGTATAATCGCCACAAACACTACTACAGACTACTCTCTAGTCAATGATGCAAACAAGCAGGACTTTGGTGGGCTTAGCGGAAAGGTACTGACTGCAAAAAGTTATCAACTATTTAGAGTTATAGGCAAAGAATTACATGATAAAACATTACTCATCTCAGTAGGTGGCATAGACTCAGCTGAAGAAGCTTATAGGCGTATCAAAGCTGGAGCCTCACTAGTACAAGTATATAGTATGTTGATCTACAAAGGCCCTAGCCTTATCAAAGAGATAAATCAAGGACTCATCAACCTGCTTGAGTCAGATGGATATAGCCACATCTCTGAAGCGATCGGAGCAGACTGGCAATAATGGCAAACTCACTAACAAAACATTACAGTAAAACACTCTCGAACGGACTGCAAGTCTATGTGGTCCCAATGGACAATAGCTCTGGTGTCATCAGTACGGATATATTTTACAAAGTCGGTAGTCGCGATGAGATACTAGGCAAAACAGGTATCGCCCATATGCTTGAACATATGAATTTCAAATCTACCAAAAACCTCCCAGAAGGTGAGTTTGACCGTATAGTCAAATCACACGGCGGAGTCAATAATGCCTCTACTGGATTTGACTATACACATTATTTCATCAAATCAAGCAGCGACAATCTGGATATCTCTCTAGAGCTTTATGCTGAATTGATGCAAAATCTAAATCTCACAGATGAAGAGTTCCAAAAAGAGCGAGATGTTGTAGCAGAAGAACGAAGATGGCGAACAGACAATAATCCAATCGGCTATCTCTACTTTAGACTTTTCAACACCCACTATGTCAGCCATAGTTACCACTGGACACCCATTGGATTTATGGAGGATATACTTAGCTGGAATATCGAGGATATTAGAGAATTTCATACTAGATTCTACCGTCCCGACAATGCGATCATCATAGTCTCTGGAGATATTGAGTCTGAGACTGTATTTGGTCGTGTGCAAAACTATTTTGAAGCGATACCAAATAATGAACCAGAGAACACATGTTCCCTAGTAGCTACCAATATCCCACAAGAGCCACCAAGAGACAGCAACACTAGAGTAATTTTACACAAAGAAAACAGTGAGGTAGATACAATTGCTATCACCTACAGTATACCAAACTACAGACACGAAGATCAAGTAGCTCTATCTGTCATATCTGAGCTGCTTAGTGCTGGTCAAAGCAGTCGCTTGCAACAAAAACTGGTCAACACACGATTGGCAAGCCAAGTCTATGGCTATAATATGGAACTGACAGATGAAGGTGTCTTTCTATTTTTGGCAGTCGCCAATCCAGATATAGAAGCTGAAGAGCTTGAGAATGTCATACTAAAAGAGATAGAAAAAATCAAAAGCGAGCTTGTAACTCAAGAAGAGATAGAAAAAATCAAGATTAATGCTAAGAGGGATTTTATCCATACCTTAGAGAGCTCCTCTTCTCTATCAGATATGTATGGGGGTTATCTTATCAGGGGGGATTTAGATCCACTTTTAAACTATGAAGAAAATTTAGATAAAATATCAGCAAATACTATCCGAGATGTCGCAAATAGATATTTTGACAACAACAAAGCAACAACAGCCATACTGAGGAAAAACAATGAATAACTATATTACTGGTGCTACAACAGCACTGATCACACCATTAAAAAATGGAACGCTTGATGAAGCTACTTACGCTAGTTTGATAAAAAGACAGATAGATAATGGTATAGATGCCGTCTGTCCAGTCGGAACCACTGGAGAGAGTGCAACACTCAGTCATGATGAGCATAAAAGATGTATAGAAATCGCCGTAGAGGTCTGCAAGAATACTAACACCAAAGTCCTCGCAGGTGCAGGAAGTAATGCCACACATGAGGCTATAGATATAGCTAAACATGCCGAAAATTGTGGTGTAGATGCTATATTTTCAGTCAGTCCTTACTACAACAAGCCAAGTCAAGAAGGTCTATATCAACACTATAAGGCAATAGCCTCAGCAGTAAGTCTGCCATTTATGCTCTATAATGTCCCAGGAAGAACTGGTGTGGATATACTGCCAAGCACTGTCAAGAGACTTTTTGATGATGTGCCAAATATATATGGCATCAAAGAAGCAACAGGATCTATAGAGAGAACCGTTGAGCTACTAGCAAAAGTACCAGAATTATATGTATTTTCTGGAGAGGATGCTATAGACTTCCCTGTCTTGGCAAGTGGTGGCAAAGGTATCACCTCAGTGACGGCAAACCTGATACCAGATATGAAAGCTAATCTAGCACATGCTGCACTCAAAGGAGATTTTGTCACTGCAAAAGCTCTCAATGACGACCTATACGACATCAACAAGGTACTCTTTTGCGAAAGCAACCCTATCCCCATCAAGGCAGCCATGTATATAGCTGGTCTTACGCCTACATTGGAGTATAGACTTCCGCTTGTTGCTCCCAATACGGAAAATATGAAAAAACTAGAAGTTGCAATGAAGAAATATACAATAGTGGGAGTTAAGTAAATGTCAAAAATGAAAGGCAAAACAGTAGTCATCACGGGAGCCACCAAAGGGATAGGCAGGGCCTGTGCAGAGAAGTTTGCCAGTGAGGGCATAAATGTAGCCTTTACCTACAACTCCAACCAAGAAGCAGCAGATGAGATATCTAAAGAGCTGGAAAACAAATACAGCATCAAAGCCAAAGCATATCCTCTAGATATACTAGACACAGACCAGTTTAAGCCTCTATTTGCTTCTATAGATAAAGATTTTGATCGTATCGACTTCTTTGTGAGTAATGCGATGATTTATGGTCGTCCAGTTGTGGGCGGATATGGCAAATTCATGAGATTGAGACCAAAAAAGGGTCTGAATAATATCTATACTGCTACAGTAGGTGCATTTGTAGCAGGCTCCCAAGAGGCAGCCAAACGCATGGAAAAAGTAGGAGGTGGTGCCATAGTCACCCTCAGCAGCACTGGCAACATGATATATATCAACAACTACGCAGGTCATGGCACAAACAAGGCTGCTGTAGAGGCAATGAGTCGCTACGCAGCTGTAGAGCTAGGAGAAATGGGTATCAGAGTCAATGCAGTAAGCGGAGGCCCTATAGAGACAGATGCTCTCAGGGCATTCACAAACTATGAAGAGGTAAAAGCCGAAACCATCAGACGCTCCGCACTAAGCCGTATGGGGACTCCAGATGATCTAGCAAATGCTATCTACTTTTTGTGTACCGATGAAGCTGCATGGATCACAGGACAGACACTTGTAGTTGATGGCGGAACAACCTTTAGATGATGAAGAAAAACAAAAATCTAAACATTCCAAACCTCCTTGCGTTCATCCGATTATTATTGGCTCCAGCTATGTTCTTGTTTTTGGTAAACCAAGATGCATCTATCTTTGATGGCATCCACCCAAGCTGGCTCAATTATTTTGCTGCATTTATATTTGTACTGGCATCTGCTACTGACTTTTTTGATGGCTATATAGCCAGAACATTTGACCAAATGACTGTGATGGGACAAATACTAGACCCATTGGCAGACAAAATGCTTACCCTTGCAGGATTTTTAGGACTCTTGGTGATAGGCACTGCCTCACCATGGGCAGTATTTCTCATCATCACCAGAGAGCTTTTTATAACAGGTCTACGAGTCTCTGCCGTAGCCGAGGGTATAGACATAGCCTCCTCATGGATGGGTAAGGTCAAAACTGTGGTACAGATGATAGCTATAGGATTCCTGCTAATGGGGTGGCCACTCGGCAGCACTCTACTCTGGCTAGCCACAGCTCTTACGCTCTATTCAGGGTATGAATATGTAAGGGATTTTTTTAAGAAAATAGCAAAGGAATAATTTTGGATTATCTTGGTTCTAATTTGTCTATTAATTGGCTATTTATACTTGCTATACTCTCTTGTCTTCAATGGATGCTTGTTGGCTATTATGCTTTGAAAAACTATAACAAATTGGGAAACAAAATTTCAAATGACTCGTTTGTAGGTGTTGAGCAATACAAAGATAATAAGAAAGCTAGAATAGCATTTACAAGAGACTATTTTTTTATTTATTGGAACATATATCCTATAATTTTTTATAGTTTCTTTTACTATTTGGATGTATCTTGGTATAACTATTTAACTCAGATTATTATGATTGCAGGTGAAGTTGCAGAGCATTACTACTACTATCTTTTTAAAAGTAATTATATAAGATTTATAGATTTATTAGTATTAATTATTGCTGTATTTATAGCATATATAGGAACATTTAGAGTTCAAATAAAAAAACAAATTCAATATATGAATCAAAAAGGGAAAATTTATTGGTGGGATATTAGAATAAATGAAAAATTTATTGGATAAGATTTACTTTTCTTTTTACCAACATTTTATTGGTAGCTTTTATTACTTATCTTACAACAAAAGTAATAATTTTTATGACCTTAGTATTATATAAGAGTAATTTGACTATAAACCCTTTTAACCCAGACAATTTTGGCGGGCTAAGAGTTTTTATAGAAATTGCATCAGTAATATTATCTATATATTTACTTAGAGCTACAATGGGTGTAGTTGGCTTATTGGATCACAAAGGTGTAAAAGATAAAACACAATATATTGGAGATTTATATCATACACTATATTTTTTCTTAGGTATAGGGTTTATAATCGCATTTATGCAGAAAATACACTATTGGCTATCAACAGTTAATCTTGAAAAATATCTTTCCCATAATATATATTTAGATTTTACAAATCAAATTAAAACTGTAGATATTAATAGCACTGTAAAGTTATCTAGTGATATAGCTAACTACTACGATAAGCTTTTAAATTTTAATAAATTCCCAGCAGATTTAAGTATTTTTACTGGCGCATTATTTACTTTTGTTTTACCGATATCTTTATGGTTTTTGATACATATTTTTGAGGAGAAAAATAGTGAAGAGAACTAAGTATAATCTATACTCCTCAACAAAAGAGGTTGAAATTTTTACATTTTATTTTTTAGCTTTAGCTATCTTTTATTTGTGGAGTTTATCTACTAACTATCTTGGATTAAGTATAGGTGAACTTGATATTCACTTAGGAAACTTTGCTTATATGGGTTTACTATTTTTATCTATCTATTTAACAAAAAAGAAAAATATTATTAGAAGTTTATGGATATTTTTTTCTACTTTGGCATCATTGGATATGCTAGCTTTAATGTACATAAAAAATGAAGAAAATATTCCAAGTAATTTTTTATATGATTTCCCTATATTATATATTATTTTAATTTCCATGTTAATTACATTTTTTATCAGAAAAGTAAGCTACAATATAGATTTTGTGCCTAAAAAAAGTATATTTATTATATTTATTTTTTCAATATTAACAATGCTTATCTATCATGGTGCTAATTACTACTTAAAAGTTATCAAAAATGTTCCAAATGAAGACAGGTCAATTTTTATAGGTGATTTAGAATTTCATCATATAAACTATGGATTGCTTTTATTGATATTTTTACCTCTTTTTTTTAAATTAGCACAAAACAGTTTTTCTAAATCATCTTTTTATATATATGCATTTATAGGCTTTATATATGGAACT
>JAAXPZ010000023.1 GCA_012329065.1 Sulfurovum sp. | reverse complement strand
CTTGTTAGTATTAGTATAAACTGAAGCACATACCTAGCTATGTGCTTTGCTTTGTATTAAAATCAAAAGGAAGACAAATGTTCAAAAAAATACTTTTACTTGCATGTGTACTCATGTTTACAAATGCTCATGCCTACAAAAAAGGTGATACTATTAGCCCATCTATAGCTAAAACTCTACGCATCAATCCGTCCAAAGTCACAATAATCGACTTCTTTGCTTCTTGGTGCGTCTCTTGCAAAAAAGAGCTACCTCTCATGAGCAAGCTAAATAAGAGAATAAATCGCTCCAAAGTAGAGATATTGGGAGTATGTACGGACAAAAGCCTTAAAAAAGGCAAGGCTTTTCAAAAAAAAGTAGGCATCAACTTTAGAGTGTATAATGATACAAAACAGAAAGTTATATCTGCATTTAACCCTGTGGGTATGCCAGCTACATATATCGTCAAAGGTGGCAAAGTGCTAGGCGTTCTTATGGGTGCAATGTCCAAGAAAGATAGAATAGTAGAAAAATTTGTTGCAAGGCACTAAAATGCACAATAGAGCTTTACAATTTATGGTTTTTTTGATATCGGTTTTTGCTCTACCTGCTTGTATGGGCATAACGCCTGTCAAGGCTTGGGAGAAGGATACGCTAGGTCATAAGCATATGCAGATAGGTGGCAATCCTAGCATAAAAAAGATAAACGAACATGTCTATACCTCCAAGGAAGCCAGTAGTGGAGGCGGTGGCATAGGTGGGGGAGGTTGTGGATGCAACTAAAAAATAATAAAAAGATACCACTTGTGGTCTCTGCTGCAGTTACCGCGATAGTTAGTCTCTCTCACGCAGAAAACTCGACAGATACGATAGAGATAAACCATGAGTACTACTCTGAGAGTGATGATCGTATCGATGTCAAATACACCATGATTGATTTCAAAAAAGATTTTGGTACAGACTGGAGCTTTGCAGCATCCTTTAGTGTAGACGAGATTACAGGAGGTACACCTATATGGGACTCTATATCTGCACCATCTCCGTGTACGGATGAATCTGGCAACTATGTTTGCGATGATCCAGAACAAAGACCTGGCAATCTTATTGGCTCTCCTCAGGCAGATTTGAGCGATTTTACATATAGAAATATAGAGATGGTAGATAAAAGATATGCTGGTAATGCTTCATTGACATATCGTACTACACCAGAAAGAAATGAGTGGGCCATAGGATTTGCTTACTCTGAGGAAGATGATTTTAAAAGCACAGAACTCTCTGCAGGCTATTTGCACTATTTAGACGAGATGAAAAATAGCTCTCTCTCTTTTGGTGTATCAAAACAGAAAAATGAATCCTACTTTTATTTCGATGAAGAGTGGATGGATATGGATATTACCAGCATAGAGGTAGCTTATACGCAGATATTTACTCCCAAAACATTGGGCAAGATAGCATTTTTCAGAACTTGGCAAGAAGGGGCATTGACCAACCCTTATCAAACAGTGATTCGCCGAGTCAATATCACAGAAGATGAGCAAGGAGCTGCACCTATATATAGGTATTATCGTGCTAGAGAGATAAGACCTGATAAGAAAAATATATCAGGTATAGCTTTGTCATTGATCAGTGAACTACATGATGACTGGAAGCTACATGTAGGTTATCGCTTATACAAGGATGATTGGGATATATTGTCGCACACACTTGATTTTAAGGCATATTATAGTGTAACTGAAAATCTTACTATTGTACCAAATATCAGGTATTACAACCAAAGCAGGGCTAACTTTTATAAAGGTCACAAAGAGAATGATTTTATCTTTTCTGAAAGAGAAGGATATGCAACATCAGATGAAAGGCTTGGTGACTTCGACAGTCTTACTTATGCAGTTGGGGTTGAGTATACAATCAGTGATAAATGGGATGCCAATATCCATATAGCGAAACAGAAAACCTCTTATGATCTCAAAAGCTACTGGATATCAGCAGGAGTAAAGTATGCATTTTAAAAAAACAATAACCTATTCAACAGTGGCAGTAATGGTACTACTAGGTTGTGCCACAGAAAACAAATATAAAGCACAAGAGTGTCCTGAATGTATTATCCCTGTAGATAATCCAGGTAATGGCGGAGGCAACGACGATAATCAAACTATTATAGCGACAATTGATTATGTGGATTCAGGTAGTATTATTTCTTGGAGCAAGCAACATGCTGATGAGCAATCGCAAGGATTGGCATTTTCTTCTAATACCATAGCAGCTTATACAAAGTGGGACAATAGGCTGATACTTATAGACCCAAGTACAAATAGTATAAACTCTGAAAAAGTTTTTTTGGATGTGACAGGGGGCAGATACTCTTCAGGAGAAATACCAGTGGTGGATTCCGTATCGGGAGCATCGGAGCAGATATTGACAAAAGTATTATTAAACAGTAGTGCAACTGAAGTGTTTTCTATGATTAAAAAATTTGATGATAACAGTAGGGATGTGGGTATAGGTATTTATAGGGATAGTATAGCAAATGGTGTCCCTGATGTTAGGTTTGCAAGAAGAGCCACCACTGACGATAGCTATTACCACTACCCCAAGGTAACCGATATTGCACTCTCTCATGATAATACCAAGCTGGTCACTTGCGGGTATGACAGAAAAATAGCGATATTTGACCCAAGTAGTCTAAACACACCTGAGGTGATAGATACTGGCAAAAAGATGAGATCAGTAGACTTCTCTGCCAATAGCGACTATATATTTGCTGGTTCGGGAGGACTATCTAGTCTCATACGCATCTATAATACAGCATCAAAAAGTATGATAGCAGAGATTGCTACAGCCCAAACAACACGAGAAGTCAAAGAGATACCTGAGGGCAACAAGATGATTGCGATATTTGACCCAAAAAACGGGGTAGGTGGCGATATACTTAGAGTTTATGATATATCCGATATAGGCTCCCCTACACAAGAAAAGATACTTATCGTTAATGGAAATGCAAAGTCCATAGCCATCTCACCCGATAAGAAAACTTTTGCTATAGTTGCTACAGGAAACCAAGTAAACCTATTTGCTATTGATGGAGGAGATAATCCTGTAGTCATTAATTTAGGAGAGCCCGTAAGTGATGCAGTATTTATATCTGAGACCAAGCTAGCAGTACTATTGGGAACCAAAATAAAGATTTTTGACATTACAGTCACTAGATAAAAATGAAGCTTTTTGAGTTTGTGTTTCATTCCATGACCACACCTTGCAGGGTAAAACTGTATGCAGATAATGAAAATATGGCCAATGAGTGTTTTGATGAGATAAAGTTCAACACACTCAGGCTTGAGAAGAAGTACAACTTTTATAATAACAAATCATATCTCTCTAGAGTAATTAATCGCAGAAAGAGAAATCAAATATCTTTAGACAATGAAACATACAATATATTAAAAACAGTTCGCTTGCTATCAGAAGCCATAGGCGGTCTATTTGATATAACTGTAGGTACAGCGAAAGAGTGCTACTCCTTCAAAAGCATAAAAAGGGTTGAATCTTGTATCAAGAAAAAAATGGCATTTATGGGGCTTGGTGTTTGGTCGCTGGAAGAGAATATGCTTGTTACAAAAAGCAAACTGACACTCTTTGATCTAGGAGGTGTTGTCAAGGAGTATGCAGTCGATGAAGCAGCCAAGATTGCAAAAAAGCACTGTATTGAGGCAGTATTGATAAATTATGGAGGTGATATTTATGCTTATGGTCTCAAGCCAAGTGGCGAACAATTTTCAATAGGTATAAAGAACCCAAAAAATCCACAAGAGAATATTGCTGTGCTACCTCTGGAGGATCAAGCACTTACTACTTCTGCAGGATACGAACGCAATACTAAGGTAGAAGGCAGAGAATTTTCACATATTATAGGATCTAGCCTAGATACATCAGATATAGTCTCAGCAACGATTATTTCGGATTCAGCCCTGAAGTCTGGTGTCTACAGTACTACATTTATGCTTACTATGGATGTAGATATACCAGACGGCATGGGTGTTATGCTTATAGATGACAGGCTAAGACTGCACCAGAATTTAGTAAAATAATTAAAAAAATGATACTATGTGTATATGAAAAAATTTACACTACTTTATCTGGCACTCCTGCCTCTGTTGTTTGCTCTGTTCTATTGGGACATCTCTCCTGTGGCAGAATTTATCAATCATTATCAGACCAAACTTACGCTATATTTTCTAGATATGGGGCTTGAAGAGGGAAGACTTAAGGGTATTGATATCATGATTAATCCCTATTACAAGATTATTGTCACAAAAGCATGCAATGGTATGATACCTATATTGGTACTTTTAGCGGCTATTTTGGCGTACCCTGTTGATTGGATACATAAGGTGTGGTGGGTCTTGGTCGGCTATATAGTGTTGACAGGTATTAATATCATCAGACTTCTTATGTTGGCATACTTTATCAAGGGGCAGCCAGATTTTCCACTCTATCATGATTTGGTTGGCAATGTACTTCTGATGTTTACAGGTTTGTTGCTTTTTTATCTTTTTCTTAGGGGTAGCAGCTATCGACTAATACGATAAAACCTAGCAGAATATTCACTTTTTAACATCACAGCTCTGAGTTCTATGGGTATAGGTATTTCACCTATAGGTAGCGGCTCTGAGATATAAATCTTTCTTTTGATTTTTTTTAAAATCTCTTTGCTTTCATCTTTGCGGATTCTCATGGAGCTTAGTAGTGTGTAGGCATCTTTTTCGTCTTTGTCATACTTGAGTGCTTCTTTCCCCAAAAACAGTGTATTGCTTAGTTCTGATTGTACGCGTCCTGCAATATATTTTGCCATAAAGATATTCTCTTTTTGGAGCTTTATTATGCCAAGTACTACTATAGCGATAAGTACAACAGAAACCATGATTTCCATAAGAGTAAATGCTTTTCTCATCAGTAGTAATTTCCTTTACTTCTGAGTACTTTAGTGTCACTAATCCATGCATCTGCTGCATCTTCTAGAGATTCATGAATACCTACCTCCCCGAAGTAACTGGGAAAATAAAAGTATTTATCTTCTGATGCGAGTATGATTTGTGTGGAGCTTCCATTTGCATATCGTCTGAACCTAAGACATATGCGATTATCTTCCCAGCGACCAAAATCTATTTTTTGAGGGTTATCATCTTTGTCTAGCAGATAAGCATGTATCTCTTTTAGATTGCTTGCTACCTCTTGCATATCATCGCTACCAATAGCGTGTACGAAGCACTGAGTACACTTGTTGATACATAGAAGTTCAACATTCCCAGATCCCTCAATTGTCTTTTTTAGATTTTTGATAGTATAGGGATCTTTTTTGATTTGAGCTTGTTTTAGAAAGTCAAATATCAAAAAGCCAAATAGGGATATGATTGCAATAACAATCAAAAGCTCAATAAGGGTAAAGCCTTTTTTCATCTACTATTGGCATTTGCTAAGATAGATATCAGCAGACTCTCCGTCTCCACCTTCTTTGCCATCTGCCCCAAGACTGATGATATCAAAACTGCTTCCTGTGCTGATGTATTCAAATTTTCTTTTCCATGAGTCTTTTGGCATTTTTCCTTTTTGGAAATATGGGAATGATGCATAATTTGGATATTTATCTGCGTCTGGGTTGCTGATTAGTGCCTCAAGCCCCTCATCTGTAGATGGGTACACCCCATTGTCCAGCTTAAACATATCTAGCGTTTGACTGATGCCTCCCATTTGAGTACAAGTAATGTCTTGCTTGGCTTTTCCAAACTGATTAATTATTGCAGGACCAATAAAGGCGAGCAGAAATCCCAAAATAGCGACAACAATAAGAAGCTCTATCAAAGTAAATGCTTTTTTCATGGTAGTGATAATTCCTTTGGTTAATAAAATTTAAATATAATTATAGCCATTTTACTTAAATGATTACTAGATTAAAAGTTTAAATAATTTTTGATTGTACAATCAACTTTTATATAGGAACAAAATGCGATCAGCTGTCACTCTTTTGATTACTCTTTCTGTTATTGCGACGATGACAGCATTGATGGGTGTGATGTTTAAGTACCTCGATACTACAAGAGCCAAAGCGGAGGTAAAAGCCTCTATGATTCAAGCAAATCTTCTGAATGCAGATATCGCACAGTTTCTTCGTCAGATTCTTGGGAAAAAACCATCCAAGGGGACAATGCAGACACTTTTTGAGACACCTTTGGCATTAAGTGCAGAGAGTGGAGAGTTTAGCATGGGTGTTTCTTGTCAGCCTCTTGCAAACAGAGTCAATATCTCATGGCTCGGGTTAGAAGAGAGTAAAAAGCAAAAAGAGTTTTCTTTGGCAAACTCCATTTTTGAAATGCTTGCAGATAGAGTAAATCTCAGAGATGCTCAGATGCTTAGAGAGAAAATAATTATCGCATTAGCAGAGAGCCATAGTGCAACTTTTGGGGTTGCAGGGAGGATAAACAAAAAAAAGGGTATAATCTCATTTAAAATATTTCAGCAAATACTTGATGACTATAGGTACGAAGCAGATGACAAACGGATTTATCGTATACCTTGGCAGAAATATTTTAGCTTCGGTATCAGCGAACAGAAGATAGATGGAGACTTTGTTTCTCCTGAGCTTTTGGCATTTTTATATGATGTTGATTTGAGTGTGGTGCGGGAAAATTATGAGTGGGGAGCCTTAAATGCTTTTTTGTCAGATATCGGAGAGAGTAGAAACACATATAAGTGGCTATTCTCAGATAAAGCATTGGCTATTGCAAGATGCAGGGCTTCGTACAGCTTTAGAAAAGGAAGCTACGGCTTTGTATTTAACTATATGGACAGAAGGGTAGATAGTTTTGAGTTTTTTAGCAACTAACGAAGAGCTTTTACTGGTACACAAAGATATGCCTCAGGTTGTACGCATAAAACGCTATGACCTTATGCTCACTCCTCAGTTCTATATTTTTAAAAAAGAGTCTCTGCCTGTAAGTTATCAATATCAAGCTACCAAGCTGGCTCCATCCATATTGGACGAATTGACAGGTACAGGCAACTATAGTTATGCAACAATCAAAGAGGGTGATGGCTGGGCATTGATCGCCTATGATATGGGAAAAATCGAATCGTTTTTAGAAGAAAAAGGTTTAGATAGCAGCTTTATTAACAAGATTTATTTTGCACAGCAGTCAAAAGAGCACTTTAAACACCCTGTTTCAATGGATGACAAAAATGCAATTGTTACAGTGGATGATACTGTAGTAATGCTTCCAAAAAGTATTGTGGGTGTAGAGGATTTTGGTATTCTTACTAATGAGTTTAGACCAGATAAAGGGATTACTCCATCACAGAGCAAAAGTTCTTTTGTTGACCAGAAGCAGGCGATTATTATTTCATCACTATTGGTGCTTCTCGCTATAGGCTACTTCTTTGAGGGCATAAGATACCAAAAATCCATAAGCTTAGCTGATGAGAAAATAGAGGCTGTCAAAAGTAGGCATCCTCAGCTACAAGGCAAGTCCGATATTGTACTGAATAATTTATATGAGAGTAAATTTGCCATAGACTCCATGCAGAGGAAAATAAGAGATCGCCTTAAGAGCATCAGTAAACTTACAAGTAAAGAGTCAAAAATAGATAGTTTAAAGATCGATCAAAAAGGATACGAAGTACTGATATCAGTTGACAAAAAGAGTCTAGTGGATTTGAAAAAAATTGCAAAGAGTAAAAAACTTATCGTGCAGGATGCAAACAATAGCTTGATGCTAAAGGGAGTACTCTAGTGTTGAGAAGATATCAGAATGAAGCCATGCTCTTAGTGGCATTACTTTTGTTGCTTGGAGCAATGATCTTCAAGACATATAGTCATTCACAACTGGAAACAAAAAGCCTAGAAGCTAGCAAAACAACCTCCAAAATAGAAGATATTGCTACGATGAAAAAATTGTGGCAGAATAACAAAGAAATTCCACAAAAACTAAAAAGTATTAAGAGTACAGTGGGCGCTAGCAAGATCAATAAATTTAAAATAGAAAAGAAAAAAGCAGATATTATTCTGGTAAATCTAAATGGCACTCAATTGAATAAAATAATAGGAAAACAACTTGCCAGTATTCCGATACAGATAGTGAATATGTCAGTAGAAAGAAGTGGCGAGAGCTACAGATTGGAGCTCCTATGCAAATGGTAAGAAATATACTTATATTGCTAGTATTGCTCCCGCTTGCGATCATGTTGCTTATGCCCAAGAAAGAGCTTTATTATCTACTGGAGAAAAAACTGCATGAGCAAAATATCATCATTTCTCAAGAGAAGATTTCTGAGGGACTGTTGAGCCTAAACATAGAGCATCCAGTTATTTATTTTTCAGGCACACCTTTGGCTACTGCAGAGAACATTAATCTATGGAGTCTTCTTTTTTATACCAAGGTAGATTTTAAGGGCCTTATGATTGCACAGGGGCTAGTAAATGAGATTGCCTTGCAGAAATTTACTGCCGTACACTCTATGTTCTCTCCTTTGGCTATTGCTGTAGATGGCGAGAGTAGCTTGGGTGATATAGATGGCAAAGCACAACTTAGAGAGAGAGTACTGCGGCTAAATATTGCTCAAGGTGGAGAAGTTAAGGCATTTTCAAAATATCTGAAAAAGAGCAAGGAGGGATGGTTTTATGAGTCAAAATTTTAAAAATAAAGCTCTTCCTTGGCTTATTGCAGCACTTGCATTGATAGTAGCTGTTAAGCTTATCTGGGTCATCGTAGCTTATATATTTTTGCCAGAAAAAGGTATAAACATAGAGTCAGGACAAATAAAAAACACATTACATTATCGTTATCGTCTTGCTTCTGATGTTGCATTGGCAAAAGTGCCTACAACTATACCTACCAAGAAAGCACCATCTATTAGGGACATTAAACTAGTAGGTATATATAGCGGAAAAAATAACTCTATCGTGACGCTTATCAAAAAAGGTAAAAGCCATATACTCTCCACTGGTGATGATATAGATGGATTTGTGCTTAAGGGTGCCTCTGCTAGAGAAGCGTATTTTGAAAAAAACAACAAAGACTACACTCTTAAGTTATTTGAGGAAAAGCAGAAGCACAATTCAAGTATCAGCTCAACTAGAAATGGCAATCCAGTTTCCTCTGCCTCTAAAGACACCTCAGCAGGAGAAGTGTCTGTGAGAGATGGTATCAGGCAGGTACCGCGAAGCATGCTTAAAGACTATACGACAAATATAGACAAGGCAATGCGTGATATAGGACTTAGACCTGTTCGAAAAGGCAATCAAATGTCAGGCTACAAAGTTAGGTTTATCCGAAAAGGAAGCCCTTTTAGTAAACTTGGTTTAGAACGAGGGGACATTATTAAATCAATCAATGGTGAAGAAATTGTCGATTTTAATGCCCCAATGAGTATACTTAAGGGTGTTGATACTATAGAAGGTCTTACGATCACAGTAGTAAGAAAAAATGAAGAGAAGGAACTAGAATATGAAGTTAAATAAACTATTATTGATTTTTATGACAACAATCACAATGATGCATGCTGCTCCAAGTGATGAGACTGTTAATGTAAATTTTAGAAATCTTGATATCAAAGATTTTGTGGAGATGGTCAGTAAAATAACAAATAAAAATATACTTATAGACGCACCACTTAAAGGGAAGATTAACTTTGTCTCTACACAGCCTATAAAAAAGAACTCATTGATACCTTTGGCAAATGCTATCCTTTCAAATAAAGGTTTCACGCTTGTTGATCAGGGTGATTTTATGCAGGTTGTAAAATCTTCAGAGGCAGCAGGCATGGGTCTAGCAGTAGACGATAAGATATCAGGCAATACACTAAAAACAGTGCTGTTTAAACTAAAAACATCCAATGCAGCAGTCATTCGTGCAAAGATAAAGCCCCTACTCCATAAAAATGCAAAGGTTGTCTCTTTTAAAAACAATAATGTTCTCTCTATTACTGCCAATCCTAGAACGCTAAAGTCTATCAAAAAAATCATAGATTCTGTAGAAGGAGCAGGACAAAAAGGCTCCACAGTCATCAAGCTTAGAAATGCCAGTGCCAAAGCAGTACATGCCAATGCAGTCAAAATGGCAGGTCAGCTTTTTCCCAAAACAATTCCTAGCGAGAAGGTAGATGTGCTCAAAGACGATGCGACCAACTCTATCATACTTGTAGGAAAAAAAGAAAATGTCAACAGAATGATTCGCTATGTCAAACAGTTGGATCAAAAAGGCAATGATGTTGAGCAAAAAATGTATGTCATAGAACTCAAAAATTCAAATGTTGAAGATCTAGAGAAGATACTTGGTAAACTGGTCTCACAAATGAACAATATGAGTGTCAGTCCTACCAAAAAAGGCGGAAAGCCACCTAAAAAAGCTATGGTAGTTGGTGATGTAGAGAGAAATGCACTCATTGTGCTTGCTACTGGAGAGCAGATAAAAAATATTCGTAAAGTCATTAGAAGTAT
>JAAXPZ010000038.1 GCA_012329065.1 Sulfurovum sp. | reverse complement strand
GTACAAAGTTCACCCCATCTTCAAGTGTTATGAGAAATCTGGTCATTTTTACATCGGTAATTGGCAATTCTGTTGCCCCTTCAGTAATCAGCTTATTGAAGAATGGTATTACTGAACCGCGACTGCCTGTTACATTTCCATAACGAACTACGGCAAATCGAGTTTTTCTGTCACCCACCATGTTGTTAGCTGCAACAAAGAGCTTGTCAGATGCTAACTTAGTAGCTCCGTACAAGTTAATAGGGTTCGCAGCTTTGTCGGTCGAGAGAGCTATAACTTTTTCTACTTCACATGCAATGGCAGCTTGTATAACATTCTCAGCCCCATGTATGTTTGTTTTAATGCATTCCATAGGGTTATACTCTGCTATAGGGACATGCTTGATAGCTGCTGCGTGTATTACATAGTCGACACCATCCATAGCTTCTTTCAGCCTGTCGCCATCTCTTACATCCCCTATGAAATATCTCATGCACTTGTCAGTAAATGACTGAGCCATTTCGTATTGTTTTAATTCATCTCTACTAAATATTATAATTTTATTTGGTTTATATCTAGAAAGTATCATCTCTGTATATTTTTTACCGAAACTTCCTGTACCACCTGTGATTAGAATATTTTTACCATTGAACAACTTTTTCTCCTTTTAATTAACTAACGAATTAACAGCCGCAAATGGCGACAACGCACTTCCTATAATCTTAAGTGTCTGCATTGATCCCATGTTGATCAATTTAGTGCTATTTGGCGATACATATACTATATCTCCTGGCAACAGCATTTTAAATGCATTTGCCAGAGAGTCACTGCTACTCATACTTAATCTGATCAATTTGGCTTTGCCCTTGCTTTGTCTGACTAAATATATCGTATCTTTGTTGGCTGTATCTTTGAAGCCTCCTGCTGATGCTATAGCACGAAGCAGAACTATTTTGCCGCTTGATAACTTGATCGATCCTGGCTTAGTAACATCACCTATGACATAAACGACCTTGTTGGGCACCTCAACAGATACTATGATATCAGATATTTGACCCCTCATGAGTCGCTGGATCTTTTGGGATGCTGATGCCTCCGTCATGCCAGAGACACGAACTCTGCCCACTAAAGGCAAGATAGCTCTCCCTGATGAGTCAATCAAAATACCGCTCTTTGGTGTATTTAATTCTTGATACCCATACACATTTACTTGGAGTCTATCATGTGGTCTAATAATGTACGAACTATATTTTGCCAAAACTTTTTTTGATGATAATATTCTTGTTTTATTGGTTTCTGTTTGATTTTGATCTAAGTCATTAAAAAGCCTAAGTTCTCTCTTGGTAGAGCACCCGAGCATGAATATGCAAACGATAATAGGAAATATAAAGTATATTTTCATGGCACTCCCGCTTTAAATCTATATAATTCTATCGCAATATAGCTTAAAAATGAGGCTAGTCTTTATGCTCTCGTAACAAAGAAACACTGACTTTCAAAATACTGAACAAGAATAGCAAAATGATAAAGAGTGTAAAAGTATTTCGTATCTTATTTGGTCTGGCATACTGTTCTGAAAGCGTAGGACTCACTACCACAATAAGCTTCTTTGAATTTTGGTTGGTTGAAATCTTGGCATCTTCAAGCTTAAGTAGCGTCTGATAATATAGCTCTTGATTAAATTTGAGATCATTCTTTAGAACCTCAAATGCAAACTGATCCCTATTTAGCTTCTTGTCTCCTTTCCCTGCAAGTTTTTTCCTTAACTCGTCTATTTTTTTGTCTATGCCTTCTATCTGTTTTTTAAGACTTCGTGCCTTGGTGGTGTTTGCAGTATAGGTTACTCTAGTGGACTGATATTCTACATTTAGCTTGATCAGTTCGCTCTCTAGTGACGCAAGTAGCGTGCTTGTCGCCTCTATATCTATCTTTGGATCTATAAGTCCTTCTCTATTTTGAAAAGTAATTATTTTTTTTATTGCTCCAGCAAGCTTGTCTCTATAATGAACTTCTTGGGTTTTTAAAAACTTTGCTAAGATCATAGCACTCTCATTGTCGAACTTGTTGATAGCCTTCTCCGCGTATGAAATAATACGATTTATTATTTTTTGAGAAAGTTTGGCATCAGCATGATAAAATGAGATATTCAAGGTGCTGGAAAGCTCATCATAAACTGTTTCTAGGTCGCTATTGTAGGCAAGCATAATATTTTCTATATCTAGATTATTAAATGGGGACAAAGAGTTTTTCCTCAATCTTTGTACTAAGTCAACCATATTGCCTGCATAGTAGCTACTTAGATTATACTCTTGATCCAATTTTTTGAAAACCTCTCTAGATCTTATATAAACTGTGATCAGCTCTAAATTTTGTTTTGAATTGATATCTCCTTGACCCAATATCATAGACCCAACAGAAGTAACACTCTGCTTGTTTGCAAGATCTTTGATTGCCACTACACTCTCAGACAAATATTTCTGTGTTTGTATAAAATTTATATAATAGGCTCCGAAAATAAATATGAAAGCAAATAATACTTTCAAAAATGGTATTTTTTTAATCATTTTTATCCTTATTTTGAAGCTGGTTGTTTATTGATTGTTTCATATGCCTCTATGGCCTCACTAACATCTTCGTGAAAATTAAGCTTGCCTTGATCTAGTATGATCCCACTATCGCATATCTCTTTAACTGTTTTCACATCATGACTTACCAGTAGTACACTGGATTGTTCTATTTTTTTCATAAGTGCCTCTTTTGATTTTTTTTTGAATCTAGTATCTCCTACTGAAAGCGTCTCATCAATAAGCATATAATCAAAGTCGAAAGCTAAACTGAGTCCAAAGCTTAGGCGTCCCCTCATGCCTGATGAATAAGTTCTGATGGGCATATCAAAATATTTACCTAATTCTGAGAACTCTTTTACATAGCTGGCTATTGCTTTTATTTCATCTTTACTTTTTCCATAAAGCCTGCATACAAATTTAACATTGGCTTTGCCTGTCATGTTTCCCACAAAGCCACCGCCAAGCCCAAGTGGCCATGAAAATGTATAGTCCGAGAGTATCTCGCCACTGTTTGGAAATTCTATGTATCCCAGCATTCTCATAAGTGTACTCTTGCCAGCACCATTGCGACCAAGTATGGCAATATTGCACTTAGAAGGCATATCAAATGATACATTTTTTAGGATATAGTTTCGTCCACTCTTGGTAGGATAGTACTTGGTTACACCTTTTAATCTGATCATTCGGAGATTATCCTCTCTTCCAACTTTCTGTACAATATCATACCAAGAAATAGAAAAGAGAGTGTCCACAGTGCCATATATCTATAATCCACAAACCTATCATCTAATACATAAAAATAGTTTCCATGAAGCATCTCCATAAAGTGAGTTAATGGATTCAATAGCAGATACTCTTGGATTTCTACCGGCACCATTTCTATTGCATAAAATACTGCTGAACCGAACATCAAGAAAGTTAAAAGTATATTGACTACTTTGCCTATGCTCTGATAAAATTTATTGCCTACTGCAACCAATAAACCAAATGAGAAAGCAAATAGGATGATTGATATAAATGCCAGTGCAACCATAGGAAGACTCTTGACGTCTAGATCAAAATCAAAATATATACCAATAAACACAAAGATTACTATTATAATCCCTGAGATAAATATCTCTACAAATATTCTAGCTATGATAGTATCTATTGGCTTGACCTGCTTATATACAAAAAGTCCCTTGTTTGCATTAAATGCACCAGATGATGCAGAAATAATATTCTTAAACATATTGAATGCTGTGAAGTTAAGTGCCAAAAATGCTGCATAGTCTATATTATCGCTCGCTCTTCCAAATATGACCACCTTTATCAAAACAAATACCAAAACTTGCATAAACGGCTTAAAAAATGTCCAGAACAACCCTGCTTTTCCAGATGTGAATCTCATATTCAACTCTCTGATAAATAGTGCCTTAGTAACAGCCATAAATATCTCTACTGGTTGCCTAGCCTCCATCCATAATCCTTATCATCTGCCTATTTTAAGCTTATATGTTTATCACATTGTATCAAAAAAGTATTATTATCCTCCATAAACTCTACGAAAAAACATCATGCCTAAGATAGTGGCTGTTATACATAAAACAACATTGAGTGAAACATTGGATATAGCTTTTAGGTATAAATTTTGCTGAAGCATCATAACTGTTTCTAGTGAAAATGTAGAAAAGGTAGTCAGTGCACCCAAAAATCCAGTGACGACCAAGGCTTTATATTGTGGTGATAGGGTTTGTTCAAAATAGAGTACCAAAAAGCCGATAGCGAAACTACCTGCAACATTGACGCTCAATGTCCCATATGGGAAGTTACTGCCAGTTAACTTCTGCACCCAAGAAGAGAGTAAGAAACGGCTTGTAGCACCTGCGAAGCCACCAAAACCAACCGATAGAACGATTTGCCAATTCATGTGCTACTCTTCAAAGATAACGATGTCATAATGGCTCTTTTTGACTATCGCTTTGCCTGCTGGTACTGAGCCATGTCTGTTGAGTCTATATAGCTCTTCTTTGAGCTGCTCTATCTCCTGCTCCATTACATCCATCTGTTCTTTGAGTCGTAGCACTACATCTACTCCAGCTAGATTGACGCCCATTTTCCTAGTAAGTCTCAGTATCATCTTCATACGATCTATATCATGCTGTGAGTAGAGTCGCATACTGCCTTGGGTTCGTGATGGCCTGACAAGCCCCTCTCTCTCATACTGGCGGAGAGTTTGAGGATGAATATCTAACATATTTGCCACAACTGAGATCAGATAAACTGGCTCATAATATCCTTGCATAAGTCACTCCTACTCAGGTAATTTCTCTTCACATAACTTTCTGAGATCTTCTGGGATACTGTCACTATCTGGCAAGACGATATTGGCCACTAGATACATATTGCCTACAGATCCAGTTTTTCTATCTGGAAAACCTTTCTCTTTTAGTCTAAATTTTTGACCATTTTTGGTATTTTTGGGTACCTTTAGAGTTACCTCTTTTTGAGGAGTATCTACCATAATCTTACCACCAAAAAGTGCAAGTTTTAGTGGTACATCTATCGCTTTATATAGATCACTTCCTTTTCTCTCATACTCAGATGAATGAGCCACATCAACAGCAATCAGCAGATCACCTTTTTGACCTTGATGACTCTTGCCTTTGCCTCTGACTCGCAGTGTCTCACCGCTCTTTATGCCAGCTGGAATCTTGATATCAAATTTATCTCCATCACCTGTAGTTACCTGGTGCTTGCCGCCCAAAACAGAACTGAGAAATGGTATCGTGATACGAGACCTGACATCCAAATCAGGCATACCAAAACCACCATTAAAACCTCCAAAACCAGCTGATGAGCTAAATCCACCGCCTCCTCCAAACATTGACCTGAGTATTTCATCCAGATCAACACCTGCCCCTTGTCCTTGTGCAAAGTCATGAAAATTTTGTCCGCCAAACATCTGGTCACCAAACTGATCATATTTTGCTTTTTTCTCACTGTCACTCAGAACCTCATAGGCTGCATTGATCTCCTTGAATTTGTCCTGTGCATCAACATCTTTATTGATATCTGGATGGTACTTTCTTGCTAATTTTCTATAAGCTTTTTTAATCTCATCTGCAGTAGAATTCTCACCAATATTAAGTGTTTCATACAAACTTTTTGGCATCTTATATACTCCATTATAATTGTTGAATTGTTATTTAGTAAAATTATATCATAAACCTTGAGTCAATGTCAATCAAGGTTTATGCTTTGTGTATCAATGAAGAAAATGTCTTGTGCCTGTGAAATAGAGCGAGATGCCATGCTCATCTGCAGCCTCTATCACCTCTTCGTCTCTCATTGATCCACCAGGCTCTATAATGGTCTTGATTCCAGCGTTTGCTGCTGCATCTATGCTATCTCTAAATGGGAAAAAGGCTTCAGATGCCATTGCTGAGCCTGTCACATCCAGCCCCATTTCTTTGGCTTTTTTGAGTGCACATTGTGCAGCATCCACGCGAGATGTCATACCCATACCTACCGCCATCATCACAGAATCCTTGACATATACGACGCTGTTGGATTTAGTAAATGCGGCTAGCTTCCATGCAATCTCTAAGTCTCGCATCTCTAGACTTGAGGCAGTGTTTGTAGACTTCTTTTCTGCACTACTTACTTCATCTTCTCTAATAATATCTGTATTTTGATAAAGAAATCCACCATCTACATGCTTGAAGTCATAGCTATCTTTTGACATAAATAATCTTTGTCTACCTTGAGAAAAAAGTTTCAATCGTTTCTTCTTTTCAAATATCTCAAGTGCTTCGTCGGTAAAGTCAGCTGCCATAACTACCTCAAGGAAAATCTCATTCATCTTCCTTGCTAGTGCTGCATCCACTATGCCATTGACAGCAACTACGCCACCAAATGCTGATACTGGATCACATTTTAATGCCTCTACATAACTCTCCAACAATGATCCTTTGATTGCAAAGCCACATGGGTTACCATGTTTGACGATGCATATTGCTTCCCTGTCGCCAAAACTAGAAGTAATTTTGATTGCACCGTTGACATCATTAACATTATTAAAAGAAGCTTCTCCTTTGACTTGCTTAAAATGCTTACTAAAATGTTCATCAAACTCATATACTGCACCTTGCTGATGCGGATTCTCTCCATATCGTGTCTGGAATGATTTCTTGCCAGTGATAAATTGATACTCTCCAAAACCATTATTGAAACGATTATTCATATAATTGGCAATCATCGAGTCATACGAAGCAGTATGCTCAAAAGCTTTGATCATGAGGTCTCTTCTGAACTTCAAGTTATCCGAACTGTCACTAATAGCTTGGAGTACAGTAGTGTAGTCATTCACATTTGTTACAATAAGTACATCATTGAAATTTTTTGCAGCAGACCTCACCATGGCAGGTCCACCGATATCAATATTTTCTATGATGTCGTCAAAATCTTCTGTCCGCTCGATCGTTTCTTTAAATGGGTATAGATTTACGCACACCAGCTCTATCCCCCCTACTCCTAGCTCTTTGGCTTGAGAGATATGTGCCTCATCTCCTCTTTTATACAAAATCCCTCCATGCACAAATGGATTGAGTGTCTTAACTCTCCCTTCAAAACATTCAGGAAATTTTGTAATCTCATCAATCTCTACAACACCAACTCCAGCTTCATTTAATTTTTTGTAGGTGCCACCTGTAGAGACAATCTCCCAACCTAGTTCTTCCAACCCTTGTGCAAACTCCACAATGCCAGCTTTGTCACTCACACTCAATAATGCTCTCATACCCATCCCTCTATGGCTTTAATAATGAAATTATATCCAAGGTGGGATTATAGACAGAAGCATGATATCAAGAATATATCGAGATCCTGAATCAAGTTCAGGATGACCAAGCAACTTCTCTGAAGATATATATCTTAACCGTTTTTAACAGCTGAACCAAGATCCCACATTGGCAAGAAAATACCAAGTGCCATCAACAGAACAAGTCCCGCGATAAAGAACATCATAATAGGCTCGATGTATGCGGATAGGTTGTCAATAATATCTTGAAATCGCATGTCATAGTAGTCTGTTACTTTAGCAAGCATATTATCAAGCTGTCCACTCGCCTCTCCTGCTTTTATCATCTGTAGAAGCATATTTTCAAAAAGCTCTGTCTGGTCAAAGGATTCTGCCAGACTAAGTCCTCTGCCGATGTTAGCATTTACAGTCAATAACTTGTCCTTGATATAGAGATTATCAACCATATCCACTGCTGTCTCCAATGCCTCAGACACAGGAATACCAGACTTAACTAGCTCTCCAAAAACAAGTGTATACTTGTGCATAGTTGAGAGAAAAATAACCTTATTTATCAAGTAGAATCTTGGGTGGATCAACAGCTTATCAACTTTGTATTTGAAACCTTTATTGTTTTTATAGGTAAATATCAACAAGTAAATAGATCCTATAAGACCTATCAATAGATAGAGACCATAGTTGGTAAATGCATACTCAATGGTGAGAAGTATCTTTGTCGGAACTGGTAATTCCGTATTGAGCTGCTCAAAAATATCTCTAAACTTCGGCACAACCACCATAATAAGTATAGTAAAGGCGATAGCCATTGCTGTCAAGGTAATCATAGGGTACCGTATAGCCTTCTTGAACTTGGCAACATTGTCACGAATATTTTCCAGTATATCTGCTAGCTTATGGTATGACTCTGGAAAGTTACCAGTATTTTCCCCCAGCTTTGTCATAGCGATTGCAACATGACCAAAATCATCAGCATATGGCACAATTGCATCTGACATACTTTTTCCTGCATTTATGTCTGCACTTATGGTTTTATATATCTCTTTTAGTCTTTTATTTTCAATATTATCTGCGACATCTTCAAGAGTATCGTGAATCGCTATACCTGCATCTGTCATAACAGCTATCTGGCGAATTGTGGATATCTTTTGATCTATTGAGATTTTTCCCTTTGAAACTTTAGCAAAATCTTTCATGATTTTACTTATAGTCTCGCTTGCTGGAGCTGCAACCTCTTTTGTGCCTACTACGCTTGAGCTCTTAACTTCTCTCTTGGCTCTAAGTGCTGCTTCTCTTCTGTTTGCTGCCTCTATGACATGCTCACTTCTTTTCCCTTTAGACACCAGTGTTACTTTAAAATACATATTACAACCTTGCTACTCTTAGGATTTCATCTACTGTAGTGTGTCCATCTATGGCTTTGATCACACCATCCTCAAACATATTTACAAAACCTTCTTCATTTGCTTGCTTAGTCATCTCTTCTTTGGAAGCACCTGCAGCAATCATTCTGGACATTGTTTCGCTAATCGGCAATACCTCTGATATCATCTCTCGTCCAAAATAGCCTGAATGTTGACACTCCTTACATCCTTCTCCTTTGTAGAAAGTGAAGTTATCTCCCTTTGGCAGATATTCTTTTATATCTTCCATTACTTTTCCAGCAAGCACTACAGTTGTCTTGCAGTGAGGGCATATTTTTCGAACCAGCCGTTGTGCCTGTATGGCAACAAGTGCACCAGAAACCAAATAGCTCTCAATTCCCATATCCAAGATTCTAGTCACTGCCGCAATAGCATCATTTGTATGTAGTGTAGATAGAACCAAGTGCCCTGTTAGTGCTGCCTGTATAGCAATTCTAAGAGTCTCAGCGTCTCGAATCTCACCGATCATTATCTTGTCTGGATCCTGTCTCAATATAGACCGAAGAGCATCAGAAAAGCTCAGCCCTATACTGGCCCTAACTTGTACCTGCTGTATACCGCCCATTTGATACTCAACTGGATCTTCAACAGTAATAATCTTATCTTTGATATCTTTGATGGCATTTAGTGCTCCATAAAGTGTGGTTGTTTTACCTGAGCCCGTTGGCCCAGTTACTAGTACAATTCCATAAGGCACCTTAATGCTCTCAGAAAATTTCCTATAACAAAGTTCGCTCATGCCAGCATCCTCAAGTCGTATCATCACTTTAGATTTATCCAAAATCCTCAGTACGATAGACTCACCAAATATAGTTGGTAGTGTTGAAACCCTAAAATCAAAGTCTTTACCTGCGACCTTGGCTGAAAATCTTCCATCCTGCGGTTTTCTCTTCTCTGCAATATCAAGATTAGAAAGTAGCTTCATTCTTGAGGACAGTGGGCTGAAGATATCTTTATCAAATATAAAACTCTGAGTCAGCATACCATCAACTCTAGCTCTCACAAGACAGTTTTTTTCTGTAGCCTCAACATGAATATCACTGGCTCTTGAGACAATAGCACTCTTAAGTATGAGATCAATAAGTTTCAAGACAGCAGGAGACTCTTCGTCATCCTTCTCATTGCCACCCTCTCTAAGATCTCTTCGTATCTCATCAATAAGACCTTTGATGCTCTGAGTAATCTCTAGTCTTTGTAAGTGTATAGATATCTTTTTTGGGCTTGCTAGTGCAACTGAAATAGGTTTCCTAGGAAAGAGTCTCTGTATAGCATCCTGTGCAGCCATATCCAGAGGATCCTGAAAGGCAACTACAACATTAAGGTCTGTCTCTTCTATAGGAAGTACATTATGGCGAGTAAGTTGTTGGTATGGTACTTTACTAAAAAGCTGCATATCAATCTCTATATCATCCATATCTAGGTAAGATATATTGAGTGCAGCGGCCACCGAAGTCAAAATTGGTGTAATGCCAATACCTTCAACACTCTCTGCCTCTACAAGCGTTATAGCACCTTGTCTGACTTTTTTTGCTAAAAATTTCTGCACCTTGGATTCATCTAAGATTTTCTCATTAATAATATTTTCTAAAGTAATTTTTTTAGGGGGTCGCATGCGTACCAATTTGGCAATGTCCTCTTTTTTTAGAAGTCCGTCATTTAGCATTACCTCAACAATATTTACCATTATTCTACCTTTTTAGCACAAGAACAATCAAAAACTCTTGCCTCGCCTGATTTTATCCATAAGACTTTTTGCTTGGGTCGATCCACTCTGATCTATAAAAGCTTTGAGCACCTTAAGAGACTCAATTCTTTTTCCTTGTTTGGCCTGTGCCTTTGCAAAAATAAGCCAACTCTCTTCTAGTGTGCTATCAAGTTTATTGGTCTCTAGTGCCCACTTTTCAGCTTTGGAATATTCCATTTTATCATAATAATATTTTGCCAAAAAGAGCGAATCGCTTTTATCTTTTGCAAACTCAAAACGATTTTCTATATCAACTGCGATATCTTTTCCGCCCCTTTCTGTAACCTGAATCAGCAAGTTTTTTCTTTTCTTTACTTTTATTTCTGATGCTTGCTTTTCACCTTGAAAAATAATCTGCCCTACTTTAGGGCGTGCTTTATTAGCAACAGAACCCAACGAAGGAACTTCTGTGCCCAATGATAGAATTTTACCTTTAGCAACAGAGCCAATACTTTTGTTATCTTGTGCAGACACTGCAACGCTTCCGTTGATATCTAGGGTATTTTTACCCTTGCTAACAACATAAATTAACCCACTGGCTACAATCAATACCACCAAGGTAGAAACTACAGGGGCTACAATTTTTTTACGCCTATACAACTTCCATTGTTGCTCTAGCTTTTCAACATTATACATCAATATATCCCAATTTAATCGCAGCCATCTCTATAATTTTTATTGCAAAGCTATGATGATCTATCTTTGACGGAACATTCATGTCGTAATACTCATAAATCTCAAACACTGTATAAAGTAGCTTGTTTGTCTCTCTGTAGTTCCCTAATGCGTATTTATATATCAAAGCTATATGTTTATCCTTGATAGAATTTGCTACCTCAAATTGATTGGATTTGAGTAGCTTCTTATGCACATAAGTCTTTAGCTCATCTCTTGTAGCATTCTTCAACTCTATGGTTTCCCATATCCTAGATTGAAAATGCTCTTTGGCTATCAGATCCTCATCATCTGTTTTGTGTAGAGATATGACAAACTTAATAACACCGCTGTCTGAAAGTATCCTGATCTCTTCAAGTATATCTGTCGGATACATCTGTGCTTCGTCTAAAAGAATGATGATTTCTCTTTGACCTTTATGGTTTTTGAGATACTCTACAAATGTTTCAAAATCGATACTTGACCCATGGGGTAGAGATTTTTTAGTGAGTACCTTAAAAAGTTTAGAGAAGAACTCTCTTTTGCTTGTCGCAGGTGTATCGAAAAAATAAAGCTCATTTTGCTGTTTTTTATTGTGATAAACTTTGCTAAGCAAAAGGCTTTTTCCTGTACCTGGACGACCAAATATAAGCACCATCTTGAGAGATTTATCAAGACTATGCACCAATTGATCATAAGCTAACCTGTTGCTTTCGAGATCAATATATTCGTCTAAATTGATCTCGTCTACAAAAGTATCTTTTGCCTTTGTGTATCTACTCATTATCTCAATCGTTTATATCCAAGATCTTTCAATGATAGATTACGATTATTTTTAATTATATGAGGAGTAATAATAATAACAAGCTCCTCTGTTTTTTCTATTTTTTCTTCTCGTTTAAATGCATACTCCAGAAGTGGTATATCTCCCAAAAGTGGTACTTTGTTTGTCTTTGTACCTGTTGTCGTAGATATGAGCCCACCTAGAATCGCATGATTGCCCTCTTTGACTTTAATTACGGATGCTATCTGTCTTCTGACTAAATCTGGTGGCATAGTTCTAGTACCATCTCCAGATACGGGTGTAAGGGTTTCTGTAATAGATGGATTGATTTTAAGTGTTACCATGCCTCTCTCATCAATCTCAGGAGTAATGTCTAGCAATATACCTGCAAATACAGAATCTATCATCTCGCCCTCTGTAGAATCACCGTCTTTCTTTGTAGCAGTTTTAAGTTTATAGAAGAGTTCTTTTCCTACAGATATCAACGCTGGTTGATTATTGAGTGTCATGATTCTAGGGCTAGATACAGACTTGACATCACCCTGGGTCTTGAGAAATTTAATTACCTCTGTAACTGAAGCATGTGCTTTAACCTGTAGAGCAGACGCACTATTTTTCTTTCTACCTTCAGCCCACTCATACTTTTTGAAGCCATCTTTGTCATGCTCTAGCTTGTTAATATTTTTTTCTGTCAGAGAAAGTGCATCTATAGTAAAATTCTGTAGTCCGTACAGCTGACCCCAGTCAACACCAGTTGTGCGACTATTATCAAATGCAACTGTTAGGATTTTTACATCTATTAAAACTTGTGCTTTGATCTGCTTTGTAAGTGCTGAAAGATACTTACTTACTCTTCTTATCTGTTTTGCGGTTCCAGTCACAGTTACCATGCCTGCTTCAGGATTAATGATTGGTTCGAGTGGATTATATTCCCATTTTTGCCCATCTGGCCCTATCCACGCATTTTCGACCTTTGTATAGTGTGTACCACCATCTCCAGCAGAGACAAGAATACGATGCAATTCACCTTTGACGGTAGACCAGAACTTAAACTCGTCATCGTTCTCAATAGATATACCTGTCTTGGATCCACCAGAGGCACCAGCAGAAGCACTTGAATTTGCTATAGTAACATGTGCACTACTCTTGCCACTCCTCTTACCTGAGATATAGTGAACCTTGAAAGTTCTTGTGACCAGATATGATATAGAAAGTCTGTTTCCTTTCAGTTCATAGTTAAGATCATTTTCTGATAAAATTGTATCGAGAAAACTACGAATCGAAGCATTTTTTAACTTCACATAATAAAGCTTCTTGTCAAGACGATGGCGCGCACCAGAGTCTTTGACAATCAATGTCAAATCGCATGTTTCTGCTAAATTCTCTACCGCATCTCCGATGCTCAAAGAGTTATCAATAGTTACTGAAAAAAGCTTATCGCTACATTTTTGAGCGTTTGCTGACACAGAGACTAGCGATAGTATACCAGCTGCTACTACTAGACCTCTTAAATATTTCTTTAAATTCATCATTTCTACCCCTCGTTTATTTGTATTATTGGTTTGCTTTTCTTTAAAAAAACTTTTATAGTGCGATCTTCCTGCACTAAAGTAACGCCATTATCCTGCATTTCTGTCAGCTCGTATCCATCTATCTTCTCACCAATTTTAATCCATCTTTCATTAATAAAGGCTCTTTTGTTGATAACACCGCCAAGAGTAAATTTAATATCACTGCCCTTTGGAGCCTCTAATACTGATTTGTTCTCGTCTTGCTGAATCAATACAAAAGGAGATACAAAGCTGGAATCCTTCTCCATCTTGGATCCCACTCTTTTTGCCTTGATTTTTTCAACCATTACTTCCATTTGACCCAAGGAAAGGTCAGCACATAAAGGAAGTATCAAAAACACTGCCAGCCCTATTTTTTTATCTATCATTAACGATTTACCCCCCATACTGAGATATTGATATCAGCTACAATCGTACTTCTGTTTGCATCTGCATATGTTCTACTGCTATATATATCGGTCACAAGTATATTTTGTTCTATATCATTAATAAATTTAATTATGCTTTTGAAATCACCTTCACAATTGAGCCCTATCTCTAACACATGACCAAAACTTCCGTTGCTGTCAACATACTTGTTGACTAGTTTGTTTATCTGAATACCATTACTTGCTGCACGATCTGTAATCGAATCCAAAAATAGTGACCAACTTTTTTGATTGAAAAGTAAATCCGATAACTTATTGAGATTTTCATTGATTACTGATATTCTCTTATTATAAGACTCCACAGATACTTTTTTATTTGCAATATCTCTACTGTAAAGCTTGACTTTGTAGTCTTTATCTCCATCTTTTGAAATAGAGCCCATATAAGTTTTATGTTCGTGTATTTTTTTTGTTATTGACTTGTGCTTCAATACACTTTGTTCATAAAGATTTTGTGCGGGAGGCAAAAGAAAGCTATATGCTAAAAATGCGACTGCTCCCGCAAAGAAAATAATCATAATCCATTTTTCAGACTCACTTTTATTTTCAAAGTAGCTATCCATTGCTTCTAGTTTATCTGCTATATAACTCATTGTAGCCCCACCTTCAAAACACCACGATAGAATGTGCTGTTTTTATCTTTTTGTATTATTTGGATATCAATCGTAGATATGTGCTCTTTATACTTCTGCGAAATATCTTTAATTAGTTTTGTAATATTTTTATCAGTTGGTGAGACTAGTGAGAGGTAATAGTTGTCATCTTCTGTTTCTATACTATAAGTTTTTACTCCAAAGTCTGCCAAGTCTCCAGCAAAAAGCTCCATTTGTTCTGATTTTAACCTATAAAAAACTTTTTTGTCGTAGACTGACTTAAGTGTCTCCTCTTTACCTTGAAAGGTTTTTTTGAGCTGTGCGATATTCTTATCGAGTGCATCAATTTCTTTTCGCTTAGCACTCAATATACCTTTGTATTTGCTCACTTCTTTACCTAGTTTTGTCTCTTCTTTTTGCAATATACTATTTCGAGTGTCATTCGCTTTTGACATTGCATAATAATAAGCAGGAGGCATAAGAGCCAGTGCAGTTACTGCCAAAGTTGCACCAACGAACTGTCCTGAAGGTCGTTTAAAAAATACGGGTGGTCTTGGGTACTGCGTAAGATTGACGATATCTTCTGTAGCAATATACTCCAATCCTGATATTACCATCATCGAGTGCTGTTGGTCTATATGCCACTCTTCTGTCTCTAATTGAAAGTCAAACTCTAGTGCCGAAGAGTAGAGACCCAGATAGTTCTGAACATAGTCATCTAGTCCGATAATTGGGCCAAGGGAACTACCGATAAACATCTGGTCGATTACTTCAAGCTCATAAGCTCTCTTAGTATAAATAATTATATCATTGATAGATATAAATATCTCGCCAAAAAGCTTCATAATGTTTTGTTGATAATCAGCTTGAGTGGCTTTCATTCCTTCTTTTTGCAAAACCCTAAAGAACATCTCCTCATCAACGGTTTCACCAGTCATTTCGCAGTATCTATCATAAATTTGCTCGAATGAGTACTTAATAGATTTTGAATAGAGATACTCTCCATCCTTGTAGAATGTTAAAAAAGTATCGTACTTTGTAAAATACAGATAGCAGTGCACACCTTTACGATCAATTAGCTCAAGATCATATAGCGTTTTATAGAGTAGTGGTGCAGGTACTATCAAATCGATATATTTTACCTGCTTGCGCAAAGTACTAAATATCTCAGTGTATCTATCCTGCTCTATTACGAAAAGCTGAAAAAGCCTACCGTCTCCGCTATGTGGTATCTCAAGGTGGCGTATCATGTACTCCACGGTTGGGTCAAGCCCTAGCTCTTCATAAGCACGATTCTCTAATGCACCCTCTAAATCCTCATCTCCAATACCTGAGCCAATCTCAACAGGAGCAATAATCATATCTTTGTTTGCAAGATAAGTTACAAAAAAATGATTGCTCTTTAGAGTAAGCTTTTGATGTGGAGAAAGCTTAGTGCCTCTTAGAGCATAGCTACTTTGAGTATAGCTATCTACAGAAACAATGGTTTTGGCTTTTTTGTTGGTCTTTTTCTTCAACATAATATATAATCCTTACAAGACATGCAAGGATTATATATGTTATAATATTAAAGTAGACTTATCTTTATTGACTTGTTGCCAAAAAAGGCTAAAATTGGTATCCTAACTCCTCTAGAGAGTCCTTGTTTTTGCTCCATCCTTTTTTTACTGATACATGAAGATCTAAGAATATTCTCTTTTGTGCAAAACTTTCCATTACTTTTCTAGCGGCAATCCCTACTCTTTTGATTCCCTCTCCTTTTGATCCCACAATCATTCTTTTTTGCATCTCTTTTTCTACAACAATCGTCGCATATACTTTATCGAGTGCTTCACTCTCTTCTATTCTATTAATGACTACATCACTCTCGTAAGGAATCTCATCACTAAGATTTTCAAAAACAGACTCCCTAATAAGCTCCTTATATATATCTCTTATGTTGTCAGTTGTTAAAAGTTCTGGATCAAAAAGCCACGGATGACTAGGCAGGTGTTTGGATATCTCATCCAAGAGTTGTGATTTTCCTATATTTTTATTGACTGAAAAAGGAATAATTGCTTCAAAATGCTTCTGATACTTTTGGTATTGTGCTAATTTCTCCAAAAGCTTTGACTGAGGGATACGGTCTAGCTTTGTCAAAACTACGATATGTGCTCTTCTCTCTACTTCTATTAACTTCAAAAACTTAACATACTCATCTACACTATCACTTGCTACTGCTAAAAAAAGAATCAGGTCACTATCCCCTATAGCTTTAAGTGCCTCTTCCATCATATACTGATTTAGCAACTTTTCTTTCTCGTGAAGTCCAGGCGTGTCAACAAAAATAATCTGAGCCTTGTCATGCATGACAATTATATTCATTCGTTTTCTGGTAGCCTGAGCTTTCTTGGAAACCATTGCCAGTTTTTCACCTACAAGATGATTGAGAAGCGTACTTTTGCCAGCATTAGGTCTGCCTACTACTGCCACAAACCCAGCTTTGGTATCTTTATCCTCTTTCCTGAACATGCTTCTCCAGTCTTTAATCTTTAGTTTTATTCCAAAATAGTGGATAAATCCACCCTATAGCTTCATTTTTAAAGTATATATCTCGTGGCATCTTCGCTCTCAACTATTTTTTCAAGTTTCTCGTCTACTAGACAATCATCTATCACTATAGATTCTCCACTTCTCTCGTCTGCATTATAGCTGATATCATCAAGTATTTTCTCCATAATTGTATGTAGCCTCCTCGCCCCGATATCTTCTGTTTTTTCGTTCGCAGTAGCTGAATATTTTGCTATTAGTTTCAGAGCAGACTCTTCAAAAGAAAGATTTACCCCCTCTACACCCATTAGTGCCTCATATTGCTTAACAAGAGAATTTGCTGGCTCTGTCAATATGCGATATAGCGTCTCTTCATCTAGAGAATCCAGCTCTACTCTCAGAGGAAACCTTCCTTGTAGCTCAGGAATCAAATCGCTAGGCTTAGTCAAATGAAATGCTCCTGCTGCAATAAAAAGAATATGGTCTGTCTTAACTGTACCTATCTTTGTGCTTACAGTAGATCCCTCTACGATTGGCAAGAGGTCTCTTTGTACTCCCTCTTTACTAGGATCTTGCCTGGAGGTACTGCTGGATGGTACAGCTATTTTATCAATCTCATCGATAAATACAATACCTCCTTCCTCTATCTTTTTAATCGCCATATCTTTTAACTTCTCTTCATCAAGCAAGGTTTCACTCGCTTCTGCTTCGAGTACTTTCTTTGCATCTTTTACACTGACTTCTTTTTTCTTCTTCTTGTCCATGGCGCCGATAACTTTAATTATAGACTCCTGAACATTTGCCATTTCTGGAGGGACATTGCCTCCAACAAAATCTATATTTGCAGTAGGTAGCTCTACCTCTACGGTAAGGTGGTCAAGCTCACCCCTATCTAACTTCTCCTGCATCTTAGCAAATGCCTGTTCATAATCAAGTTTCTTCTGTTCGCTGGCACCTGCTGGCAGTGGGGGCAAAAGTTTCTCAATTATCTTATTTTCTACATATGCCTCAATTTTATTTTGATTTTTTATGTTCTGCTCTTCTCTAATGAGTCTAAGTGAAGTCAAGGCTAGGTCGCGGATCATGGATTCTACATCCCTTCCTACAAATCCAACCTCTGTAAACTTACTGGCTTCCACCTTAACAAATGGCAAACGCATCATATCTGATAAGCGTCTGGCTATCTCTGTTTTACCAACACCCGTGCTTCCTATCATGAGAATATTTTTAGGCATCACTTCTCGTTGCATTTCAGGACTTAGTTGTATCCTTCTCCATCTGTTTCGAAGTGCTACAGCTATAGTTTTCTTCGCATCTTTTTGTCCTATGACATATTGATCTAGATAAACCACAGTCTCTTTGGGGGTAAGGCTTTTTTGCTCTTTTATTGATATTTCTATTGACACTATTTCAACTCCAATGTTTTAATGTTTTGGTTGGTGTATATACACAGTTCACCTGCAATCATCAAGCTCTCTTTGACAAGCTTATCAGCAGGCAATTTGGCATATTGATCAAGTGCTCTAGCGGCTGAAAGTGCAAAATTCCCACCACTTCCTATAGCAGCTATTTTGCCATCTTCTGGCTCTACCACATCGCCTGTACCTGAAAGTATAAATATATTCTCTTTGTTTAGAACAAGCATCATTGCTTCTAGTTGCCGCAGCATCTTGTCTTTACGCCACATTTTTGAAAACTCAATGACTGACTTAAGTAGATCGCCTTTTTTTTCATTCAGTATCCCTTCAAACATATCAAAAAGATTAAATGCATCTGCTGTGCTTCCTGCAAAGCCAGCAAGCACTTGCCCCTCATAAAGGGTACGAATCTTGGTCGCATTCCCTTTGAGTACTGAGTTGCCAAATGTAACCTGACCGTCACCCCCTATGACAGCGTGACCATCGCCTTTGTACGCTAGTATAGTAGTTGCATGAAACATTGATTTACACGCCTACAACATGAACTTTTAGTGTAGCATGAATAGCATGACCAAGTTTGGTATCTACTTCATGAATGCCTGTTGACTTGAGAGGCTTCTTGAGAACTATATGCTTTTTATCTACCTCTATATTAAGCTGATCTAAAATTGCTTCTGCTATATCTCCATTGCCTACAGAACCTTTGATGCCTACAGGGGCAGTAGGCTTTTCTATCCTAATCTCAGTGGCTTCTAGTGTAATTTTTTCTGCGTTAAGTCTAGTCAACTCCTTATTAAGTGCTTCTTTCGCACTATCTTGATCATGTTTCCATTTTTCGACCACCTCTGGTGTAGCTATTTTAGCCAAACCTTTCGCTACTAAAAAATTCTGGCCGTAGCCATCCTTTACTTCTTTTATCTCACCTGTTTTCCCCAGCGTCTTGACATCTTTTATCAACAATACTTTCATGTATACTCCTCTATCAGATAATAATTTTGGTATTATTTTACCCAAAAATCACTAACAAGTAAGGACTCCTTACTGGATCAAGG
>JAAXPZ010000067.1 GCA_012329065.1 Sulfurovum sp. | reverse complement strand
TGCCACCCAGAACATAACACCAAGTGCCAAATATAAAGACCAAAGCGTCACATCATTCAATACTGCCACCACACCAGCTATAGGAGCAAGCCCTAAGCTGACACCAAGTATCAGGTGTGCTGTAGCAGAAAACCTCTTAAATAGGGTATACGCAGCAAGTACTAGCAGTATGGGCAGTGATAGTTTAAATGCAAGTGTATTGATAAAGTATGCCACCAATACAAACAACACAGCATTGATAGCCGCGAAGGATATCATCTGAATATTGCTTACTCTACCATCAACTGATGGTCTATTTTTAGTACGAGGATTTAAGGCATCAATATCTCTATCTAGATAACGGTTTATACCCATGGCAAAATTTCGTGCTGTTACAGCTGCTAAAAGACCCAAAAACAGAAGCCTCCAGCCGAACCAACCATCTGCCGCTACAATCATGGCTATAAATATGAACGGTAGTGAAAAAACAGAGTGTTTTAGCATCACTAATTCAGAAAAATCGTATATCTTTGCTAAAATACTATTATTTGCAAACTCACCACTCATCACTCATCACTCCTTTCTGTATCACCACTCACTATCTAGGGGTGTGGTATTTTCAATTTACTATTAAGCGACCAAGCAATTGCCAAGACCATCACAGATATCAAATACCCATTCGTAATAACTTCGTATGCCACCAGCAGATAAACTAGCCATAAGAGTATAGCACCCAACGGGGTAGGTATGCCCTCAAAAAATTTCTCCAGCTCTCCCGCGTCAGCCTTGGTGTTGAATTCTACAAGCCTGCGAAGTCCAGAGATAATATACCAGACAAAAACTACTCCAAGCAACAGCTCTGCATACACAGAAATACTAGCATAGTATCTCGTTGCATAAAAAAGTAAAAATGCTGGCATCACAACAAAAGAAAGAAAGTCAGCAAAACTATCTAGCTGCACTCCAAATTCAGTCGAAAGATTGTACTTTCTTGCCACCTTGCCATCTGCGATATCAAATGCACCAGCAATCCATGCCAAAACAATAGCGAGAAAGAAGTTATTCTGCTGTATCAGGTACATTGCTACTACTCCACAGGCAATATTGGCAAATGTAATGAGATTTGCCAAGTTGAAGTGATTATATTTGTTATACAAATCCATCTAAAACCTTCTAAATTAATATACAATTCTACCCTCTTAACCCTTAGCTCTATCCTGCTATCATTGCACATGAAACAACTCGCACTCATAGGATCTACTGCGTCTGGGAAGACAGCACTCTCTATAAGGCTTGCAAAAAAACTTGACGCCTATATTTTGTCTCTAGATTCTCTATCGATATACAAAGAAATAGATATCGCTTCAGCAAAGCCAACACTAAAAGAGAGAGAAGGCATACTGCATTTTGGTATAGATGAGATCTCTCCTGCTGAAAGTTTTGATGTAACAACATATATCAAGCTCTATAAATATGCCCATAGCAACGCTTTGAATGACCAAAAAAACCTTATAATTGTAGGTGGCACAAGCTTTTATCTCAAGATATTACTTGAAGGGATTAGTGATTTACCAACGATCTCTATAGATACACAAAAGAAAAGAAATTATATGCTCAAAAATCTAGATGAGAGCTACACTATGCTGTTAAACCTTGATTCGGACTATATGGAGAATATAAAGCCTCGAGATAGCTACCGTATAGAAAAAGCTCTTGATATCTATCTTGAAACAGGTATGCCACCCTCTGAATACTTTAAAGAGAATCCACCAATGCCAATCATCGCAGGGGAGATGCCTATTTATGAAATTATGACAGACAGAGGTAGTCTTCGCAAAAAAATAATACTTCGTGCTGTAAAAATGCTAGAGTCTGGTCTTATAGATGAGACATGTGCATTAGAGAAGAGCTATGGCAGGGCTCCAAAGTGTATGAAAAGTATAGGTATCAAAGAAACACTCTGTTTTCTAGACGGGTACTATAATCAAAAAAGTTTGGTTGAAAAAATATCCATAAATACAGGGAGACTGGCAAAACGACAAAGTAGCTTCAATCAATCACAATTCAAGCAGACAGTCAAAGGAAGTGTAAAAGATATTTATAGCAAGGTAACAACAGGGCTTTAGCCCTATTGCATTATTCTAGATAGATATTAATATCCGCTTGAACTCACTAGATAAGTCACAAACTCCATCAGTGGCTGAACATAGAAGATAGATAATATCGTTGCCATGACCAGAAAGCCAATCACCGTTGCCAATGCCAATGATTTATTCGTATATACAAGATTTAGCTCATTTACAGGTGGCTTAAGAAACATATAGACTATCAACTTTAGATAATAGTATGCTGCTACGGCACTGTTAAGTACCATGATAATCGCAAGCACAATATATTTACTCTCTCCAGTAGCTGCCGAAAAGTCAACAACAGAACTAATCAGATACAGCTTGCCCCAAAAGACAGAAAATGGAGGTATGCCTGACAAAGAAAGCATAAATATAGCCATAATCACAGCCGCAATCGGATGTGCACTAATCATGCCAGAGAACTTCTCATATGGGTGGTCATATCTGCCATGGAATCGTTTTGCCTTATGTCTGCTAATCCAAAGCATTGCAAATGCACCAAGGTTTGTAAACATAAAAAGCCCATAATACAAGAAGATACTACTATTCGCCTTGGTAGTGCCCAATGCAAGGGCTGCCATAACAAAACCCGCATGTGAAATAGAGCTATATGCCAACATTCTTTTGACATCTTTTTGCACTAGTGCCATCATGTTGGAGAGTGTCATAGTAATCACCGAGACTATTATAATCAAATAAGAAACAGCTTCTATGTTGAGATTAATATATATACCAAAAAACCTCATGGCTACTACTATCATGGCAATTTTTGGCACAATTGACATATAGCCTGCCATCGGTGCAGATGAACCCTCATAAACATCTGGTGTCCACATGTGGAATGGAAACAATGATACTTTGAAGCCTATAGCTACCAGCATCAAGACAGCCCCTCCAAGAGGAGCTATTATAGAGGATAAACCGTCTACGCCTTGCGATTGAAGTATTTTCGCAACCTCATATAGCTCTACAGATCCTGTTGTCGCATACACTACAACAGAGCCCATCAAGAAAAATCCAGCCGCCATGGCTCCCATCGTAAAGTATTTGATGGCTGCCTCATGTGATCCTTTGGTATTGTGCATTGCAATCAGCGTATAAAGAGACAGAGATGCTGTCTCAAGCCCTACAAAGATCAAGATTAGATTGTCTGTTGAGACCATAAACTGTAAACCAGCAACCATAAAAAGAAATAGTGCAAAATACTCAGGATATGAATACTCGTGAAATCTATTGTTTGATGCTGTCAATGCTAAAGGGATAAAGAGTAGTGAAGTGACTAAAATAATTAGTTGAGAAACTACAGATATCCCATCAACTAGCATAAGATCAAAAAAGCCTCTTTCATTTATATTGAGACTGAAGGTAGCACCAATATCTATAAAAAGTATCAGCATAGTGAGCATAACATACATTGTCTTGTCAAGATTATCTTTAAAAAGGTCTATTAACAATATAAGCAACGCCCCGCCAATAGCAATCAGCATCGGAGAAAGTGTGATAAGATTTAGGGACTCTAAACTTACGGATATAGGCTCTAACATTATTTCTTCTCCCTGTTGGTTTTGCTTACCAATATAGTAGCTTTTGCCTCTTTGGTCTGGGCTTTCTCGTGCATAAAGCTCGTAAGTGCCTTGACTGTATTGTCTATGGGAACCAACACTGGTTTAGGATAAACACCTAGCCAGATGACGATCAACACCAGTGGCACCAGTGCTGCCATCTCTTTGCCGTCTAGATCTTCTAGCTTTAAATTCGCATCGTTAGTTACAGGCCCAAAGAAGGTGCGTTTATATAGATTGAGCATATAGACAGCACCGAGTATGATAGATGTACCCGCCAATAATGTCATAACTGGTGAAATCTTATAAAATCCTGCCAAAGCCAGATATTCACCGACAAATCCGATTGTAAGTGGTAATCCTACTGACGCCATAAGCATAATACCGTAGATAACGGCATACTTTGGCATCACTGATGCAAGCCCTCCAAACTCACTCATGAGCTTAGTATGTCGCCTGTCATAAATAGACCCAACAAGCAGAAACAATGCACCAGAGACTATACCGTGTGAGAGCATAAGAAAGATAGATCCTGTGATACCCTCCGCATTCATAGCAAAAGTACCTATAATAATCACTCCCATATGTGATACAGATGAGTAGGCTATGGTTTGCTTCATGTCTTCTTGTGCGTAAGCTACCATCGCAGTATAAATGATCATAATAATTGCCAGTATGGCGACTGGTGTGATATACATGACCGACGCATCTGGAAACATAGGCAGAGAGAATCTCACAAAGCCATAGGTACCCATCTTGAGCAGTACAGCTGCTAGTATGACTGAACCCACTGTAGGGGCTTGACCATGAGCATAAGGAAGCCATGTATGGAATGGGAACATCGGCACCTTGATAGCAAAACCAAGGAAAAATGCCCAAAACAACCACTTCTCTACTTCTAGCGGAAGCAGAAGAGCATACCAATCAGTAATCGCAAAACTCCATGAACCTGATATCGAATGATATGCATAGGCCATATATAGCATACCTATCAACATAATCAGTGACCCTGCAAAGGTATAGAGAAAAAACTTTATCGCTGCATAAAGTCGTCTCTCTCCACCCCATGCACCAATAATATAGAGCATCGGGACAAGTGAAAACTCCCAGAAAAGATAAAACAGAATAGCATCAAGTGATACAAACACACCTATCATCGCTACTTCAAGGAAAAGAAGGGTAATGATAAGATTTTTGATATCTTTTTCGATATTAAGTGCAATGATTCCTATAAGGGTCATCAGCGTTGCCATAATAATTATAAAAAGGCTGATACCGTCCACACCAACATAATAGCTAATGCCAAAATCTGATATCAGTGGTATGTTTTCAATGAACTGGAAACCCGCATGTGTCATGTCAAAAGATATCCAAAGCCATAAAGAAAGTAAAAACTCTATAGAAGCTACTGCTATGCCATAAGTTCTAATACTATCTTTGTGGACAGCAAAGCCAAGTAGTCCTGCCAACAGTGGAAAGAAAAGTAAAACTGTTAAAATATTTTCCATTAGTTAGCTCCTTGACTCAATTGATGTGATATAAAGGCAACGATGACAAGGAGAACTACTCCTCTTGCCATCCACCTGAGATAGTCAGAGAGGTTTCCTGTCTGTATTTTTCGTGTATTATCACCACCCGTCTTGATCATATTGCCTATTCCATCAACTGTTGCATCAACTATCTTTTGATCTAGTGTGAGCCATGAAAACCTAGAGAATGCCGCATATGGTTTTGAAAATATCTTATCGTATAGCTGAGGAATATAATATTGATTTGACAATAAGCGATACACAAGTGAATTTTCAAGCTCCTCATTTCGCTTCAAACCTTTATTGTATTTGATATAAGCAAGAACTATGCCGCCAACTGCAAAGGCAATCACCACTAGTCCCAGTATCCATGCGATGTGGTGCGTCTCCTCACTCATTTTATATGCAGGGAGCAATACTGTGACAAACTCTTCAAACCATCCTTTGAAAAATCCTGCTATTACTGCAAGAATCGCAAGTGGCGACATAGCAATCAGTACATACTTGTACATATCGTGAGGGTGTATTTCTGTATCCGCATATCTTTTACTTCCGTGAAATGTAAGAAATACTTGCCTAAAGCTATAAAAGGCCGTCATTCCTGCTGTTACTATCAATATAATCCAAAGGATATAGTTTTGCTCGTTAAATGCGGTTTCTATAATGGCATCTTTGGAAAAGTAGCCCGCCAAACCAACACCTGCTATGCCTATTCCAGACAGAGCCAATGATGCAAGACCCATATAGAGATATGTCCATCGCATCACCTTTTTGAGTCCACCCATTTTAAAAATATCAAGCTCATCATTCATGGCGTGCATTACATTTCCAGCACCCAAGAAGAGTAATGCCTTAAAGAATGCATGGGCTGCTAGGTGGAAAAGTGCAATCCAGTATGCACCTAATCCTGCAGCGGCAAACATATATCCAAGTTGAGAAAGAGTAGAGAATGCTATGATTCGTTTAAGATCTCTACAAACCAGTGCCATTGATGCTGCAAAAATCGCTACAAAAGTACCCAATGAGGCTATGAAATAACTTACCCATTCTACTGCCTCCATAGCATAAAGTGGATTTGCACGAATGATCAAAAATACACCAGCTGTAACCATGGTCGCTGCATGAATCAGTGCTGATACTGGAGTTGGGCCCTCCATGGCATCTGTAAGCCATGTGTGTAATGGAAACTGTGCCGACTTGCCCATCGCACCAACAAAAAGTGCTATTGCCGCTGCCACAAGTATGCCATCACTCAGATTTGGAAGTGCCGCAAAAACCACATCATATTGCAGTGATCCTGTATTCCAGTAAAGGATAAAAATTCCAATCAGCATACCAAGGTCAGCAATACGGTTCATAATAAATGCTTCATTTGCTGCCCATGATGGAGAGATGGAAGGATTGACATCTCTACTAACATCTTCTTTGTGGTACCAAAAACCGATGAGTAGCCATGAGCAAACACCCACACCCTCCCAGCCAATGAAGAGTCCTAAAAAATTGTCACTCATCACCAAAACCATCATAGAAAATACAAATGCGGATAGGTATGAGAAAAATCGGTTGAAACTTTTATCGTGATCCATGTATCCGATCGAATAAATATGCACGACTGTGGAGACCAGCGTAACAACTACCATCATAGTCACGGATATTTGGTCTACCAAAAAACCAAATGGTATCAACATGTCTCCTGCCATAATCCAATCCATCATAGTGACATGCACTGCCCCTACAGTCATTACATGCTCGAAGAGTATAGCAGAAGCTATAAATGATATGAGCAGTAGTGCAGAAGTAACAATACCTGTAATGATATTTTTTGGACTCATTGCAAAAAGTGCCGCAAATAGTGATCCAACCAGTGGAGAAAAAAGTGCTATATACAGTAAATTTTCCACCCCTACCCCCTCATCACTGTGAATTCATCTAGATCAAGCGTGCCATACTTTTTATAAAGTATCACTAGCAAGCCAAGACCTACAGCAATCTCACTCGCCGCTACTGCAACAACAAAAAATGCAAACATCTGCCCAGAAAGATCATTATAGTGGTACGAAATTGCCGCAAATGCTACATTTGCTGCATTAAGCATTATCTCTGTTGCAAAAAATAACATCAGTAAATTTTTTCTCCTTAGCACCCCAACCAATCCTATAGAGAATAAAATGGCAGAAAGTACCAAATAGTGACTAAGTCCTATCATTTGTCCCCCTTTTTTTCTGTATTGTCCATATTGTCTATAGTCTTGCTATCTATGCTCTTCGTGGCTTCTACAACAGAAAGACTAAAGTCCATCTTTTTACCAGCTAGTATAATGCCTGATATCATAGCAACTAGAAGCATAACTGCTGCCACTTCAAATGGCACAAGATATTTGGTAAATAAAACCAAACCTACTGCCTGAGGATTTGTTGCTCCCTCTGCAGGTGGATACAAGGATGCCACTCCCTGCCCAATAAGTGGTGCTGTAAATATAACCACCAGCATGACTGCAATCGCTCCACCAAGCAAGAAAACTGTAACAGCACTTCCATTTCTCTCTTTGATATCTTTGTTGGCATCAAAAAACATCATTGCAAATGAATACAGTGCCATCACAGCACCCACATATACGACCAACTGAACTGCACCAAGAAAAGCTGCGTCAAGCATAAAAAAGAGTCCTGATATCAATACCATACCAGCTGCAAGTGCTGTCATAGCATATAGAACATTTCTACTCAGAACTGTCACCAGAAAAAGGAGTGTTATAAGTGTGGCAAAAAAATAAAAAGCGAATGTTGTCATCTGTTTTCCCTAGTACGCTAGTGGCGTTTTTTTAATATTATCATCCGCATTTGGAGAGACTGCTCCAAATCCAGGATACTCTTTTTGAGACTTCAGCTTGTCAATCGGTGTTAACATATCTTCAAAAAGTGCAAAGCTAGCTCTCTGTTCAGAAGCTGTCTCATATCTATCTCCATGCACAATAGCAAGCTCTGGACATACCTCAGCACAATATCCGCAAAAGATACATCTTCCGAAGTTAATTGTATATTCACTAACTTCTTTTCGTTGATTTTCATCATACCTTGTATCCATAGCGATACATTTTGAGATACAAATTTTCTCGCAGAGACCACAACCAATACATCTGTAGTTGCCGCTCTCCAAAAGTCTCTTCATCTCATGAATTGCACGATATCTTCTCGATATGGGTATTTTCTCAAAAGGATATCGAATTGTATGCGTTTCTCCTCTGAAAAGTGTTCTTATCATGATTCCAAATGTCACTGCTAGCCCTATAAACAACTCTATCTTTATCGATCTCCCAAAGGCTTGTTTGAAGCGATCCCAACTTTTCTCAGGTCTGTGCTCTATATCCAGCATCTTATAGTTTTGCTCACCTATATTTCTATTTTTAAATTGTTCTAAACTCATTTATGCTCCTTATGCCGTGACCATCACTACAATACCAGTAATGACAACATTTAATAGTGCCAAAGGCATTAACACTTTCCAACTTAGCCACATTAGCTGATCTGGTCTAACATGTGGCCATGAAGCTCTCACCCATAACATCAAAAAGAAAAAGAAGGTGACCTTGAGACCCATCATCAGCCAGCCTGGAATCAACATAAAGTCACTATAGCCTCCCATGAAAATCACAGAAGCCAGTACAGCGATTGTGATCATATTAGCATACTCTCCAACAAAAAACAAGCCCCATCTAAGACCACTATACTCAGTCACAAATCCAGAAATAATCTCTGCCTCGTGCTCAAGCAGGTCAAAAGGTGTACGATTGGTCTCCGCAAAACCTGCAATCAAAAATAGCACAAATGCCAAAGGTTGTTGCCAAATCATCCATGAGGCTATGCCTCCAGTCTGATAGTTGTTAAAATCCACCAAAGAGAGGGAGCCCACTAGCATAATCGGTGCCAACATAGATAAGCCCGTTACAACCTCATAGCTAAGAAACTGCACTGCTGTTCTAGCAGCTCCTATTATACCCCATTTGTTCTGCTGAGACATACCAGCCAATAGAGGTCCATAAAGACCTGCCGCCATTGCCCCTAGAATAAAGAGTAACCCCACATCTATATCAGCAGCGATTGAGGGGACAAACACACCGCCTAAAAGAGGTATCCATTCTGGGAAAGTAAAATCTGGGAAAATAGGTACCGCTGCCAAAGCAATAAACGCAGTAGCCGCCGTAATGACAGGTGCGATAGAAAATATCAGTCGATTAGAATACTGTGGAATAAAGTCCTCTTTGGTAAAAAGCTTAATGCCGTCTGCCGCCAACTGAAGTAATCCAAAAGGCCCTACATGTGATGGCCCTGGTCGCCTTTGCATCCATGCTAAAACTTTTCGCTCTATATATGTACCAAATCCCGCAACCGCAGAAACGATTAGCATAGCAATCAAAGCCTTAATCGCTACGCCAACCCAAGTTACTTCATGTATCATTGTTGTTTCCATGTTAGCCCTTTCTTATTGTTACTTTTCTATATCGGCTATCGCCAAATGCACCATAGGTGTCTTCTCTACTTCTAAAATCAGGGATACAGACGATATCTCCCTCCATCTTGTCATCCTTAATCACCTGAAGCTCCCATGTCTTCTCTCCAATCTCTATCTCAACACTATCTCCGAGTTGTTCTACTCTGGAGGGACTTGCATATAAAGCAAAAGCTTCAGAAATTTGATGTGCCTTGTCAGTAAAGTCATTAAACTGTCTACAGGGGTTACATCTATAGGCTATATCACCCTCAAGGGCTGCACTCTCATCAAACTTATCTACCTCTGAAAACTCTACGCCTTTACTACTTATGTCTAATAGATATCCCCTATTGTCGCTTCCATCATTGTCATAACTATTGGTCAAATCATCAAATGCAATTGCTCTATATCCTTTATCTGCTGGAAGATGAACTGTCCAATCAACAGTCTCCTCTTCTACATCCATGAGCTCTCTCATCAAATCATTAAGCTCATAGCCCTCATAAGGAAGAGCTGCATTAGTAGGAACAATCCTTTTGCCAAGCGTAGTAAATGTGCCCTCTTGCTGGTTGAAGGCTGGCATATCCAAATCACCATCACCTAATGCAGATAATCTAAAGTCGCCATTTTCATTATATCCTATTGTGTAGCCTGATGACTGGTCATCTAACTCACAAATCTGTGCCACACCAAGTGCGTTTGACTTGGGCGGGATGATCAATATATCAAAACTACATGTCTGTTCTATGAGTGCTACAAGCCTAGCAAGGTTTTCTGCTTTTTCATGATAATATAAATCTTCACCAATCATCAAAGAAAATCTCTCTTTCTTTTTAATCATTTTCTCAAAAACCTCGCTGAACTCTTCACTATCCTTACCAAGAAGCTCTACAAGTCTATTGTGTGTAATTTCAATCTCTTTTTCAAGCATTTGAGATACTTTTTTTGCTATCTCCTTGCTCTCTCCAGTCTCCTCGTCTACTATTGTTTCGGTAACTTCTTGCATTACCTTCTCTTTAATAGTTTTCTTTTGAATGGAATTAAAACTCTCAAGATAACTCTTGGTTTTGGCTGGTAGTTTTTCTTTATCTGCAAAGAGCTCTAAAACTAGATAAAGTGCGACCTCTTCTAGTCCAACCTTATGGGTAAAAGTAGTAACAGTTTTACCAAAAGTAGGCACCAGAGTATCTCCAATTGGATGGAAGTATAAACCAGCTCCTTTATTCATCTTCTGGATATTGTTAAAAGCATGTTTACTGCCTGGTGCATCATTTCTCAAATGTACACCCACAGAGACAACAAAATCACTTTCTCTCATGATTTTATCATTGTCGCTAGTATAGAGGGAGTTGCCGCTAGCTACTGTATATGCTACAAGAAACTTCTGATAAGCACGCACTTCAGAGTTGTAAAGCTTGACCCCTGTCTTTTCTTTGAGTCTCTGAAGCATGAGTGCTTCTTCGTTGCTGATTATAGAATTAAATCTAATAGTTTCAGCTTTTTTGAAAGCTTCTACTGCTTTAGCAAAAGCTTCTGTATCTTTTACGACACCTCTGTTCTCAAAATCATAAGCAAACCTAGCTGCACCATCAAGTGAAGTGTAGTTCCACTCATTAGTAACCCTATATATTTTTTCCATTCTATCTGATATTGAAGTTGGCTTGACCTCATAATATATCTGGAACCCATCACTAGAGTGTGCTGATACAGCTGGTACTCTTGTTAGATCCCACGCATTGGTTGTGTACTGGAAGTCTCTACTGACAAGTGCACCTACTGGACAGACTGCTATACACTCACCACAGTCACTGCAGTTGGTCTGATCTGTGCCATTGCTAGGTATGATTACAGATTTTTGAAGCTTGTTCCACATGGCGTATGCATCTTTTGGCATACTCTCTTTTGCCTCTTTTCCAAGCTTTGCTCCACCTCTTGGCCCAGTAGTAATAGCAGCATCTCCCACCATGTCTTTACAGACTGTTACACATCTCTCACATACGATACACAGGCCTGGATCATAATGAAGAACAGAACTCCAGTTTACGCTCTCTCTTTTTGTATCAGGGATAGCATAAGACTGAGAATCAACACCAAGCTCCAGAGTATAGTTTTGAAGCTCACACTCTCCACTCTGATCGCAGACACCACACTGAAGAGGATGATTGACATCATAAACTTCCATGATAGCTCTTCTCTCTTCGAGAATCTCTTCATTTTTTGTAATCACCTCCATACCATCCTTGACCTTGGCATTACAGGAATAGACTCGTTTCCCATCTACCTCAACAAGACATATACGACATGCCAGAGTGGGGGAACACCTAGTGAGATAGCAAATCGCTGGAATAAACATATCATTTGCTCTAGCAGCATTTAAGATTGATTCCCCTTCTTGGGTTAGGCATTTTCTGCCGTCTATAGTAATCTTAATATTGTCCATACTAATCCTTCACTATTTGAAACATTAACTTACTAAATCTATAAGAAGACAATAAAGCAGCATTTTTCCTCGCATCAAACAGAGGATTTATGGCTATTGTTCCTTTCATTGCTTCATCAATTTTAAATACTCGTCTCAATGTTACGCCGTCAATCACAAACTCTATCAGCTGGCCATCTTTAAGCTTCGCTGCTAGAGCAAACTGCTTTGAGCCTGCAAGGACTGGATGTTTTTCTTTTTTGTCAATAGCCCTGACATGATTAGCTACAACTTTATTGCTATCGCAATTATAGACCACAACACCATCATATTCATCCATTTCTGCTATTTCTTCTATTTCCAAACTGCTTTGTACATCCACAGTATTTAGAAGATAGCCCCTGCACTCCATGCCAAGCTTATCAAAATAGTCTGGTAGGCTATCAAACTCTTCTGATTTGTAGCCTTTTTCCTGAGGTAAGTGCACAGTGTAGTCGATAGTGTGCTCAGCTCTCATGCCCAACTCATTGGCTATATCATTTAAGACAAAACCATCATAAGAGACTGCCGCATTAGTAGGGACAGCTTTTTTGTCTAGTGTTGTAAATGTACCTTCTTGCTGATTTAGTGCAGGCATATCTAGGTCGCCCTTTCCGCAACAACTCAATACAAAATCTGCCTTAGCGTTGTAGCCAAGCGTTTGACCCTCTATACTATCATCTAAATCACATATTAGAGACACTCCCAAGGTATTGGTAGATGGAGGCACAATAAGCAAAGAAAAATCTGTATATCTCTCAATCAATGCCAATAGTTTTGCTATATTTTCTGCTCTTGGGTGAGCATAAAGATCTGGACCTACCACTAGAGAGAACCCATTTTTTCTCTTTAGTGAAGCATTTAGTTCTTCAAGCTCTTCCTCGCCAATATTACTCTCTGCACTCAAGTTTCCAATATCAAGATCATCTAACAGCTCTCTGGCAGAATCAGGTAACTTTGTGTCGCCTAGTAGCGTACCTGCCAAAAGTGCTGCCACAGCCTCTTCACTTCCCACCTCATATTTAATGAACTGTGTTACAATATTTTGAATACTTGGGTCTTCTATAGGGTGCATATACGCCACTCTTGCCATATGTCTTTTGCTGGCTGTAGTTATCTGGTATTTAATCTGCTGGCTATCATCATTTATA
>JAAXPZ010000014.1 GCA_012329065.1 Sulfurovum sp. | reverse complement strand
GATTGTCTCTTCAGACTCTTGTATTTCTTTTCTAATTCGTGGCGTTGTCTTGGCATTTGCGTGTTGTATATTTCCCATAAATCTACTCCTTTTAGGAAATTATAGCTAACTCCATGAGATTTTAGGACTAAACATTTATTTAATGCCAACATTGACCCTTTCTAATTACAGGCTTAGCTGATAAGCTCCATAAGCCATAGAAACTAACACTGATACCGTTGCGATGGTAATTAATACTGCCATAACTGTCATCATTTATCCTTTAATGATTTTATTTTCTTGTGCATTAGATTTACTAAAAATGCAAACATGAGTGTAAATACTACGATACTTATGGCACCTAGCACAAGCAGAAATTCAGATGAATTATCTAAAAATACTTTTGAAGTGCCTGCACCTAGTGTAATAATAAAAGCAACTATAAACCCTAAGTAAGTCTTAATAGCACCTATTTCTTCTTTAATCTCATCTATGTCTGCCATAGCTAGATTATACCACATTCATATATAAATGTCAAAATATGAGAAAGGGTTAAGGTGCGAGATTAAAGTTTATGTGTCAGGTGCTAATGATAACTCACAACCTGCTCCTCTTCAACATCCCATACACTGCAGATTATGATACACCCAATACTTTACAATCCTATGCTGAGAATATCCTTTTTTATGGCTTTGAGTATCTGTTTGTTTCTCTCTCTTATATCCATTGTCTACAAGCATAATAATTCTCATTTATGCATATAATACTAGAGTATCGAAATAAAAATAATAAAGGGATGATGAAAAGATAGGGTACTTCTAATGCATATGACCGAACGGAACGAAGCCGCTTGGTCAAAGATGCAGTATAATACTACGAAAGATTAGTGGAGGTCTCTCCAGTGTGCTTGCTTCCATAGGAACGCTAATATCGTGAATATAATGAAGAACCCGATAACCCAAGGTCCCAATGCTTCTCTTTTTGGCTTGCTTGGATCTCCTGTTTGCTGCAGGTAAGTCATGACTTTTTCCATGCCTTGCTTGTTTAGTCCTACTCTAGGCATCGCTGTGCCAGCCAGCTGGCTCTGAGGATTTTCCATAAGCGTCTCTAAGAAACTTTCACTTCTTGCCCTGTATATAATCGATAGATCAGGAGGAAGTTTGCCCATATATGCAGATACAAGCACCTGCTCTTGGGCTACCTTTTTCTTGTAGTCATACTCTGCGATACTGTGACCTGTCATGATATCAGTCTTGAACTTTGGAATCTCTCCAAGTTGAGTCAATTTGCCGTATCTGTTGGCATGACAACGCATACATGCCTCTTGATAGGCAATTTTAGGTGTTGGCTCTTTTGCCTTTTCTTTTGCTATATAGGCTACAACATCAGCAATGGCTTGACCATCAACGAACATAGATTTGACTGATCCCATAGGGTGCATCATAGTGTCAGCAAACTTATGATCTGTATTCATTGCCATGGCTGGGTCTTTTATCAGTGCTATGAGGTAATTTTTGTCATATATTGCACCAGCGTGATCCAGTGGTGGTGGTATGGCTCCACCCATGTTGGGTGCACCTTCCATATGACAGCCCATACACATAGCATACCCGCCCTCTCCTACTGTGGGATTGCCTTTTAATTTAGTTATTTTATGAACTTCTGCCCAAAAATCTTTTTTCTTGGTCAGCAACTTATTATTTTTTGCAATTTCTTCTGGAATCTTAGCAAGTTTCGCCTTAGAAGACTTAATCATTTCTTCTACTTCAGTTTTATTTATATCTTTATTTTCAACCAATTTCTTTTCTAGTTCAGATATGATTTCTTTTAGCTTTTTTGGCTCTTCTGATAATTCTTTAAGTTTAGTTTTCACTTCATCAGTGTCAGCTTTGCCATCATATACCAGACCATGCCCATCGACATGTTTGTGCATTTGGGAGTGAGCAAATGGCTCAACACCCCAGTAGAGGATCAATGAAAAAGCTGCCACTACTGCAAATATTTTTAACTCTTTCATTATTTTCCCCCTACTTTTTTACTCTCTAAAATAGTTATGATTGGCAATGCTATCCATAGTGCAAAGAATACAATTGCCGCCCAGAATCCAATATCATTCCATATGCCCTCAGGTGGCAATTTACCCATAAAGGTCAATATAATCACATCTATCAGAAGTACCCAGAACCAGATATGGAACAGCCCTCGCCTGTTTGCTGGTGCCACTACTGGACTTCTATCCAAGAACGGTAAAGCAAAGAATATACCCTGTGCAAATATAAACGCAAGTAACCCAAGATCCTTAGGAAATGGTCTTAGTATCTCATAACTCCAAAGGAAGTACCACTCTGGGTAAATATGTGCTGGAGTCTTGAGTCCATCTGCTGGATCGAAGTTTACTGGATCCATAGCGAAGGAGAAGTTGTAGAATACTAGATAGAAAAACAGGGTAAAATAAACACCCATGACAAAAAGATCTTTACTCAAAAATACTGGTGAGAATGGAATGATTTTTGACTCTTTTTTTCTTCCTGCTTTCCATAATGCTGCTGACTCTTCATAGTCAATGTCTTCGCCGTCTTGATTGTTCACATGAGGAATCCTAAGAGTTCCAAAATGCAAAACTATCACTGCGATAATCACCAATGGCAACAAAAATACATGTAGCATAAAAAATCTACCTAAAAATGCTTGTCCAGGTACATAATCTCCACGAATCCATTCTACTAGACCAGGTGCATTGAGTGCACCGCCCATAAGATCAGGAGAAAAGCCCTCAAATAGGCTAGTGATAACCATACCTGCCCAATAGCTCATTTGTCCCCAAGGAAGCATATATCCAGAAAAGGCTTCTGCTGAAAAAAGAACAAACAAAAGCATACCAGAAAGCCAAATAAGCTCCCGACCTCTTTTGTATGATCCATAATATATACCCGTAAACATATGAATATATATAATAAGAAATACCAGCGAAGCGCCTATGCCGTGTATATGTCTCCACAGCCAACCATAGCCAACCTCTGTCATGATGGTATAGTTGACAGAGTCAAATGCTTGTTTGGTATCTGGAATATAGTACATAAGTAAGAATATACCACTCACTATCAAAATACCGAAAGTTGCTGCAAGTACCATACCCATAGCCCAGAGGAAGTTGATATTTTTAGGGATCCAGTACTCACTCTGCATTACTCTCTTTAGCGTATTGACTGCAAGTCGTTGATCCATCCACTCATTTAAATTCTTTGCTTTTTTAAAATGTGCCATAACTCCTCCTTACGCTATCAAGTCAGCGTCCTTGAGTTTTTTATACTCAGAACCTTCTTCACCAAGCACAAGCTTTGTGCCATCTAGTTTGAATGGTGGTATTACGAGCGGGCTGGGAGGTGGAGCTTTTGTTACATTACCACTTGCATCAAATTCTCCGCCGTGACAGGCGCAAAGAAAATTCTTCTTCTCTGGTCTGTAAGACGGGATACAGCCTAGGTGTGTGCAGAGTCCTATGGATATATGAAAATTCTCTCCGTTTACCACAATGTCCCTCTTGTCCTTTTTCATATCTACAGATTTCTTCAAGATAAAAATAGGTTTTCCTCTCCACTTCTCCACAACCAACTGATTCTCCTTGGCTACACTCAAATCTACGATCGTAAAACCTGATGCTGCCACACTTGGTAATGGATCCCAACTTCGCTTAGCTGCATAAAGTGCTCCAATTGCACCCAATCCAGTAAACGCAGCAAGTCCAGCACCAGTTATAAACTGTCGTCTATCACTCATAGCTATCCCTCCTTTTAGAATTTATTTTGTAATTATAGAGCAATTCCCGTTAAAGGGGATTGAGGCAAGGCATCTATCAATATAATCTATTAATTTTTATACTTTTGTGTAGAGAAATGTTACTTATCTATAACAATTTATATAATTCAGCTTTTTGCTAATCTGTAATATCTTCTAAATCTCTTTTCCATAAAATACCAAATTCTCTAAGCTTCTCAAGTGCACACTCTTCCACTTCACCGCAAACATACACTACTCTAGCACCAGCTGTATTTGCTTCATACGCACACTGTAGCGAAAATGTAATAACTTTACTACTTGTAGCTACAATATCTCTATATTCATCTGCATCATGAATCGTCGAAAAAACACTCTTAAGCTCATCTTCATAACCCAAAAAGAAATACTCCCCCAGCAAAAGTTCACAGTTTAGATCTGAAAGCTTATCTAAGTTTTTAGAAAGCCACTTCTCATGATCGCTATCTCCATAGAAAAAGAGGCAACGATCCTCTTTTGGAGCATTATTCTCTTTACTAAAATAACTATCTACCATCGGATCGACATCAAGAATTTCTTCACCATACCTACTAGACTCATCACACGAATTAGCTACTTTCGAAACTTTCCTAAACAGAGCAACATACTCTTCCAGTTTACCAGCATCATCTTCTGGCGTATCGATAATAAGATACTCTGCACCCTGAGGGGCAACCATATCTATATCCCAAATACTCTCTATAGTGGTACAGGCTGGCACACCATACTCTCTGATAGCAGATACTGCCCTAAAGTCATTAGTCAGCATCTCCACTTCTTCACCTTTAGACTGCAACTCTTGATATAAAACTGACATACGCCTTAGCCTATCAAGACCGTACTTGTGATTACTGTACGCATATATATATGTCATAGTTTTCCCTTTTGACGCATTTTGATATAAACATGAATGATCTCAAGTGAGGCAGGAGTAATGCCCGATATCCGAGATGCTGCAAAAAGTGTGGGTGGGGTTGCTTTGGCTAGCTTCTCGACAATCTCATTGCTTAGTCCTGAAATATTGGAATAGTTAAATGAATCAGGAATTTTGATCTTGAGCATATCTTCCATCTGCATGATCTGCTTTTGCTGCTTCTCTATATATCTGCTGTACTTTGCCTCGATAAGTATCTGTTCTATCACCTCATCAGAATATTTATCAAACTCTGGTAAGACTCCTACAAGCTTGTTGCGGTCAAAATCACCACGACCTATCACATCTATCCAATAGGTTTTATCATTTATCTTATCTGCACCCATAGACTCTAACTGAGATAAAAACTCTTTGGTTGGGGTAACAAAATTCTCTTTCAAAAAAGCTAGCACCTCTTCGATGTCTGCTTTTTTCTGTTGGACTTTTACTATATACTCATCATCAAGTAGTCCAAGCATATGTCCATAGTGACTGAGCCTCATGTCTGCATTGTCCTCTCGCAACAACAAGCGATATTCAGCACGGCTAGTAAACATCCTATATGGCTCGCTAGTGCCCTTGGTTACAAGGTCATCTATCATCACCCCGATATAGGCTTCATCTCGTCCAAGCACAAAAGGCTCTTCATCTTCTAAGCTTTTTACAGCATTAATACCCGCCATAAGCCCTTGTGCAGCCGCCTCTTCATAGCCAGTAGTGCCATTGATCTGTCCAGCACAATACAAACCAGATACCTTCTTGGTCTCTAGCGTATGTTTGAGCTCTGTTGGCTGCATATAATCATACTCTATGGCATAGCCGTACCTTACAATTTTTGCCTGCTCCATCCCTTTTACAGATCGGATCATTTCAAGTTGAATGTCTGTTGGCAATGAAGTACTCATACCATTAATATAGTACTCTGTCGCATCCATAGTCTGAGGCTCTACAAATATCTGATGCCTCGGACGATCCCTAAAACGACTGACCTTATCTTCTATACTCGGACAATACCTAGGACCCACACCTTCTATCTGACCAGAAAAAAGTGGAGCCCTGTCGAAGTTACTTTCTATGATTTGATGAGTTTGCTCATTGGTATAAGTGATATAGCATGGTAACTGCTTGGGGCTAAAAGTGGATCTATCTGTACGAAAAGAAAATGGTATAGGTGGCTCATCTCCAGGCTGTGACTCCATCTCAGAAACATCTACACTACTCACATCTATTCTGGCACAAGTACCTGTCTTGAGCCTGCCCATCTCAAAACCCAAACCTCTCAGAGATTGAGCAAGCTCGACTGATGGCATCTCCCCCTGCCTACCTGCTTCTTGCTGCTTGTCACCAATATGAATCATGCCATTAAGAAAAGTACCAACAGTGATGATAACTTTAGAGGCACTATACTTATCGCCCAACTGCGTAGCAACACCTATGACACAGCCGTCCTCTATCAATAACTCTTCTGCAATTTCTTGTTTGACATCCAGATTGGGGGTATTTAAAACCACATTCCTCATATATATTCTATAGGCATCCATATCAATCTGGGCTCTTGAACCTCTGACTGCTGGACCTTTGGAGGCATTGAGAGTACGAAACTGTATGCCTGTAGCATCTGTACACAATCCCATTTCACCGCCCAAAGCATCAAGCTCTTTGACTAAATGCCCTTTTGCCAAACCACCAATAGCAGGATTGCACGAGCTTGCTCCTATCTGCTCTACCAATATGGTGATCAGAAGTGTACTAGCCCCCATTCTAGCTGATGCCAAACAAGCCTCTATGCCAGCATGCCCACCACCGATGACTATCACATCATAATTCATTCTTGCCCTTATGTCTATATTGTGCGAATTATATCTAAAAAAGATGGATCTGTACATCGTTGACAAACAAGGCTATTTATAGGATATGATTACTAAAGTATTGGGACTAAATCAGGCAACGGTACAGAGGATCATTAAGAGGATGAGGATGTAGCATTAGCATCCCCTGACTCCCCTTTACTCGTTCCACAGCTCCAGCTGTGGAATGCATATCGGTACCAAAACTCACAATAATCTCTCTACCTCTAGCAATCTGTCAATACCTTGATAATCTCTAGCACTAGAATACCTCCAGTGCTCAGCCTCATCAATATAACCTCTTTCAACAGGGTTTTGATGGATATAGTTTATCTTTTCAAACATCATCTTCTCACTCTGCATAAGTTTAGGATGCGATAGTGTAAAATAAAGTTCGCAATTTTCAAATATGCTAATCTTCCAATAGAAAATATTGGAGAATAAAATGAAAATTGACGAAAGAGAATTATTTAAAAGGGTAATGACGGACTTCATCCTGGAAGAAGATCCAATGCTGGCTATGCTCAAGTGGATGACAGAACAACTTATGGAAGTAGAAGCAACAAATAAGGTAGGTGCAAATAAGAATGAGCATAGTGATGAAAAAATAGAAAAATAGAAAAAATAGGGGTCAAAAAAAAATAAAAAAATAGGGGTCAGGTGATGCTAATGCTAAAAATGCTAATGCTATACTCTAGTCCTTTTAATTATCCTCTGCACAGTTGCCTGATTGAGTCCTAACACTTTAGCAATCATATGCTGAGAATAGCCTTGTTTATATGCCTTTGCTATAG
>JAAXPZ010000070.1 GCA_012329065.1 Sulfurovum sp. | reverse complement strand
GGATTTATCTACTCACATCTCACCTCTTCTTGTTCTCTCAAACATGAAGTATGTTAATTGGTGCGGTAATAAGATAAGACCAGATCTTATCGATGCCCAATAAGATAATGGCACTCAGTAGTCCTCCTGCTATGCCTGCAAGTATATCGTCTCCCATCACTCCAAGACCTCCACTAACATCTCGGTCAATCTTTCCTATAGTAGATGGCTTCCATATGTCAAATAGTCTAAAAAAAACAAAGCTCAACACTATAGCAGAGAGCTCAGCATATGGGTATGAAAGTTGAGATGCTGCTGATATTGCTATTATCAGAGAGAGCCACATGCCAACTGCCTCATCAATAACTATCTGTTGATTGTCGTGAGTGCCAGTTGCCTTTTCATACTTATTGATCTCAAAAATAGCAACTATGCTAACAACAATAGTGATAAGAAAGAGAGTTTCTGCACCTAAGTAATACAATACCAAAAGACCAACAGGCAGTGCAGCTAGAGAGCCCATGGTTCCAGGTGCTTTAGGGCTGAGTCCAACACCAAAAAAAGTAAGAAAAAGTTTTTGTATATTCATTTTGTCTATCCTTTATGTGAGCGAGCTAGTGCTATGTAGTTTGATAAGATTGGCATAAAATTGTTCTTCACTCTGCTGTTCTATGAGTCCTGTGCCAGGCATAAGAGCATAGTATAGTTCCTGAAGGTTTTTAAATCTATTTGGAAATATAGATGCTAAGATATTGGCAGATATTTCTTTCCTGACTAGTATCGCAGGTGGCACTAGACCAGCCATAATAAGTTGCAAAATAGAATCAGAGTGATAGTGCACATGGTGATGCTGTCCATGTGGACAGGTTTTAGTATTGACAAGAGTCTTACATATATCACAATAGACATAGGCATCTATGATTTTGATATCAATATCAATATTTTTGCATTCATCAAAGATAGAGTTGAGTACATTTTTGTCATAGTAGAGTCCAAGCCCTCCATGGTTTTCACCGATGACTAGTTGATCACAACCATAATTGCAAGCAAGTAGTGCATCAAGAATAAGCTCATTAAAGCCAGCAAATATATAAGTATTTTCAAAAGGTATTATTAATATTTTGTTCTTAGAGACGAAAATATCGATAAATATCTTGAGTGTCTTATATCTGATGTCATATGATAGTCCATCTTCGTTAAATGGTTTTCTCAAGAATATAATTAAAAGATCATTCTCTTCAAGTATTCTACGAATCATTCTTTCGTGGACGCGATTGAGAGGATTGGCGGAAAGAACCATAGAAGATATTTTCTTGGCACCTGTTTTTTGCCTCATGCTTTCTATGCGTTTTTTGTTTCCCGCCATTAAAGGATATTCAACATAATACTTGCCTGATATGGCAATGGCACCCATTCTGGCTAGAGTATTTTTAACACCAGGGTGAGATAAATCTGTAGTGCCATAGACCTGACGCAGCCTATCTTGTGGGTTTATTTTGAAGGTTTCATCTACTATAATCTTGCCTACGCTATTACCATTACAGAGCAGATCAAGTTCTTCATCTTTTTCAGCTGCTTTAAGAACTTTTGTATTTTTGTTTCCACTAGGAGCAAGTATAAAGGAAAATGGAAAGGGTATACCTTTATAGAACTTCGTACTATCTACATTTTCCGCTTCATTCTTGCCCATGAGTCCTGTAACTGGGTGCAAAAGCCCCTCTTGCACAAGTGCTAGAGTAGAGAGTGCTTCGGTATCGATATGGAGGGTTTTATTTCTTTTTGAAGAGGTCATATTTTTTCCTTTTTTCCCATAAGCTCTTTCGTGAAATTCCTAGTTTTTTTGAAAGCTCAGTATCTGGAAATTTATACTGAAAGTTTTTGACTATATATTGCACATACTCATCTATAGTAAGTACATCATTTTGATCATAAAGCTTGCTGCTTGAGTTGACAGTTATGGTCTCAAAGGGAACTTCTATGGCCTCAGAAGTGCAAGTAAGTATAAATCGTTTTCCTTCAAGTTCTTTAAATAGCCCTTCTCGGTCACCCTTTTTCAGTTTTTCTAGATGAGTAATATAGCCCATATTATTTTGGTTTAATGCCTGTAACTTTTGGTTCCATCCCGATTCCTCTAGTGATATAAATACCAAAGAGCAGTTTTCAACCATAGCTACTTCGATTGCTAATTTGTCAACAGCACGAAGATAGTTGGTTTGAACTACAATAGAAAAAGGAAGCTTTTCGATATTGCACTCATGGTCTATCTCAGAGAGAAGGTTTCCTAGATAATCTTGATAAAACATATTCTGTTCTTGGAGTCTTCGAAATTCATTGTAGTGATCTATTTTCCTTAGTAGCTCTTCAATCATAAATGGTTTTACAATATAATCTTTTGCACCCTGTCTTAGTGGCTCACCTACTGTATCATTGTTGATATAGTTTACCATGAGGATTATGATTTTTTCTTTATACTTGGAGATTAGCGGGATAAAGTTTTGTCCAGGCAGAGAAGTAGAAAGCAGATAGATATCTCCATCACTACTCATGGCATCTTTTGCAGAGCTGAAAATCTCTACATCAAAGTCATATTCACCCAGTTTATTGGCGATGCTTTGTGCCAAATAGAGCTCGTTTTCTACAATAATTACTTTCATATTACCTCATTCCAGTTAAAATATTTTAGTGAAGCAACAGCATGAACTGTGATTCCTTCTTTTCTTCCGACAAAACCCATTTTTTCTGCGGTAGTAGCTTTGATGTTGATTCTGTTGAGTCGGATTTTTAGTACATCTGCAAGTTTGTTCTTCATCTGTTTTTTATATGGTAGCAGTCTTGGTGTTTGGGCAAGTATAGTCATGTCGATATTGACAAGCTCGAAGCCGAATGCCCTGATGCGTTTTATGACTTTTTGGAGTAGCAGGATGGAGTCGGCACCTGCATAGGCACTATCAGTATCTGGGAACAACTCACCAATATCACCCATACCAGCAGCTCCTATGAGTGCATCAATTAACGCATGTATAGCAACATCCCCATCACTATGTGCCTTGAATCCAAAAGGGGAGTCTATAATAATACCACAAAGTTTCATCTCTTTGCCTTCTTCAAAAGAGTGTATATCTATACCAAATCCTATAAGTGTTTCAGCAGATGGAGGCTCAAGACAGGATAGCTTTTTTAGATCATCCTTATTTGTCAATTTATGTGCTTTTTCAGACCCCTCAACAAATAATACTTTTTTGCCCAATGCTTTAATCGCAGAACTCTCATCTGTAAATTCGTGCCCAGACTTTAATGCATCCTTAAGCACCTCAGTATTGCTTAGTTGCGGAGTTTGTATGATACTTATCTTTTCTCTGTCTATGGGATCTTCATCTAGATACAGAGTGTCAGTTGCTTTTAAAGCAGGGACTACACAATCAGCATTTTCTTTCTGGGAGATAACTCTTTCTATCATCTCTTTATCCGCACAGCATCTAGCGATGTCACTCACAAGCACAAAGGATGTTTTTACATGTTTTATAGCAGCAGCCAATGAGGCCTGTCTACTGTTACCTCCAGTTACATAATAATAGTTTGAAAACTGTTTCATATATTCTATTTCGTCTCTTGCACACACAATAATGATTCTTGCAAAATTAAAACTATTTTGAAACCTGTCCGCAACTGCAAGCCATAGAGGCTTTTGAGCCTGATACAGCCACTGCTTCTTGGCGTTCATCCCAAATCGAGATGAACTACCAGCAGTTAGGAGCACTAAAGTAATATTTTGCAAGCAAATCCTTTAAGTATGAAAGTTAAAGTGTAACAATCTGTAACGGAATTATACACTCTTAATCTTGGCAGACTCTTTAAATTGGTAGTATTGATTGATTACTATGCAGTTAGCAATAGTATTTTTTATCCTGCTTTAAAGATAGGAGTGGTATAACACGGATACGACATTTATTATAAGGACAAAAATGACAAACGAAAATGTATTAGAAGCATTAAAAAATGTTACATATCCAGGATTTACAAAAGATATTGTGACATTCGGATTTGTGAAAAATGTAGAAATAGGAGAGGGCAGTGTATTTGTAGCTATCGATATCACATCCTCTGCAGATGAAGTAAAGCAACAACTTGTCTCAGATGCGACTACCGAGCTTAAGAAACTTGGCTTTGCTGATGTGCAGGTGCATGTTGAGGCACCGAAACCTCCAAGAGAGATGAGTAATACCATGAGTGGAAAAAATATAGTACCACAGGTAAAAAACTTCGTAATGGTGAGTTCAGGAAAAGGTGGCGTTGGGAAATCAACAACATCTGTGAATTTGGCAATTTCTCTTGCAATGCAAGGGAAAAAAGTTGGACTTCTGGACGCAGACATATACGGGCCAAATGTTCCTAGAATGATGGGGCTCAATGAGCAAAGACCAGAGATTGTAGGCAATAAGGTACAGCCTATGAAAGCCTACGGTGTAGAGGTAATGAGCATGGGCTCACTAATGGAAGACGGGCAGTCATTGATCTGGAGAGGTGCTATGGTGATGAAGGCTATAGAGCAGTTGCTTCGAGATATACTTTGGTCAGACTTGGATGTGCTTGTGATAGATATGCCACCAGGTACAGGAGACGCACAGCTAACACTAGCACAATCTATTCCTGTAACAGCAGGCATCACAGTAACAACGCCACAAGAAGTCTCATTGGATGATAGCAGAAGGTCTTTGGATATGTTTGAGAAGCTACATATTCCTACTGCAGGTGTGATAGAAAATATGAGTGGATTTATCTGTCCCTCATGTGATGAGGAGTCTGACATTTTTGGGATGGGTACATCACAGGCTATCGCAGACGAGTTCAGCACAGAACTTTTGGCTCGTATACCTATAGAACCAGCTGTGAGAATAGGTGGGGATACAGGTCAGCCAGTCGCTTACTTCAAGACTGATAGTGAAACAGCCAAGCGATACCAAGAAGCCGCTTTAATTTTATGGAAATTTATAGAGAAAGTAAATGCGGATGGAGGTGTTGACAATGCAGCAGTCCAGCCAACTACACCCCCAGGTGTCAGCGCTTGTTCATCGTAATAGATACCAGGTCGGTATACAATTATCCTGAATTATCCAATTTATAACAAGGCAAGATATTTATGACAAAAGTTGAACAACTAAAAAATCTACTCGAGAATGAGATTATCCAAGACTTAGAGGCTGCAATTGATGAAACCTTTCAGATGGTAGAAAAAGAAAAAACCATTTCTCTGGCAGACAGAGAAGAGCTAGAAGGTATGCAGGAGATGCATCAAGAGTGTCGTGATATCCTCATCGAAATAGAAGCTGATGAGATGGATGAGGAGGAGGCTGGCGAATTGCTGAGTGAACTGATAGAGATAAAGACGGAGTAGCTCTACACCGTCTTGCGAGAAATACTAGTGAGACAAGAGTGTTGGAATGCTAGTATGTTTTAGAATATATTTGGCACTCCCGCCAAGGAATAGCTCCCTAATCTCCCTATGCCCATAAGCTCCAGCAATGATAAGGTCAAAGTTTTTATTAGTAGCATATTTAAGTAATGCTTCGCCAGGCACCAAGGTAGTCTTAATTATCTCAAATGTAGAATCTATGTCATGGATTCTTAGGTAATTTTGTAGGTCTTTTATGTTGAGCCGAGTTTCAGTCACATAGGGTTCTGAGCTTACTATGTGAACCTTTTTTGCTCTTTTCATGATTGGTATAGCTTCTGTTACTGCTCTTGATGCTTGAGGAGAGTTGTTCCATCCTATGATGATATTGTTTGTATTGAACTTTTTTAAAACCCTAGGTATTACTATAACAGATTTGCCGCTTTCTATTACCGCTGCTTCAAATGTTGCGGTAGTTTCTCCTTTTGGAGGGGCAGCTGCTATAACCATATCACAAAACTTTGATTGCTGGGCGACAAGATGACTTCTTTTTCCAGAGGTGATATTTATCTGTGCTGTAGTTTTGTTATCAATCGCTGTTTTACTAATTGTAATTCCTGCTTCAGTGGCACACCTTTCAAGTATTTTCTTGTTTTCTAAAATATATTCTTCTAAGTCGTTTCGACAAACATCTTCTAGTCTTTGCATCAGTTCATCAGAGAGACCAAGGCTTTGGGGTATGGCATTGTTCATATTTGGTTGTGAGACCAGTATCTCTAGATGCGTATTAAAATATTTTGCAACAAGCATGGCACCACGGATTCTCTCTTCAAGCTCATCACCGCCACCAATAGGAAAAAACATCTTTTTCGGTAACATAATTTATCCTTTGTAGATATTATTAGATGTGCCCTTTATTATATCTTCATTTGCTGTTGAACCGTCTGAGTATCTAAGTTATTGCTACGGTAATAAACAAAAAGACTTAGTGCTTAGCAAAACTTGACATAGTTTTATACCTTAGATATAATAGGGTAAAAAATGAAGGAGTATTATTATGGTATTGAATGTTCAAGAAAAATCATCTGCGGGAAAAGTTGCACTAGCAAAAGTTACAGTAGTTTTACCTCAGTTATTGAAAAATGAAGTCCTTCAACTCAAAGAGACATTACATGTGTCCATGAATACCATCTATCAAACAGCCATAGCTGAGTATGTAGCCAAAAAGAAACGCGAACAACTCCGTGCAGAAGCTAAAATGATGCTAGATGAGTATAGTAGCAATCCTGAGATACAAGAACTCATAGAGTTCGAAGAAGACATAAATGCATACTAAAGACATCTATCTAGTAGACTTAAACCCTACTAAAGGTGCAGAAACAAAAAAGGCTAGACCTTGCATCATCGTAAGTAATGATGACATAGGTATCTTGCCTCTTAAAGTCATAGTTCCTCTCATAGGACACAAGGATTTGCACAACAATAAAAGCTGGCTCATACCTATAGAGCCAACATCTAAAAATGGCTTAGCCAAAATATCAACAGCTGATGCTCTCAATATGCGTTCCGTTTCTGATACGCGTATCATTAAAAAGATAGGTGTTTTAGATGATGAAGTTTATGCAAAACTTGCCGAAGCTATGAAGATAGTTTTGAATATGGTTTAGGGTTAAAGTAAGACATAGTTAACGAATTTAAAGTTCCTTTTAAGGGAATAGGTATTATACTGACTTTATGAATGTAATCAGTAAAAGAACACTTGTGAAGTTTTATGAAGAACATGCACAAGCCAAGATAGCTCTAGAAGTATGGCATTCAGATGCAAGAAAAGCAGAGTGGAAAACACCTGACGACATCAAAAAAGTATATGCATCAGCTTCTTTTCTAAGAGACAATCGTGTAGTTTTCAATATTAAAGGTAATGATTATAGATTGATAGTCCATATTGATTATTTACGAAAGATTGTTAGAGTGAAGTTTATAGGCACACATGCCCAATATGACAAAATAAAAGCAGAGGAGATATGATGAGTATAAAACCTATACATAATGAAAAAGACTACGACAATGCTCTTGATAAAGTAGATATACTTATAGAGTTAAACCCTGAACTGGGTACAGCACAAAGTGATGAGCTAGAAGTCTTAGCACTGCTCATAGAAAAATATGAAGAAAAAGCTTGGGCTATAGAGGAGCCAGACCCCATAGAAGCCATCAAAATACGCATGGAGCAGATGCACCTAAAGCAAAAAGACTTAGTCCCTTACATAGGTAACAAAAGTAAAGTTTCTGAAGTACTTAACCGTAAAGTAGGGCTTTCTTTGTCTATGATAACTAGTTTGGCAAAAGGTTTGCACTTACCGTTAGAGGTTTTGGTGCAGCCAAGTAAGGCATAATCTCGTTCGTAGGGTGGGTTGTACCCACCATGTGATTCACTTGAACATAAAAATAGTTCGCCGCAAGGCTTAAAAAAGTCAATCTTGTTCCCATGCTTTGCGTTGAAACACATGTGAGAGTTTTGTATGTTGTGGCAGGTGGATTGGCTGTTAAAATTTGTGTATGCGTTACCACGTACAACGTGGTAACGAGTTTAGAATATAAATTGGTTGATAATGAATACTCCGATATGAGTTCAACAGCTGGAGCTGTTGAACGAGAAAATGCGTTAAGATTTTTTTGATATACTAAATTATATCAATTTTGTTAAGGCAATAAATGAACTATAATTTTGAATGGGATATGACTAAAGCAAAGTTAAATCTTCAAAAACACAAAATTAGTTTCGAGACAGCTTCGAGTATATTTAGAGATGAAAAAGCAATCTCTCTTTCTGATGAAGAACATAGTGAAGATGAAGAACGGTGGCTTACCATAGGACTAGATGAAGTCACACGAACATTAGTTGTGATACATACTTTTGTGACTATAGACAGAGACAATTGCACGATAAGAATCATGTCTGCAAGAAAAGCCACTAAAAATGAAGTAAAAATCTATGAAAAAGGATGATAAAATGAAAGAAGAATACGACTTTTCAAAAGGTGTAAGAGGAAAGTTCTATAATAAAAATGCAACGTTTAATTTACCTATATACCTCGAACCTGAGATAGAAAGTTTTATTATGAAACTTGCATCAGATCAGAAGAAGAATGTCAGTGAGGTTGTCAATACTCTATTATTTAAAGAAAAAGAGTTGATAGAGCTTATGGGTGTAAAGCACTAAATTTATTTTTAGGATTATAATTGGTGTATGTATTTTCTACATATAGTGTGGCAACGAGTTAAGTGTGGTTTGAAAATATGCTATAATATTTGAAGAAACCAAAACAGGATAGGCATGTCAGTTGTAGAAGAGATATTCTTAGAAGTATCACCATTGAAATCACTTGATAAATTGCAGTTGGTAGAAAAAATTTTAACCTCACTCAATCCTATAGATAAAAAAATAGAAGCCATTTGGGCAGATGAAGTAGAAGCTAGATTAGACACTTATGATAAAGGTCTACTCTCTACGGTGAGTTTAAAAGATGTCTTTGCAAAGTATCGAGAGTGTAATTTAAACTGTGTAAACCTTGGCAAATAGATTTATTTGATATAGTAATCAAGTAGATTATTGAAAAGGATTTACATATGAGTTCAATCAGCCACGAAGAGTTAAAGCGACAAATAGCATCAGGAGAGTTAGCATCTCTAGATGGGTTTACACAGTTTGTTTTATACTCTCTCGACAGCTGATGCACTCAACATACACTCAGTCTCCGATACGCGTATCATTAAGAAGATAGGTGCCTTAGATGATGAGATTTATGTAAAACTTGTTGATGCTATGAAGATAGTTTTGAATATGGTTTAGGGGGGGGTGATTGACATCGCAGCAACGAGGAATATAATCACATCTATGTAAATGACTTCCGAAACTTAAATAAAAGAAATAGATTAAGTAATATAGTAAGATAAAAAATGATTTGAAAACCAGTTTTACTTGATTTATGTTGTAATTTGTTTTGGGCAATTAATGCACCTGACCAGCCACCAAATATTGATAATAAATGTAATGTGTTCTCTGAGACTCTCCAGCTCCCATTTTGTGCATAATCTTTATCTTGTGAATATATAAAAAATGTAAATATGCTAATGATTAGATAGTAAGGAATGATATATATTTGTAAGATTCCTTCTTTTATAAAGTAAAAAAGCATAAGATAAAATATTGTTATTGAAAAGATGGATAGAATACTCAAAGTATTTGTGTCTTTTGCTGTATGGGTTAATTTTGATTTATGAAACTTTATTGCATTTGTTGCAATAGCTTTATCGTTCTTATCTTTTGAGAGTGTAAAAAAAAGTTTATCATCCAATAGAGGTCTTCCTTGATATTCAGTGATGTGTATAAATATTTCTTTGCTTTCACCTACGGGAGTAATGAAGCCATACCCTTTATTATCATTCCATTTAGTAAGAATGCCTTTTTTTCTAACAAGTGAACTTTTATCATCTATTTGAACATTTATAGCACAAGGTTTTCCATTCTTTGAAGAAAGATTAAAAATAACTGCTCTATTGATAGTTGGTCGTATGTTCCTATCTTCAAATTCATTAATATGTACAAAAATTGACTTTTTTGATTCTACGGGAGTAATGAATCCATAACCTTTATCATCATTCCATTTGGTAAGAATCCCTTTTCTTAACATTTAAATTTCTACTCAACAGTCACAGACTTAGCCAGATTCCTAGGCATGTCCACATCGTTACCAAGCCTCACAGAAATTTCAAGTGCAAGCAGTTGCGTGACTACCATCATCTCAAAAAACTCCACCATTGGATGATTGGCGTGCTTGGTTTGTATAAAATCATCTGCTAGTTCAAATGTCTCTGGGCTGATAGCCAAAATAGTAGCATCTCTAGCAGAGAGCTCTTCGACATTAGATTTCATCTTGTCGTAGAGTAGAGTTTTTGGCATGAGTGCAATAGTGAATAGTTCACTATCTGCCAAGGCTATAGGACCATGCTTCATCTCCCCAGCAGGGTATCCTTCTGCGTGTAAATAGCTTATCTCTTTGAGTTTGAGAGCACCCTCAAGAGCTAGAGGATAGAAGATATCTCTACCTATAAAGAAAAATCCATGTCCATGAAGATATCTCTTTGATAAACGATGGATTCGTTCATGAAGCTTATCTTCTACAACTAGGGCTTTTGGTGTGTGGAGCATGGCATCTATTTCTATTTCTATCTTATCTTTGGGGATTGTGTTGCGAAGTTGACCTATGTATAATGACAACATCCATAGCACCATAGCTTGAGTTGCAAATGCTTTGGTACTTGCTACCCCTTTTTCTATGCCTGCTCTTGTGAGTATGGCGGCATCACTCTCACGGACTATGGAAGAGTTGTCTACATTGCAGATGCTTAGACTTTTGAGTCCTGCTCTTTTCGCCATCTTTAACGCCTCTAGCGTATCTGCCGTTTCACCACTTTGTGAGACGGTGATAAATAGAGTCTTGTCTGTCAAAAATGGCTCTTTGTAGCGAAACTCAGACGCTATCTCAATATCACATCGCATCTTTGCAATTCTCTCAAATAAGTAACTGGCTGCTAGGGCAGAGTGATAGCTGGTTCCACAAGCACATATTTTGATGGCGTATATTCCATCAAACAGACTCTTGTCAAACTCATCAAAATCTATACCGCTATCCAGAACCCTTCCCATCATTGTCTCACTCATCACTCGACTCTGCTCATAAATCTCTTTTTCCATAAAAAACCTATAGCCATCTTTTTGGGCAAGCACCTTATCCGTAGCTAGAGCTTGCTTGGATATCTTTCTTTCTCCATTTGCATCAAAAAGCTTTACTTCTCCACTTTTTGCATAGCCATATTCACCATCTTCTAGATAGTAAACCTCATTTGCCTTTCCTATAACAGGCGAATCAGATGAGGCGAAATAAACATCATCACCATCAAAACCTATCAGCATAGGAGATCTGCTTTTTGCAAAAAATATAGTATTAGGTGCAGCCTTGGTGACTAGCAGGGTTGCATAAGCTCCCTCAAGCTTCTTGACGGTATTTGTAAAAGCCTCAAAAGGTGTTTTGGCGGTATGGTTTTCGTTTTCAAAAGAGTGAACGATTACCTCAGTATCGGTCTGGCTGACAAACTGTACACCTTCTGCCGTAAGTTCATTTTTGATTTCTTGATAATTTTCTATGATGCCATTGTGTATGATAAAGCTATATTCGCCTAGATGAGGATGTGCATTTAGCTCAGTAGGTTTGCCGTGTGTTGCCCATCTAGTGTGTCCTATGGCTACTCCGAAGCCATTAGAGGTATATGATTTTGTTTTTTGTCTTAGATTCTCTAGTTTTCCAATTTCCTTGAAGTGTTTAAGAGTTCCATCTTCTATGATAGCAATACCTGCTGAGTCATAACCTCGATACTCCAATTCTTGCAGTCCATCAAGAAGAATCTCTTTTTTCTCCTTATGACCAATATATCCTACTATTCCACACATAGTTACTCCGTTAGTTTTTTGATGATTAGTTCTGTATTATTGCAGAAGTTTCCATTTTTCTGGATTAAAAAGAGATCGTTGACTTTATATTTGCTGGTATGTATTTTGGTAGAAGCTATATCAACTTTCAGTGTTTCAAAGAGCTGTGTTATGTATGCCAATAGCCCTTTTTGGTCTTTAGTGCGAAGTCTCATGATGCCGTATTCTCTAGAGTGCTCACAGTCTATCTCTATCTCATCTTTATAAATAATAGGCTTGGCTGGCTTGCTTTTAAGATTGCCTTCAAATGCCTCTTTGACTATATCTTCGATAATAGGGATTTCACTTTCATCTATCACATCATTGAAGTCAATTCTAAAATATTTGATATCATCAAAGAGCTTTGCTATCTGTAGATTGACGACATTGAGTCTTGAGAGTTTAGATAATAAATATCCGAGATTAAATGATTTTTGTCTAACTATTTCGATAGTAAGAAACCTCTTGTTGCCTATAGTGTATGTGAAATCAATCATTCCAAAAGTCATTTTGACAATATAGAGTATTTGGTGGATATCATTATGTATAAATAGTTCATTGGAAGGAATAGAGAGTATTTTTTTCTGTATTTTTTTTGGCAGATTGGCATATGCGTTGCTTTTCTTGAGAGTATCAAGTTTCTTTAGCTTTCTTGCTGTACTGCTGAGAATATTATCGTGTTTTAGTGCTTCGATAGACTCTTGATAGAGAGTTTTTAGAAGCCTTGATGTAAAATTAGTATAGACTCCTTTGCCAACAGCACTCATATCAGCATAGGTGAGTAGATATATCATATCGAGCAGTTTTTTAGTATTGAACCTAGAGGCAAATTGCAAAATGGTTTTTTCGCTGTATAGATCTTCCCTTTGTGCTGTAATACTCATGAGGTCATGGTGCTGTATGAGCTTGATGCCAATATCTACTCTCTCTGCGTCCATTCCTATTTTGCTTGCAAATATCCTAAAGAGCGACACTCCTACTAGGGCGTGATCTTTTTTTCTACCTTTCCCACAATCATGTAAAAAAGTAGCTATTTTTAAAATATACTTCTCTTTTTTATCTAGTCCACTATATAGTTTTGCTAAAAATGGATCTTCTATATTTTCCAAATAAGATACACAATACATAGAGTGTATGTCTACACTAAACTGATGATAGCCATCAAACTGTGGCAGATCTATGACTTTTTTGATGGGCGGCATGACATATTTGAGCAGTCTTGCTTCATGGATTGTTTTTAAGATCGAGTAGGATGCATCTTGGTAGAAGATATCTGATATAGATAGATATAATTTTTTTGTAAGCCTCTCTGGTCTCTTGGCATGGATTAATGCCTTGAGAAGTCTAGGATGAGGTTTAAATTGCTCTTTTGCATTATTATTGAGAAACACTATGAGATCAAAGAGACTATGCTCTTCTGCGTCAATAAAAAGATATCCGCTGTAAACATCTGGAACATGTTTTGTGACTAGCTCTTCAAGCCATACTTTAGTTAGCAGATTGATGATCCTTAGGTATTCTATCGTCTTTTTTGCAAAACGCATATGGGCAATGGGCGTATTGGGGTAGCCAAGTAGATTAGCAACTTCTGGTATTCTCTCCAGCCTGAGCCTATCCTCTTTTTTGCCTGTAGTTAGATGTAGTGCAGAGCGAACACGAAATAGAAACTCTAAAGCGATTCTATATTGCTTGTATTCGGATTCATTGATGATGCTTGAAGGTAGCTCCTTGATGCGCGGAACATCATATAGGAGTTTTGCTATCCAGTATACTAGATTGGCATTTCTGAAACCGCCAACACCTTCTTTTAAGTTTGGTTCCATAGAGAGTGGAAACTTTTGATGAAGCTCTTTTTGTTCCTGAAGTTTTGCTCTGATAAACTTCTCTGGCTCATCTTTGCGTATCTCTGTTATTCTATTTTCAACGCCAGTCCATATAAGTTTAGAACCTTCTATAAATCTGGATTCAAGTATTGCACTTTTGATAGTGATATCTGATTTGGCGACTTCTGAAAGCTCTGAGACAGCATGTACTCTATGTCCTAGCTTCATGCCTATATCCCAAAACATATAGAGCATTTTCTCTATGAGCTCCTTGGTCTGATAGCCAGGTATATCTTCATAAGCAATCATGAGATCTATGTCTGAATGCATGCAGAGCTGCTCTCTTCCATAGCTACCCAACGCCGCTAAAGCTATGGGTATAGAGTGCCTCATAGGCACATAATCTCCAAACATATTTCTAAGAGTTATTTTGTATACGAGCTTGATTATATCATCTATTTTGCGTGTATGTTTTAGTAAAAAATCCTTTCCTCCAGTTTGAGAAAAGAGTTCAGGTAGTGTTTCAAAATAGATTTTGATGTCCTCTTTGATAGCCTTGGCTATTTCAAAATCAGTAGCTTTATCATAAAGCAACTGCTCAACTTTATGGCTTAGTGATGACATATGTATAGTCCCTAATGTTTTAGTGGTATAATACCCAAAAATGACTATACATATACAGGGACATATAGATGGGTTTATTGATGGACTTGAAAACAAGAGTAGAGAAAAAAGAGCGCCTAGACCAAGCTGACGGTGAAGCACTCTATGAGCTTGACTTATACACTCTTGGTACTTTGGCTGATGAGATTCGCCAAAAAAGATATGGTAAAAAGTCTTACTTTAACATCAATCGCCACATCAACCCTACCAATGTCTGTGCAGATATATGTAAATTTTGTGCCTACTCAGCCACACGCAAAAACCCAGACCAATACACACTAACTCATGAACAAATCTTAGACATAGCCACAAGATCTATAGAAAATGGTGCTAAAGAACTACATATCGTCTCTGCCCATAACCCCAAAGATGGTGTAGAATGGTACATGGGTGCCTTTAGAAAGATACGCGCTAGGCATCCATATGTACACATCAAATCCATGACAGCAGCAGAAGTAGACTTCCTCACGCGTGAGTACGGACATAGCTATGATGAAGTACTAGACATGATGATAGAAAACGGCGTAGACTCCATGCCTGGTGGCGGAGCAGAGATTTTTGATGAAAAGGTCAGAAAATATCTTTGTAAAGGGAAAGTTACCTCAGAGCAGTGGCTAGACATCCACGAAAAGTGGCACAACAGAGGTAAAGAGTCTAATGCCACGATGCTCTTTGGTCATGTAGAGACACGAGCACATCGCATAGATCACATGTTAAGACTAAGAGATTTACAAGATAGAACAGGTGGATTTAATGCCTTTATCCCTCTGGTCTACCAAAAAGAGAACAATTACCTAAAAAACTGTAACTTCCCAAGTGGGCAAGAAGTACTCAAAACCTATGCTATTGCCAGAATACTCCTAGACAATATCCCAAATATCAAAGCCTACTGGGCAACAAGCACCATCAACCTAGCCCTCATAGCCCAAGAGTTTGGAGCCAACGACTTAGACGGCACCATAGAAAAAGAAGCCATCCAATCCGCAGCAGGGGCTAAAAGTGCCAATGGTATGGATCTAGATGATTTTATAGCACTTATTAAAAACTCTGGATTTACACCTGTGGAGAGGGATAGCCTTTATAATGAGTTGAGGGTGTATTAGTGAAACTTATTTTGCTTCAAGTAACTTGTCGTTCGCAAATTGGTGTATCACAGAGTTTATAAGCGTCTGATAAGGGATGCCTTTTGAGAGAGCCTTACTTTTTATCTTCATGATGTCAGATTCAAGGGCTCTTATGTTGATAGCTTTTTTTTGCTTCACATTGGCAAGCACAGTAGCTTTAAAGTTCGCTATTTCTTCCTCTTGCTTTTCCACAGCTACATAATCTATAGCTTCATATTCAGCCTGTTCTGTTTTTTAGGTCTTGTAGTATTTGTTCTTTTTTCATGATAGTCCTTTCTAAGAATATAGCTATTTTTTGTTTTTTGTCCCAAGTATTAACTTGGTGTCTTTTCTACTAGGGTATATGGTTTTGAAAAATATCTCATCATCATTTTCCACAAAGAGAGCAACATAGATGCAATCTTCTATCTCCACAAAGAGCTTTTTTTGATTTGGATACTTCTCTTGGTCAGGATGGAGTTCTATACGATGTAAACGGTCATTGAGTATAGCTTCTTCAATATCTTCAAAAGAGACACCTCTATGCTCTCTTAATATAATATTTTTCTCTTCATTCCATCTGATTATTTTCATTCATCTACTTTTAGTATACTATCCATATCAATTATATGTGAATAGTATACCTAAAATATTTATGGATTATCAAGGCTTGAAGTGTCACAATATAACTTTGGCTGATAAAAATTTCACAGGGAAGATAAATAGTCTCCAATCAAATATGATATAATAAAACAAAAAAGGTTTCATATGCGTTTGACTTCCAAGCAATATAAAGCCATTAAAAAATATTTCCATGAAGTCTTTGGCGAAGGTGAGATATACCTTTTTGGCAGTCGCGTAGACGAAAGCAGAAGAGGGGGAGACATAGACCTTTATATTCGCACGAAGAACTTGCAAAACCTCATACATAAAAAAATAGACTTTCTTTCTAGACTTAAACATGACATTGGCGAACAAAAAATAGATGTAGTTTTTGATAGACATACAAAAAGAGCTATAGATAAGATTGCACTATCTACTGGGGTCAAGTTATGAGGGAAGTATTGTCCTCGATGTTTGAGCATATTGACAAGATGCTTGTGGGATGCAACATAGACTATGACGCACTAAGTAGTTCCCAAATCGACGTGCATTTTTTCGATACCTATGACAATACGCGTATTGTCAATAGTTTTTTGTTTAATTTTGGAAAACTACAGGATAAAATAGGTGCAAAACTTTTTAAACAAGTTCTCTATGAACTTAAAGAGATAGATACATTTGAACAGCCGATGCTTGATATTCTGCATATGCTTGAAAAGATGAAAATTATAGATAGCGTACTGCAATGGGAAAAACTAAGAGAAATACGTAATATCTTAGCACACGAATACCCTTTTGAGACAGAAGAAAGGCTTGAAAACATTACATTAGCTATGGAAGGTTTTGTTATGTTAAAAGAGGTGTATGAAGCGTTGAAGAAAAGTGTATTGTAGGCTATTCTGAACTTCTTGACAACATTTTGACATTTCTTTTGCTATACTTTTAACCTAATCACTCAAGGGGAAGTAAAATGTTATACAAAACCATTTTTACTATACTACTAACTACGCAACTTTTTGCTACTGAGTATGCTCCACATATGGCACAAAACCACATAGGCGAAAAGGCTACAGTTTGTGGGCTTGTAGCCAGTAGCCACTATGCAAGTGCTAGCAATGGAGAACCCACTTTTCTAAACCTAGGCGAAGCATACCCAGACCATGTATTTACAGCAATCATCTGGGGTGACAATAGAGAACAGTTTGATGAACCAGAGGTACAGTATAGAGGCAAAACTATTTGTGTGACGGGGAAGATAAAGTCTTACCGTGGAGTGGCACAGATAGTGCTTTATTCGCAGAAGCAGGTAGAAATCAAGTGATTGAAAAGGGTATTGTCAAAACATGGTTCCTCTTTTTAGGTCAATAGAAAAATAATTAAACTTTGAGTCTATAAAAATTGTTAATTTTTAATGTGATATAATAGAATCAATAAATATAAGGATATGCACATGAAAACACAACGTGTACAGTTAGATATTAGCAGTGATATTTTTGATAAAGTTATGTTTTTCTTAGAAAATTTACCGAAGAACAAGGTAAAGTTAAACCTTTTGAATAGTTCCAAAGATTCGTTAGATGATGAGGGGACAAATATTTTTTCTAAAACCGCAGGGCTTTTGTCATCACACACAATAGACCCCTTAGCGTGGCAAAAAGAAATGCGTAGAGAATGGGATAGATAGTGAAATATTTGCTTGATTCAAATATCATTATTTATCATCTTAACAATGAACCTATAGCTACAAAGTTTTAAGTCAAAATTATCATCAAATCGCTATTTCGCAGACTAAGCTATGTTGAGGTGCTCTCTTTTCTTTTTACTCAAAAAGAAGAAAATGAAGTAAAAGCACTTCTGTCTAAATTTACAAATAAAATAAAGGTGGAAACTGTCCCCTTTATCCTTGATATTGGTGATGTATATAATTCAGCATTTATTACAGGATCAAAACTATATAAAGACGGTAAAATAATTGACTTATCAAAACTAGGTTATGAGTAAGAGTAACCTGCTTGTAGCATTTGAGGAATATTTATCTGTCACAAGGGCATTGGATACCCTCACTATTTCTTCATATGTTTCAGACTTACAACAACTTGAATATCATTCTAAAAAAACACTAACAAAACTAGATGCTACAGATGTTTTAGCTTTTTTAGCAACATTTAAAAATAAACGTACACTCAACAGAAAACTTTCTTCAATCAATGTTTTTTTAATTTCTGTCATGTACAAGATTTTACTACCCACGAAAAGATTAAAATACCTATGGCAAAAGTGCCTAAAAACCTTCCTAAGTATGTGAATAATGAAGAGATACTAGATGGTATAAATCTTATTGACAGAAGTACAGTAATAGGATTACGTGATTATGCACTGATACTGTTTTTGTATGCTAGTGGTTGTCGTATTACAGAAGCATTATCTGTGCAGCGTTCTGACATAGTGGAGGGGTGGCTTAAAATTCGTTTTGCAAAAGGGGAGAAAGAACGTGTAGTTCCATTAGCTCCCGTAGCCATTCAAGCATTGGAACGTTATTTATCTGAACAAACTATGGCAAGTCCCTATATTTGGCTTAATTACAGAGGAGAGAAGCTAAGTCGAATTTCTGCATATAAGATAGTAAAGAAGTACTTAGGCGTTTCTCCTCATGTATTGAGGCATTCTTTTGCCTCTTCTCTTATCATAGGTGGAGCAGATTTACGTGTGGTACAGGAATTACTCGGGCATTCTTCGCTAGAGACCACACAGATATATACGCATATACAGAAGCAAAATTTGGCAGATACGATGAATGCTTATCATCCATTGCGTTAATTTGGGTATAATTTTTATGACTTAGCTTAGAAAGCTAGAAAGTTGACACTTATTAAAAATAATTTGGATGAAGAGATTGCAAAGCGAGTAAGTGAAATTAAAAATAATAAAATAGAGACCAATGCTCTTTATGGGCTATCTTAGCTATCTTCAACCAAAATCTTTGGGACTAGGAGGAATGTAATGCAATACAATCAAGACAAAATAGACGACACTGTACTAGCCACACTGCTTTTGACACTGCATGACGAAAACAGAGCATGGAAAGGTCATGACTTTGAGGTGATGGATAGGCTGTATGAAAAAGGCTATATCCACAATCCAAAAGGCAAAGTGAAGTCAATAGCATTTACACAAGAGGGTTTAGCTAAGGCTCGTGAGGTTTTTGATGGGTTGTTTGGGGTATGATTCTTGGGGGATGAGACAAGTTTATGAAAAAAGTAGCCTGTGCCTTTTATGTTAAAGATATGTTGATGCAGGTTGATTTGAATGAGATTTTTTGTAATTTAGATATGCTATAATAGTATGAAAGGACAGTAGTGCAAGTAGTAACCTTAAGTAAATGGCAACAGTTTCCACCTTTAAAACCACTTAAATAAACTAAGAGGCTAGCTTCACATTATTCCATTTTTCATAGCGAGTTTCATCATAAAGTGTACCTGTTTTGTATAAAGAATATGTAATCGTAACAATCTTTCTCATCACTGCAATTTGAGCAGAGGTTGTATGTTTTCCTCTTGCTTTTAATCTATCAAAAAAAGTTCTCATCTCTGCATTATATTGAATAGAAATGAGTGTACCCATAAAAAGAGTATTGCGAATAAGTTTAGAGCCTTGTTTAGATATACGTGATTTTTTATGTATAGATGAACCTGAACTTATTTCTATAGGGTCAAGACCTGCTAATGCAGTTATCTCTTTAGCACTTGCATCTTTGTATCGCATAAAAAATTCAAGCAAGACAATACCAGATAAATTACCAACACCTTTAAATGAGGCACGGTAATTCAAAACTAAGTAAAAGAAAAGTATATAATAGAATAAAAGGGGGACAGGGTGTGCCAAGAAGGCGTAACAACTAATGGAAATTAGGAGGATTACATTAGCTATGCTTTATAAGAGATGGTAGTAGGTCTACCGGAATCGCTAT
>JAAXPZ010000078.1 GCA_012329065.1 Sulfurovum sp. | reverse complement strand
CTACTAGAGTTTGCATCAAATACTATAATGGATGATTCACAAATCGTTCTGTTGTTTTCGCCGCCATTAATGACAGCTATTGGCGGGTTATTGCAGTCTGTAACTGTTATCATAATAGTATCAGATGAAGATGCATCATCATTATCTTTTACTGTCAGTGTATAGGTATATGTTCCTATGCTTAAAAAACTTTTATTAAATGATGCTTGAGTACTTACTATTTGAGAATTTTGATCCATCCAAGCATACGAGATGATACTTCCGTCACTATCTCTACTAGTACTTCCATCCAATAATATACTGGATGACTTACAGGCTCTTTTACTATTTGCACCATCATTGATGACAGCTATTGGTTTTATGTTTGTTTTTTCGCCACCACTACCACAGCCTAATAAAATAGCAGATAAACAAGCCAGCAACCATTGCAGTTTATATTTTTTAAATTTCACAACTCTCCTCTTAGACATGGTATACGCAGGTACCTTGACACTTGAATGTCTTCAGGCTTGTTTCCTCTGTACACCTTTAATCAATATGCCACACACAATGACATAAAGGTCATAACATTGTCTTATTGAAAGAATAACCAATAGCTAGTTAGAAGATGATTAGTTTGATACTAATAATCAAAAATAAATTGTTAGCAATAGTTTAACTTATTTAATGCAGAAAGCCAAATAGTGCTACAATATTAAATATATTATACGAAGGATTTGCTATGAAACTAAAAAGTATAGTTTTATTATTTTCATTATTATTTGTTGGTTGCACGCAGGAAACACAAAACAGCCTCAGTAGATCTATACAGAATTGGACTGGTACCAATGGTGTGCTTGATGTGTATGCAGGTAATAAGCTTGTGAAGAGGTTTATAAAAATCGATAAGCTCTCAACAGCATACGGTACAACAGATGGAAATCCTAGACCATATAGATACGGATACGGCTATGATGATAAAAACTTCAACTTGAAGAAAGATCCAGAAGAGAAGAAAACTTATTTTGAGTTTTCGGATTATTCTACTAGCTATATATTTTATGAAAACAACTAAGAAGGAGAGCATATGAAAGTTATAGAAACAAAAAATGCACCAGTAGCAATAGGACCATATTCACAAGCCATCCAAGTAGGTGGTATGTTATATACATCGGGTCAAATACCTATGACTCCAGATGGTGAGCTGATCAAAGGTGATATCAGAGAGCAAACGAGACAAGTACTTAAGAATCTAGGAGAGGTACTAGGCGAGGCGGGAGCAAGCTACAATGATGTTATCAAGACAACTATATACATAACAGATATGGACAATTTCTTGGCTGTAAATACGGTATATGCAGAGTTTTTCAATGAACACAAACCAGCTAGAAGCACAGTAGCAGTCAAAACTCTTCCAAAAAATGTTGATATAGAGATAGATTGTATTGCGAGAATACTGCATTATAGTTATTGATTTTTTATATTCAAAATTTTTTAATATAATTTTGGGTATAATCCCAGACTTTTTAGAGAGATTAATACACACAAAGGGTTTGCAATGTACGCAATCATAAAAGCAAGCGGTCAGCAGTTCAAAGTCCAAGAGGGCGATATCATCTGTTTTGACAACATGGGACTAGAGCCAAAAGTAGCAGTAGAGTTCAAAGAAGTTCTAGCAGTAGACAATGGTGAATTGACAGTAGGTACTCCATTTGTAGAGGGTGCAGTGGTCAAAGGTGAGGTGATCAATGAAGGTAGAGATAAAAAAGTGATCATCTATAAAAAAAGAAGAAGAAAAGATTCAAAACTCAAAAGAGGTTTCAGAAGAGACTTCACAAGAGTTAGAATTACAAAGATAGCCTAGCTAGATTTTTTATGCGTTTAGCATAAGACTTTAGTGATATGCACCCCAAGGGTATTTCCTACGGGCAATTGAAAGATTGGCTTTGCCAATTATTCAAGAAGAAAATTAATAATACAAGGAGCGATTGATATGGCACACAAGAAAGGTCAAGGATCAACTCAAAACAACCGTGATTCAGCTGGACGAAGATTAGGAGTCAAGAAGTATGGCGGAGAAGTAGTCATCCCTGGAAATATCATTATTAGACAAAGAGGAACAAAAGTTCACCCAGGCAACGGCGTAGGTATGGGCAAAGATCATACTATATTTGCACTCATCGAAGGTGTTGTAAAGTTCGAAAACAGAACAACTAAGCAGAAAAAGGTTTCTGTAGTTCCCGCTTAGTCTCCATAATTCTGTAGGCGAATGCCTGCGGATATCCCACAATATTTTCATTTTTCAGTATAATCATTCATCTATCATTACTACATACATTGTAGATTTACGATAATATGTGATGCTAGGGTATAATATTGAAATTATTATAATTTGATTTGGTGTAAGCTATAAAACTAAAGGTATAAAATGTTTGTAGATAGTGTAGAGCTGACGATCACATCTGGTAAGGGTGGGGCAGGATGTGTTTCATTTTGGACAGAGAAATTTGTGGTAAAAGGTGGTCCAGATGGTGGAGATGGCGGTCGTGGTGGATCAGTATTTTTTAAAATAGATAACAATACAGACACTCTCTCAGCTCTTAGAGGCCGCAGAGTAATCAAGGCTGAAAATGGCAGGCCAGGAGAAGGGCGTAACTGCTCAGGTAGAAAGGGCAAAGATACAACTATCGTAGTTCCTCCTGGCACACAAGTCATAGATACACAGACAGGAGAATTATTGCTGGACTTGCTAAATGAAGGTGATGTGATAAAGTTCCTAGAGGGTGGCAAAGGAGGGCTAGGCAATACTCATTTTAAAAACTCTACCAATCAAAGACCAACATATGCACAGCCTGGACTTCCTGGAGAAAGTCGAGAGCTAAGATTGGAGATGAAGTTAATAGCTGATGTAGGGCTTGTCGGTTTTCCAAATGTAGGCAAATCGACTCTTATATCTACACTATCCAATGCTAGACCCAGAGTTGCCAATTATGAGTTCACTACGCTCATACCAAATATTGGTGTGGTGATGGTAGGAGAATATGATTCTTTTATGATGGCAGATATTCCAGGTATCATAGAGGGGGCAAGTGACGGCAGAGGACTCGGGCTAGAATTTCTAAAACATATAGAGAGAACCAAGACGCTATTACTACTAATAGACGCAACCAACTATAGAGAGATGGAGTATCAATACAAGGTACTCAAACAAGAGCTTAAAAAGTATTCCGAGGAGCTCTCTATTCGTCCCCATGCTGTAGTCATCACAAAAATAGATGCAATGAGCACAGAAGAGGTCAATCAAAAGTGTGAACAGTTTCTTCTAGACTTGAAACTAAAGCGAAATAATGGTTTAGCAAAATTTGGTGATACCAAGGGATACAGTAACTACGCACATCAAAAAGAAGAGTGGGAAGATATAGTACTTGAAGAGCCTGTATTTGTGTTACCCATATCGTCTGTGGCACAAATCCAAACTGAGGTGCTCAGATACGCACTTGCAGATTTGGCAAAAGCCAAGACAAAGCAGGACAATAAGGAGCAATAAAATGAAAAGAGTGGTACTCAAAGTAGGCTCTCATGTTTTAACAGAAAATGGCGGCATGGCAAATGATCGCATAAACGCACTTATAGAACTCATCGCCCAGATAAAATCCAAAGGTACAGAAGTCATACTGGTCAGTTCAGGAGCTGTAGCTACTGGCTATACTCAGCTCCAACTAGACAGAGCTAGTGTATCTAACCGTCAGGCATTGGCAGCCATAGGGCAGCCTTTTTTGCTATCCATGTACCAAAACTTTTTTTCTAAGCATGATATCCTATGCTCTCAAGTTCTTTTGAGTGCTGATGTATTTGATTCTAGAAAACATACCAAACATGCCAAGATGGCGATAGATACACTTTTGGAAAACGGTGTAGTTCCTATCATAAATGAAAATGACACAGTGAGTATTGATGAGCTTGTTTTTGGTGACAATGACAGGCTATCAGCTCATGTTGCGTATTATTTTGATGCTGAGCTTCTGGTGTTGTTATCAGACATAGATGCTTATTATGACAAAGACCCAAACAAGCATGGGGATGCTAAGGCAAAAAAGATTGTAGTAAACATATCAGATGATGAACTAAATGCAACAGCTACACCAAGCGATAAATTTGCCACAGGAGGTATAGTGACTAAGCTTCAAGCAGCAGATTTTCTCATGAGACACGATAGAGAGATGTTTTTAGCTTCAGGATTTGACTTGAATGATGTCAAGGATTTTCTCATAAAAGGTGAACATGTGGGTGGTACACTTTTTAAATCATAATTTGACTTTTTAACCTATAAAGTATATACTATAGTTACTGAAGTATATAAAGGATGCATTATGCTAGTAAAAGTTGAAAAATCAGAATATAAAAAAGAGCTGTTTTCTTTACCCTCAGATATTGTGGAAAGATTAAAAAATTACGCACAAGAGACGCATAAGAAAAAGAGTCATATTGTCGCTGAGGCGATAGCCGACTATATAGAAAAGAAAAAACGCAAAGAGTTGGCACAAGAATTCAAAATGAAAATGGGCATTATATCTGCAAATACACCAGATATACAAGTGATTAAAGCAAACAGAGATGACTAAAATATTTTTTGATGCAAATATCTTGATAGATATTTCTGATACTTCACGTCCGACATATAGGGAAAGTAGAGCATTATTAGATTATTTTATGGATAATATAGAGCAGTATAATTTTTGTACCTCTTGTGATTTGATGACGACGGTATATTATATATTGAGAAAAAAATTAAATAAAGTAGAAACTTTAGCACAAATAAAGTTAATGAATCAGCTTATTTATGTGGTTGAATTTGGAAATAAAGAGATAAACGAAGGCATAGAACTCATGGAAAGAAACGAAAAATATACAGATTTAGAAGACACCATACAGTATGTGATGGCAAGGAAAGAGAAATGTGACTACATCATCACAAACGACAATGACTTTGCTTCTGGGGATGTGCCTGTACTTAGTGCTGTGGAGGCGTTGAAGGTTTTGAAGTAAGTAAAAAAGTTGCTTTTGGTATAATGTAGCTAAGATATTAAAAAGGATGATTTGAATGCCAGTTTATCGTACTCTTTTGGTATCTATATTAGGATGTATCATGATGATCACAATCCTCCTCATTTCCATGCGGAGTATCAAGGTTGTGAAGCTATAGTAGACTTGAAAACGGGCGAAATTCTTCGTGGTTCTTTGCCAAATAAAGCTAGAAAAATCATAAAAGAATGGGCAGTAGAGAATCAAGAAGCATTGGTAGATAATTGGGCTAAAGCCATAGAGCTTGAGCCATTAGAGCATATAAAAGGAGCAGACAATGATTAAGATTGTAAAAGCAAGCTATGTAGAGGGCTATGTGATAGAGCTTGAATTTTCAGATAGGAAGTGTGTAGCGTATGATTTTTCATACCTTTTGGAGAAAAAAGGTTCGCTTGTACAGCCATTGAGACAGCAAGAGTATTTTCAGGCGTTCTTTTTGGAGTTGGGGCTATTTGTTGGAAAAATGGACTAGAGTTAAGTCCCCACTCTTTGTATGAAAAAGCCCAAAACATGAAGATACTCGAAGAGAGTCATTCTGTGGCATAGCTTGGTATGCATCATAAGAATTAAGGAGGAGAAAACATGACAAAAAAACTAACCCTAATCCTACTCGTATTTGCGACAGTACTTTACGCAGGCAAGGGCAAGATACGGGTGGCTTCGGATATGCAGGGAGCATATGTGTATGTCGATGGCAAGAAAAAGGCGATGACGGGAGAGGGGTTTAGCTCTATTTTGCTTGAGGAGGGAGACTATACCATCAAGGTTGTCAAACCAAAAGATAAGTATATGGGCTATATGGCAGAAAAAAGAGTATTTGTAGGGGAAGATACCTCTACAAAGATAAGCTTTAAACTACAACTACAAGCAAGAGGCTTGAAACGATTTGGGATAAAACCTTAGGTGGGAAAGATGGTGATATGGTGGCTTTGCAGTCGCTGGAAATACAAGCTCAAAAGGTGCAGGCAGCAGTGATGCATGGACACTAAAGCTACACGAGAAGAGGTAGTTTGTGGTATATGCAAAATCGGTATCAAGCATATCTAAGTCAAGTAGTGCAATGTTGGCTGTGTTAGAGGCAGACAGTAACCCCCACAGTAGCGTGGGTTGCTTTGGTTTTTGATGTTTTTTGGGGTGTATGGTATAATGGGGTTTAAAAAGGAGCATTTATGACTGCGACAATAAAAGTAGATGATAGATATATCGCAAAGTTTGAGCAATGGATAGCTTCACTCCCAAAAGGTGCTGTAGAAATAAGCTCTTCTTTGGACGATGAGATTACAAAAAGAGTCACAGAGTACAGAAACGGCAACATGAAAACAACCCCTTTCAAGGAAGGAATAAGTGACATCAGAGAAAAGTTGGTGTCAAAACTTTGATACTTGAAAAGTCAGATAGGTTCAAAGATGAGTTAGAGAGGATTGTGGATTATATTGCCCTTGATAGTGTCGCTAGGGCATTGGCTTTTTTTGACGCGATTATCGTAAAAATAAATGCTATCCCAGACAATCCATATATCTATAGAAAACGCTCCTCTCTTCAGGCAAGTACTCTATTCGCATCAATAAGCAATATCGTATTGTATTTTCTTTTGAAAATGGCAATGCTTATGATGTTGTGATTACGGACTACCATTAGGAGGTTAATATGACAGAATTGAAAAGACAACCGACACATGTAGGTGAGGTACTCAAGGAAGAGTTTTTAGAGCCACTAGGGATGACACAGAGTCATTTGGCTAAAGCACTTCATACCTCTTTTCGTGCCATCAATGAACTTGTCAATGAAAAAAGAGGGGTGACCACAGAGATGGCATTAAAGTTAGCAAAGTATTTTGGTACGTCACCACAGCTATGGCTCAATGTGCAAAATCAATATGACTTGTATAAAGTAAGTGTAAAAAAGAAAAAAGAATTAGACGAAGTAGAAATAGGACATTTTGAAGTAGCATGAGTAAAAAATATAAAATAGTCTACATGGGTACACCCCATTATGCAAGAGAGATATTAGAAACCTTAATAAAAGCAGATGATGTGGCTGTGTCATTGGTTTTGACACAGCCTGACCGTCCTGTGGGGCGTAAAAAGGTTTTGACACCTCCTCTTGTGAAGGTATTGGCAGAAGAACATGATATCAAAGTATTACAACCTAACCGTCTTTCTGATAAGAGGATGTTCGGGGCTATACGAGAGGCTAAACCTGATTACATTGTAGTTGCAGCTTTTGGACAGATATTGCCTAAAAATATACTGGACATTGCCCCATGTATTAATTTGCATGCCTCACTTCTGCCACAGTATAGAGGTGCATCACCTGTACAGCAGTCATTGCTTAATGGTGATGAAAAAACTGGTGCCACTTCTATGTTGATGGAAGAGGGGCTTGATACGGGGGATATATTGGAGATAGTTGAATTTGTCATCCCCAAAGATATGAGACTACATGCTTTGATGCAACAGTTGACCAATGATGCTCGTGAGCTTACTTTGAGTACCATCCGTAACTTTGAAAACATCACGCCTCAAAAACAAGATGATATGGAAGCAACACTTTGTAAGAAGATTAAGAAGTCTGACGGTGAAATAAACTTTGAAGATGCAGAGACTATCTACAATAAGTATAGAGCGTTTGAGGGCTGGCCAGGTATATTTACTCGTAATGGTGTCAAACTGGATGGTTTATCTATAATTGAAGCACAAGAAAGGCACGAACCATGCATGATACTTCATTTTGATACTGAAGCAGTGATTATTGGATGTGGCAGGGGAAGTGTTAGGATAGAAAAACTACAGCCAGCAGGCAAGAAGCCGATGAGTGCCAAAGCATATTGTGCAGGAAGAGGACTTAAAGTTGGAAATACTCTCATTTGACGCTCTCTCTTCCACACAAAAATACCTCATAGAAGAGATTAGGATAGGTAGGATTATAAAGTCTACAGCAGTGATAGCCACAGAGCAGTTAGATGGCATAGGAAGTAGAGACAATGAGTGGGATGGAGGCAAGGGAAACTTTTTTGCTTCTGTTGCTATAAGGTCGGATACTCTACCTTCTGATTTACCAATTCACTCAGCCTCTGTATATTTTGCTTTTTTAATGAAAAAAGTACTCAATGATTTATCATATAGAGTTTGGCTGAAGTGGCCAAATGATATATATTGTGCAGACAGCAAGATTGGTGGTGTAGTTACTAACAAAAAATCAGATTTTATAATAGTGGGTATCGGGATAAATTTAAAGAAAAATCAAAATAGCTACAGCTCCCTAGATACCGATATTTCGCCCTTGATACTACTTAATATATTTTTGAATGAATTGAAACAAAAGCAAAATTGGAAGCAAGTATTTAGTCAATACAAGATAGAATTTGAGCTTAGTAAATCCTATTTTACACATAAAAATGGGTCAAAAATAGATATGAAAGATGCGATTTTGTGTGATGATGGGTCGCTATCGATAGATGGGGGAAAGGTGTATGGTTCAAGATGAGTGAAATTATCAGTATTGCCAATCAAAAAGGGGGTGTAGGAAAAACTACAACCGCTGTAAACTTAGCCGCATCTTTGGCAGACAGAGGCAAAAAAGTACTACTTGTTGATGCTGACCCACAATCAAATGCAACAACTAATCTAGGCTACCGTAGAGGAGACTATGAGTTCAATATCTACCATGTGCTCATAGGAACCAAAGACCTTGAAGATATAATACTCAAAACTTCTATCAATAAACTTCATCTAGCTCCTTCAAATATAGGCTTGGTTGGAATAGAGAAAGAGTTCCATAGTGCTCGAAAGAAAAACAGAGAGTTGATTCTCAAGAAAAAGCTAGATCTGATTAAGTCAAAATATGACTATATTATCATAGACTCACCTCCTGCATTGGGCCCCATTACTATCAACGCACTTAGTGCGTCAGATTCTGTAATCATACCTATACAGTGTGAGTTTTTTGCATTGGAGGGCTTGGCACAGCTACTCAATACGGTTTCACTTTTGAAAAAAACAATCAATCCAAAACTCAAGATTAAAGGCTTTCTACCAACTATGTACTCCAACCAGAATAATCTTTCCAAACAAGTACTTGCTGATCTAGAACACCATTTCAAAGATAAACTTTTTAGCCATAAAAAAAAGTGCATAGTTGTGCCTAGAAATGTCAAAGTAGCAGAAAGTCCGAGCTTTGGAAAACCTGTGACTGATTATGCTTCTGCTTCAAAAGGGTCTGTAGCTTATAAGGCACTAGCCTCTGCAATCATAAGGGCATAAAGATGGCACTAGGAAGAGGTCTAGAGGCAATCCTAGAAGAGGTGGGAGAGGCATATGCGAGTGAACTAGCAGATACAGAAAACCTCTCGTCATCCAGAGTCCAAGAGTTAGTAGAAGATATAGAGGTATCACTTGTTGATCCTAATCCCTACCAACCAAGAAAACACTTCGATGAAGCGAAACTACTTGAACTAAGCGACTCGATTAAAAAACATGGGCTCTTGCAACCAGTTGTTGTTGTTGCAATGGACGATCGATATATTTTAGTAGCAGGAGAGAGAAGGCTTCGTGCACATAAGCTTGCCATGTTTACACACATTAAGGCTATTGTAGCAAGTGTGGAGTTTGATGAAATCAAGATGCGTGAGTTGGCACTCATTGAAAATATACAAAGAGAAAATCTCAATCCTATTGAGCTAGCACACTCTTATAAAGAACTGATAGCAGTACATAATATTACTCATGAGTCCCTATCTAAAATTGTGTATAAAAGCAGATCTCAGATTACAAATACAATCAGACTTCTTTTACTGGACAACTATGCACAAGAGGCACTTGCTAACAAGAAGATTTCGCAAGGGCATGCAAAGATACTTGTAGGGCTAGATAGGGCTAAGCAGAAAATAGTTGTAGATACAATTACTGGACAGAAGCTGAGTGTCAGAGAGGTAGAAAATATTGTTAAAAATACTAAAAAAGGCACTAGTGCAGTTCAGAAGCAGGTCAAAAAAAGTTACCTTATCGAAAGTGCAGATATAGGGCAGATTGAAGATATTTTGCCATTTCAGTATAAGATAAAAAAAGGAAGCATAGAGATAATGTTACAAAATGAAGAAGAGCTAACAAAATTTATTCATTTTCTTAAGAGTAGATGATAGTTTAATCCATACTTAACACCCTATTTGATAATATTGCTTTAAATTTTTTGAGAGGAGATTAGATGTTAGATTTATATCCATCACTTATGGCTATCACTCTGGTGACTTTCTTTGTAATGTTGTATAGACTAAACAAAAAGCTCTATAAGCCACTGCTCAAATTCATGGACGATAGAGATACTGCCATATCCAAAGATATGGAAGTTGCTAAAAATATGAGCGGAAATACAGATGAACTACAGGCAAAAACTAAAGCCAATTTAGACGAGGCAAAGGCAAGTGCAGCGAAGATTCGACAAGACGCGATAGAAGTAGGCAAAACTAGAGCATCAGAAGCTATTGCACTGAAGCAGACCGAACTTGACAAGAGGCAAGAAAGTTTTGCCACTAAACTAGAGAAGGAGAAGTCAGATCTTAAAAATGCGTTAATTTCTCAAATTCCACTAGTTAAAGAGAGTTTAAAAGCCAAGTTTAGCCAATTATAAAAATAGGATGAAAAATGAATAAAAAAATAATATTTGTATTGTTGTTACTTCTTCCAGTTGCTATAATGGCAGCAGGTGGGGAAAGTAGATATTTTGAGCAGACTGGTCGTCATACAGACTTTTTCCCTCGAGCATTCAATTTTGTGATTTTTGTTGGTTTATTATATTATCTTTTAGCATCTCCTGTCAAAGATTTCTTTGTTGGTAGGAAAGAGGGGATTGCTGCTCAGCTGAATGAAATAGAATCAAAACTTCAAGAGGCAAAAGATGCACAGAAAAATGCAGAGAACGAACTTGTCGAAAGCGAGATTAAAGCCAAAGAGATTATCGAAGATAGTAAAAATGAGGCTGAACTTTTGGCAAAACGACTAGAAGAGGGTAGAGAAAGAGATATTGAGCTTTTAGATAAACTTCATGAAGAGCGTATGGGTCATGAAGAGCGAAGAATGGTCAAAGAGACTATTGATGAAGTACTCAGTGAAAATATCACAAGTGATGATATTCCACTTTCTGAAAAACAAGTGGTCGAAATCATAGCAAAGAAGGTGGCATGAAATGGTAGAGCTCGTAGCCAAAAGATATGCAAAAGCACTTATGGATATCGACTCAGGCAATAAAATAGATGGATTTATCGATGTGCTAGATGGACTTAGCTCTGCATTGGCAGAGCCTAAAGCTAAAGAGATTATCGCTTCACCACTGATATCAATTGATGATAAAGTGAGTCTTCTTTTGGAAGGATTAGGAAAAAGTGCAGATCCTATTTTGGTAGAACTTATGAAGCTTATGGGCGAAAAGGGAAGACTTGGTTTGATACCTGAACTTACTGCTATTTTAAAGTTTGAGAAGAAAAAAGACTCCAATAGTTTTACTGGGCGCGTTGAGAGTAGAAAAAAGCTTGATGCTACTGAACTAAAAAGCTTGGAGGATGCACTCTCGAGACATAGTGCTTCTGAGATAAAATTGGAGCAGGTAAAGAGTGACTTGAATGGTGTTAAAGTTGAGGTTGAAGATTTGGGCTTAGAGCTTAATTTTTCTAAAGATAGGATCAAGATAGCGTTGCTTGATTATATCCAAAAAGCACTCTAAAATATAATTTATCATAGAAAGGAGAAGAGGTGGCAGCAAAATTGCAAGCAGACGAAATAAGTTCAATAATCAAAGAGAGAATTGAAAATTTTGAGATAGATGTAGATATAAATGAAGTAGGTAAGGTTGTTAGCGTTGGTGATGGCATTGCGAAAGTTTACGGACTGAACAATGTCATGGCAGGCGAAATGATCGAATTTGAAAACGCGATTAGAGGAATGGTTCTTAACTTAGAGGAAGCAAGTGTAGGTGTGGTTGTTCTAGGTTCAACAGATGGTATCAGCGAGGGAATGAGCGTCAAAAGATTAGGAGCATTACTTGAAGTACCAGTAGGTGATGGAATGGTAGGTCGTGTGGTAAATCCATTGGGTGAGCCTATTGATGGAAAAGGTCCAATCGAAGCAGCTGAACAAAGAGTTGTTGAAGAAAAAGCACCAGGTATTATGGCTAGAAAGTCCGTTCACGAGCCACTACAGACTGGAATCAAAGCTATAGATGCACTTGTACCAGTTGGTAGGGGACAGAGAGAGTTGATTATTGGTGACAGGCAAACTGGTAAAACAACACTTGCTATTGATACAATCATCAATCAAAAAGGGCAAGATGTCACTTGTGTTTATGTCGCTATTGGTCAAAAACAATCTACAGTTGCGTCTATTGTCAAAAAATTAGAAGAGCATGGAGCTATGGAATATACAATTGTTGTCAATGCTGGTGCCTCTGATGCTTCTGCTTTACAATTTCTTGCTCCTTATGCTGGTGTTACTATGGCTGAGTACTTCAGAGACAATGCTAGGCACGCAGTTATATTTTATGATGATCTCTCCAAGCACGCAGTTGCCTATAGAGAGATGTCACTTATTCTCAGAAGACCTCCAGGTCGAGAGGCATATCCTGGTGATGTATTTTATCTACACTCAAGACTACTTGAGCGTTCTGCAAAGGTCAATGATAAGCTAGGTGCTGGTTCTATAACCGCATTTCCGATTATCGAGACTCAGGCAGGAGATGTTTCTGCTTATATCCCTACTAATGTTATCTCTATTACGGATGGTCAAATTTTCCTAGAGACTGACCTCTTCAACTCAGGTGTAAGACCAGCGATTAATGTTGGACTATCTGTATCTAGAGTTGGTGGTACTGCACAGATCAAAGCAACCAAGCAAGTAGCTGGTACGCTGAGGTTGGATCTTGCATCATATAGGGAGCTTCAGGCTTTTGCACAGTTTGCTTCAGATCTTGATGAACATAGTCGACATCAACTAGAAAGAGGTGAGAGAATGGTGGAGATACTCAAGCAGCCTCCTTACTCTCCTGTTCCAGTTGAGAAGCAAGTCATTGCTATTTTTGCAGGAACAAAAGGTTATCTTGATGACATAGCAGTAGAGTCTGTTGGTAAATTTGAGCAAGAGCTGAGTCTGTTTATAGATACTAAGTACGCAGGCATATTGGATGCGATTAGGTCAAGTAAAAAGATCGATGACAACACTGAAGAAGAATTGCGTAATGCAATTGAAGACTTCAAAAAACAGTTTTCGGCATAAGTGAAAGGCTAAAATATGGCTAGCTTAAAAGATATACAGCGCAAGATAGGGAGCGTCAAAAATACACAGAAGACTACAAGAGCTATGAAGCTTGTCTCTTCTGCAAAATTAAACAGAACCAAGGAGCTTGCTGAGCAATCTAAAGTATACGCTGCTAAGATTACTGAAATGATCCAAGATATTGCTTCCAATATCTCCAAGCATGGAGAGTCGCTGGATAATATCTTTTTCAAAGAGATCAAAAATCCAAAGACAGTGGATATCATCTTTGTCACTGCTGACAAAGGATTGTGTGGTGGGTTTAACTCGCAAACAATCAAAAGAGTAAATGTACTACTTGAAAAATATGCTACCGAGGGTGTAAAAGTTAGATTGAGAGCAATAGGTAAGAAAGGTATTTCTTACTTCAAGTTCAATAACATTGAAATGTTGCAGGAGATTAGTGACCTGAGTGCATCTCCTACTTACGAAAGGGCAGCTGAGTTTATCAGTGAAACTGTTGAAGACTATATTAGAGGTTCTACTGATAAGATAATTATAGTGCATAATGGATATGTCAATATGATTACTCAAGAGGTCAGAGAAGAACAAGCTGTTCCTGTGGATGCATCTGCACTCACTACTGATGCGGTTTCTACATCTGAGCTTGAACTTGAGCCAGATGATGACGATACTCTACTTGAGGCACTTGTGAAAAGATACTTAGAATATGTGATGTATTATGCGTTGATCGATTCGCTTGCAGCAGAGCACTCTGCACGAATGCAGGCGATGGAGTCGGCAACAAATAATGCCAAAGAAATGGTAGATAAACTAAGTGTCCAATACAACAAAGCAAGACAAGAATCGATCACTACTGAGCTCATTGAGATTATCAGTGGTGTTGAGTCAATGAAATAAGAAAAGAGGAGAAACAATGATAGGTAAAGTTATACAGGTACTTGGTCCAGTCATCGATGTGGATTTCACTGATTATCTTCCAGGAATCAATGAAGCACTAGAGACAACAATTGTGATCAATGGTAAAGAAACAAGATTGGTGTTAGAGGTTGCAATTCAGCTAGGAGATAACCGTGTAAGAACGATTGCTATGGATATGACAGAAGGTCTTACAAGAGGTCAAGAAGTAAAAGCAACAGGTGACTTTATCAAAGTGCCTGTTGGTGAAGAAGTTCTTGGTCGTATTTTTAATGTTATCGGTGAAACTATTGATGACGCAGGTGATTTTGAGCCAAAACAGACTTGGTCGATTCACAGAGAGCCACCAGCTTTTGAAGAGCAGAGTACAAAAACAGAAGTATTTGAGACAGGTATTAAGGTTGTTGACCTTCTTGCTCCATATGCCAAAGGTGGAAAGGTTGGACTCTTTGGTGGTGCTGGCGTTGGTAAAACCGTTATTATTATGGAGCTTATCAACAATGTTGCATTGAAACATAGCGGCTACTCTGTATTTGCAGGTGTTGGTGAGAGAACAAGAGAAGGTAATGACCTTTATTATGAGATGAAAGAGTCGAATGTCTTGGACAAAGTTGCACTCTGCTATGGTCAGATGAGTGAACCTCCTGGAGCAAGAAATAGAATCGCACTTACAGGTATCACAATGGCTGAATACTTTAGAGATGAAATGGGACTAGATGTATTGATGTTTATTGATAATATATTTAGATATGCTCAATCAGGCTCTGAAATGTCAGCACTTCTGGGTCGAATCCCTTCAGCGGTTGGTTATCAGCCAACACTTGCTTCGGAAATGGGTAAACTTCAAGAGAGAATTACATCCACCAACAAAGGCTCAATTACTTCAGTTCAAGCAGTATATGTTCCTGCAGATGACTTGACAGACCCAGCACCTGCATCAGTATTTGCACACCTTGATGCCACAACAGTTCTTAATAGATCTATTGCGGAAAAAGGTATTTATCCTGCTGTTGATCCACTTGATTCTACTTCTAGAATGCTTGATCCACAAATTGTTGGTGAAGTGCACTATAAGGTAGCTAGAGGTGTACAGCAAATTCTTCAAAAGTACAAAGATCTTCAGGATATTATTGCTATTCTTGGCATGGATGAGTTGTCAGAGGACGATAAACTTGTAGTTGAGAGAGCAAGAAAAGTAGAGAGATATCTATCTCAGCCATTCCATGTTGCAGAAGTATTTACAGGAAGCCCAGGCGTATATGTAACACTAGAAGAGACTATCAAAGGATTTGAAGGTCTTCTTGCTGGTGAGTACGACGAACTTCCAGAAGCTGCATTTTACATGGTAGGAAGCATGGATGAGGCAGTCGCTAAAGCTGAAAAAATGAAAGAGAAAGTAGCTTAAGGAAAGCGTATGAAAACTATGAAACTAGAGATAGTTACGCCTGCTGGTGTCATATATGATGGTGATATCAAGCAGGTCACATTACCTGGCGAACAAGGTGAGTTTGGTGTGCTTCCTGAGCATGCTTCACTAGTCTCCTTGCTAAATGCAGGCGTGATCGATATAGAGACCCAAGGTGGTAAAAGTGTGCTTGTTGCCATCAATAGTGGTTATGTGAAGATAGATGAAAATAAGGCATTATGTATAGTAGATGGTGCAGTTGCTCTAAATGATGAAGAGGGTGAAATCACAAGCAACATAGAAGCGGCCAAAGATCTCCTCAAGAGTGCAGAAGTATCAAGTTCTACATTGGCTGCAGCAGTAAATAAACTAGATTCAGTAGGAAGATAACATCTTTTCTCTCCTTTTTGAATATTTGGCAAAAAGTAATTTGATTACAGTATTTGTGATTTTATTGCTTTCTGTTTACCTGATTGGAGTTATGTGGATATTTATATATAGGTATAGACTCTTGCAACAACGATTCAACTTAGAGTCAGATTCACTTACTAGACTCTATATGGGTCAATCTAATTCCGTATCCAAAATGTCTGTACTCTCGTCATATATAAAAAGAGTAGGCAATGTAAATAGCGAAATACTGAAAGCTGCTATAGGTGATACAGTGAGGGTTTCGACTAAAGGCTTAACATTTATATCTATTGTTGCGTCAACCTCTCCTTTTATTGGTTTGTTTGGTACCGTGGTAGAACTATTGGAAACATTCAGTCACCTTTCTAGTCAAAAAAGTGCATCACTTTCAGTGATTGCACCTGCTATCAGTCAAGCCCTTGTCGCTACGGCAGTTGGGATATTTGTGGCTATCTTTGCTTATTCTTTTCATTTATTACTCAAGAGAAAAGCCTACGAATTGAGTTCAGTACTTTCATCACAAGCAGATGTAGTTATGTCTAAGAGAACACAAGAGAGTTAGCATGTTTACTTGGGATGACGATCCAGATCTAAATATTACTCCGCTAGTGGATATCATGCTAGTACTTATGGCTATACTTATGATAGCGGCTCCAGCAGTAAACTACGAAGAGCAGATTACACTACCTCAAGGCACAAAAACTAAAGTCAAAGAGAAAACCCCTACAATAACTATAAGAATAGATAAAGATCGCAGAATATATCTCAATCAAGATGTCTATACGCTAAAAGATTTTGCAGATAATTTTATGCTTAAGTCAAAATCATATAATTTTAAAAGCGATGTTTTCATCCGTGCTGATCAGGATCTCAAATATAGGGATGTAATGTATCTACTCAAGAGTGTCAAAGATGTTGGTTTTTCCAAGGTGTCTTTGATAACAGAATAATGAGAGATAGTTTCAAGATAATATCTGGTTTGATCGCCATATCGATTTATTTAGTTTTAATAACTTTAGTATTTGGAATAACAAACAGCAAGGACAAAGAGAGAGCAGTTCACTATGTCAAGAAAAATACTCAAGAAGCCATAACAGTTTCTCTAGCAGGCTCAAAGCAAAAAGTCCCAAAAAAAGAAGGTAAAAAGAAAAATAGCAGCAAAAAACCTAAGCAAAAACCTAAAAAAATAAGAAATATAACTACTCCAAAACCACCAATATCTAAAGTTCAACCTAGTAAAAAACCCGCTAAGAAAATCCAAACAAAAGATCTTTTTTCATCTGTTAAATCTCAGAGTAAACCAGAGAAGAAAACTCAGACAAAAGCTTCGAAGTTCAATCAAAATATTGCTTCTAAAAAAGTACCAGACTCCATAAAAAAACCAACACAGAACGATAGAGGTGTCGAAAATGCCTATTTAGCATCTATAGAAGAGAAGTTGCAGGGGTGGCCAGAGCAAGCAAATTTTGCAGGTGAGCAGATCTCAGTATTGCTTACAATCTATCCTAGTGGGAGGTTTGATTTTAAGGTCAAGCACCTCTCGGCAAATAGCGAATTTAATGAAGCACTGATCGCGTACCTCAAGCAACTCCAATCTATAGGACTTGGGAAACATAAGCGCACAAAGCCGTACAAAATATTAGTAGAGTTTGAAGCCACTGAGTGATTTTGGCTCTTTATTGTTAGGTGTGGTATTTATAAAATTATGATAATATTAGTATAACTTAAAGAGAAGATAAGCAGGTTCTAAATGTTGGAAAAACAGAGTATAGATATATATAAGATATGGATAGGACTCGCAGCCTTTGTGGTGATTGTTGCGGGCATGAAAGCGGCATCATCTATTATTGTGCTATTTCTTATCTCAGTCTTTATAGCTACTGTCAGTGCCCCTGCTCTGTTTTGGCTTGAGAGACTAAAGATACCTAGATTTATAGCATTCTTGATAGTGCTGAGTATTGTTGTAGTTGTACTGTTTGGTTTTGGTTATATTCTGTCCAGTTCTGTAGATAGCTTTCTCTCAAATATGCCAATATATCAGGCAAAGATTATTGAACTGATAGATCTCATGAGTGATTACCTCAATTTGTCTGGAGTAGATATATCCAAGCCACATCTCAAGAGCATGTTAGATCCTGGAAGTATCTTAAGCTTCGCTACTCTATTCCTTAAATCATTTACCGCCATACTTTCCAAATCATTTATTATCTTTTTGGGAGCAACTTTTATGCTTTTTGAGATATCTAGTTTTCAGACCAAAGTTGCTTTGCTTAGTCAAAATAGCACAAAAGGTGAGAGCCTACTCAATAGTTTTAGTAACAAACTCAATCACTATCTTGCGATCAAAACTATTATAAGTTTTATTACTGGATTGTTGATAGCATTGGGATTATTCTTTTTGGGAATAGACTTTGCATTTTTGCTTGGATTGATTGCTTTTTTATTGAATTATATTCCAAGTTTTGGCTCTATTTTGGCGGCTGTACCAGCAATATTAGTAGCTCTTGTTGGTAATGATCTGGGTGATGTTTTCTGGGTGATTAGTATTTATTTGGCAGTTAATATTGTCATGGGAAATATTATCGATCCTCGTCTCATGGGCAAAAGCTTGGGCTTATCTGTTGTAGTTGTGTTTTTCTCTTTGATATTTTGGGGTTGGGTGTTAGGGCCAGTGGGCATGTTTTTGGCTGTACCTTTGAGTATGACTATCAAAATAGCACTCGATACTCACCCATCTACAAGGCCTATTGCTATGCTGTTGAGCTCTGTTGATAAAAAATAAGAAGGAAAAGACATGAAAAAAAGTCATAATGAGCTACCAGTACATTTAGATGATTTGTTAATGGTATTTTTGAACAAAGCAATAAAAGTTGCTGTCAAGGCCTTGGCTATACTAATGGTTGCAGTTATATTCTGGGGAGTTATTGATGTTGTTTATGTACTTTATCAAAAGTTGATGGCTCCACCATTTTTACTTCTGGAGATCACAGATATTCTCCATACTTTTGCTGCATTTTTGGCAGTGCTTATAGCTATAGAGATATATCAGAATATTGTCTTGTATTTGAGAACAGATGTTATCCCCATCAAGTTGGTTGTAGCCACAGCACTTATGGCGATATCTAGAAAAGTTATTATTTTGGATTTCAAGGAGATTTCACCTATATATGTAATTGCTACTGCTGCGGTTGTTATCGCACTTGGTGTTACATACTACTTGGTAGGATTGCATCATAAAGACGATGTTTTATAGTAAGGGGGGAGTATTTTGTTAGAAATTATTATTTTTACTATACTTATATCAACAATATTGAACCTCTTTTTAAGACAGTTCAATATACCAACTATTATAGGCTATATCGCCACTGGAACCATCATAGCTTATGGTTTTGGTTTGCACGATGTAAAGCATAATGAGGAATTAAAAGAGATAGCAGAGTTTGGTGTTGTGTTTCTGATGTTTACCATAGGTTTGGAGTTCTCTGTAAAACATTTACAAAGAATGAAAAAAGAAGTATTTATCTATGGTGGGCTTCAGGTTGTATTGACAACGGTATTTTTCACCTCTATCGCGTATTACATTTTCAATATAGAGATCAAAGCATCTATAATAATAGGAGCGGCATTTGCACTCTCATCAACTGCAATTGTGTTGAAGTTGTTAAATGAAAATAGAGATATAAATAAGCTATATGGTAGAAAAGTGTTAGGAGTATTGCTTTTTCAGGATATTGCAGTAATCCCTATTTTACTTATGATTACCCTTTTTTCTATAAAAGACCAAGCTGTCTCGTCTATATTGCTTTTGACATCACTCAAAGCAGTTGCATTAATAGTAGGTTTGCTCATGGTAGGTAAGTATCTATTGGAACCTTTTTTTCATGAAGTTAGTAAAACCAAATCAAATGAGATATTTATCAGTTCAATTTTACTCATAGTGATAGGCTCATCGTTTATTGCCCATAAGTTAGGATTTTCATATTCTCTTGGTGCATTCATGGCAGGAATGATGATATCTGAAACACATTACAAATATCAGGTTGAGGCTGATTTGATACCTTTTAGGGATCTGTTGTTGGGCATATTTTTTATCACAGTTGGTATGCAGTTGGATTTTGCCATCATTTATGAAAATATTATCACTATATCGCTTTTGCTTCCTGCCTTAATTGTTATCAAAATGCTCATAATCTTTGGTATATTGAGATTTGCAACAGACAAAAGAACTGCTCTCAAGAGCTCCATAGCACTTTTCCAGCTGGGCGAATTTGCATTGGTGATTTTCGAGCTATCGTTTGCAAGAGGAATACTTGATGCAGAGCTTGCCCAAATATTAATTGTCATAGTTGTTATATCGATGATAATGACACCTTTTGTTTTGAAAAATATATCCCAAATAGCAGATTTATTATACAAAGAGCAAGATGAGGACATCTGCTTCCACAGTAAGCATGACCAAGATATGACAAATCATGTTGTACTTATAGGATTTGGAAGACTTGGAAGACATATCGCAAAGCTACTACAAAAAGAGGGATATGAATTTATAGCCATAGAACACGATATAAAGAACATAAAAGAGGCACAAAAGCAGGGCTTGCCAGTAGTATTTGGAAATGCTGCACAGGCAAATATCTTAGAGTCAATCAATATCAGAGATGCTTCAGCAGTCATCATATCTCTAGGAAACAGTCAGAAATTGCAGCATATTTGTGAAGTAGTAAACGACTTGACACACAATACAAAAACTATAGTCAGAGTGAGTAAGATTGAGGAGAAAGAGGCACTAGAGGAGCTAAACCTTACTCATGTGATTGTGGAGACTCAAAATACTGCAATGGCAATGTTTCAAGAGATCAAAAAAGTGTAATCATTGCATATCTCAGTAACCTTCAGGTAACAAAATTAGTGTATATTCCACAAAGAGATCTTTTAGCTATTTCTAATACTATTTAATATTGATTTCAGCACAGCTTGCTATAATAAGTGCTACTGAACCTAAAGATTGGAATATTTATGAAATATATATTTGCATTATTGTTGCCATTTATTTTATTTGCTGCACCTGATGCAACACTTAAAATATCTAAAGATGTAGACCAGAGAGCGAGTATAGCTATAGTTGATAGTAGCACCTCTACAGATATATCTAAAAAACTACATAAAATATTTTTCTCTGACCTTAAGATAAGTGGTCATTTTGTGCCCGATAAAAAGTACCATATAGGACGGTATGATAGTAACATTGACCCATTATTGAAATCCAAAGAGTATATACTGAAATACGATTTTGGAAAAAGTGATGCAGGGGCTGTATTGATGGTCAAGCTTCTCAAGAGTTCAAATGGAAAAATAGTACTGGAGAAAAAGTATGCTATCCCTTCGCTGGCAAAATATCCATTTATTGTGCACAAGGCAACGACAGACATTAATGCGATATTAGGGTTCAACTCTATTGAATGGATCAATCGCTATGTAGTCTTTGTTCGATATACAGGTAAAAAACAAAGTGAAATTATCTTGGCGGATTATACTTTCAACTATACAAAGACGGTGATACGAGGCGGGCTAAACCTTTTTCCGCAGTGGGGAGATCCTAAACAACAAGGATTTTATTATACATCTTATGAGACTGGAACTCCTACTATATTTCACTTAAATCTCTATACAGGAGAGCGAAAAAATATTGTCTCTTCTTCTGGAATGCTGATCTGCTCAGATGTTAGCAAGGATGGGAGTAAGCTACTTTTGACCATGGCTCCAAATTTTCAACCTGATATCTATGAGTTTTCTATAGCCAATAAAAGTGCCAAGAGATTGACTTCTTTTTCTGGCATTGATGTCAATGGTAAGTATAGTAACAACGAGCATTCGATTGTTTTTGTTTCAGATCGTGTCGGCCGTCCAAATATTTATAAAAAAAATATAGGAAGCACAGCGGTTTCTCAGCTTATATTTCACGGGCATAAAAATAACAGTTGCGATACTCATGGCTCAAGAGTTGTTTATTCTAGCAAGGAAGCCCCCAATAAGTTCAATATATACCTCTCAAATAGTGCAGGTGGTAGTGTAAGACCACTAACAAGTACTGGAGTCAACCAGTTCCCAAGATTTGCGCATAATGGGGATATCGTATTGTATATCAAGCGGGACAAAGGTGTCAATGCTATCGGGTATATTGGTCTAAAGACCAATCAAACTATGCTATTCCCATTGGGGAGTAGAAAAATACAATCAATCGATTGGTAACTAAACACAAAGGAAAAAAATGAAAAAAAGTTTTATAATCATCTCATCTATCACAGGATTATTAATATTTAGTGGATGTACTCAGCAGGTAGCTTCGGCGAACCCAAAAAATGCTAATGGTGCAACTATGGTGGCATCAGATACAGTTACTTTGGATAGTTCAGGCGGAGGTGCTAGTAGCTCTGGAGGAGCTTACGGCAAAGGAAAGAATAGTGTGCATTTTGCCTATGACAGCAACAAGTTAAGCCAGAAAGAAAAGAGAAAAATATCCCAAGATTCGGGCACTCTTAAATCTAAATCAGTCATCAAGGTAGAAGGAAATAGTGATGAATTTGGCACAGATGAGTACAACTACGCACTGGGACTTAGAAGAGCGAAGGCAGTTAAAGACACAATGGTTGCAAAAGGTGTTCCAGCAAAAAAGATAAAGTTAGTGAGCTACGGAGAAAGCAATCCTGAATGTACAGATAAAACACAGGAGTGCTATCAGCAGAATCGCCGTGCTGACTATAAGTAGGAGAAAATAATATGCGTCAACTAATCTTTGTATCTCTATTAGCTGTCACTATGGTGTGGGCAGAGCCTTCAGTATATGGAAGTTCTTCTTCTGGCTCTGCTAAGAAAAATCGTAATTCTATTATCTCTCTTCAGGAAGAGATCTCTCAGCTAAAGCAGGAGATAGAAGGACTTAGGTCCATCGTGGAGGGCTTAAGTCTTACATTTAATCAAATACAGCAAAAAGAGGCTAGTTCTGGCACAGCCAATAGTAGCGGAGATGCCAAACTGCTACAGGATCTTAGTGCCATGATAGATAAAATCAACAGTAACTATGTGTCTAGGGTAGAATTGCAGAAAGTATTAAAAAATGGAAAGCTTGCAAAAAACTCTAGTAAAACAAAGCCACCTTCAACAAAAGATACCAAGAGAGATAAAAAGGTTGAGAATAAACTAGAATCGGCAAAATCAAAAGATCTATACAGTAGAGGTGTAAGGCTAGTAAAAAAGAAAAAATATAGCATGGCAAAGCTTCGATTTGATATTCTTAAAAAAAGAGATTATAAAAAAGCGTCTACCTATTTTTATCTAGGTGAGATAGCATATAGAACTAAAAACTACCGTGACGCTATAGGGTATTATAAAGTTAGTGCTGAGGCAAATGAAAATGCAAATTACATGGATACACTCCTTTTGCATACAGGAATCTCACTTGAAAAAACTGGAGACAAGGCTCAATCCAAGAGATTTTTTCAAGCCATTATAGATGGCTATCCAGACACAGGCAGTGCTAAGATAGCAAAAAAGTACCTATAATATACATAAGTATATATATTATATATATTTATAAGTACCATATAATGGATTATATATAATCGTTATTAACTTACTTGACAATATATAGATATATTGCTATAATTTCTGCATAACACAAGACAAAGGATAGTATATGCAGAAACAGACAGTTGCTCTACACGCAGGATATGATAAAACAATAGGCAATGGAGAGATGTCCGTGCCTATTTCACAGACGACTGCGTACGCATTTAGGGATGCCGAGCATGCTGCAAATTTATTTGCACTCAAAGAGCTTGGCTCAATCTACACAAGACTAACAAACCCCACTACAGATGTACTAGAGAGTAGATATGCACAGCTTGAAGATGGTGTGGCCGCTATAGCTGTGGCAAGTGGGCAAAGTGCGATATTTTATGCTGTAGCAAATGTAGCTCAGGCGGGCGATAATATACTCATTTCAGATAAGCTATATGGCGGTGCAGTCACACTACTCACATTTACCATGAAGCGTTTTGGTATAGATGCAAAGGTTTTCTGCGTAGAAAGTGCAGGTGATTTAGAAGAACAAATTGATGACAAGACAAAAGCTATCTTTTTTGAGTCCCTATCAAATCCTCAGATAGCTTTAGCAGATATAGAGAAGATTGCAAGTGTTGCCAAAAAACATGGTGTATTGACCATATGTGACAACACGGTAGCCTCAGCTGTGTTATGTAATCCTATTCAATGGGGTGTTGATATCGTGGTCCATTCAACTTCTAAGTATACTAATGGTCAAGGTACAGCTATTGGCGGTATTATCATAGAAAGAGAAGGAATGTGTGAGTTTTTCAAAGCAAATGCCAAGAGATATCCATTTTTTACTGAGCCTGATGCTTCATATCATGGTCTAGTGTATGTGGATGTTCCCCTTCCATGTTTTTCTCTTCGTATTAGGCTAGGATTACTTAGGGATTTGGGTGCGGCACAGTCGCCATTCAATTCATGGCTGCTGATCAATACACTTGAGACACTTGATCTTCGTATGCAGAAACATTCTGATAACGCATTGGAGATTGCAAATTTCTTGGAGGCACATCCAAAGGTGCTCAAGGTCAATTATCCTGCACTTAAGTCGGATGATGGATACAGTAGAGCACAAAAGTATCTCAAGAACGGCAAGGCATCTGGACTCATATCGTTTGAAGTCGAGAGTTATGACGAGGCAAAAAGAATTATTGATAGTGCCAAACTATTCTCGGTAGTTGTAAATATAGGTGATTCAAAATCCTTGATAGTGCATCCTGCTAGCACCACTCATTCTCAAATGAGTGAGGAAGAACTCACTGTGGCAGGCATCAAGCCGACTGCTGTAAGGCTCAGCATAGGTCTAGAAGATAGTATAGATCTGATTGCTGACCTTAGCCAGGCCATAGGAGAGCAGGGCATATGACACTAGTCTCCTCAAAGGGTGTTTACGCATTGTCTGCCATGTATGCATTATATCAGCATGGCAATAAAACTCCTATGCGAGTAAGAGAAATATCGGACAGCTATAATATCCCAAGAAATTATCTAGATCAGATACTGGCAAAGCTTCGTAACGCAGGGATGATTGTCAGTACTAGGGGTCCACATGGAGGCTATTCGATATCAATGGATGCAAAAGATATACTTGTCAAAGATATATTATTGGCATCTGGAGAGAGTTTGAGGCTATCTGATTATGACAATGACAATACGGCACTGACTCTTTTTTTTGCAGATAAGCAAGAGAAGATTATGGAGTTGTTTTTACTCAACTTAGCAGAATTAGAGAAATACAAGGAAGCATATAATGAATCTTTGCATTTTAGTATCTAATCCTATTATTTGGTACAGGGCACCTCTAATAATAAATAAGGAGCATACATGAAATACGCAGAAAATATTATTGGTTTGATAGGAAAAACACCACTAGTTAAATTATCTGGTGCTAGCAAAGATGGAGCATTAGTGCTTGGAAAGTGTGAATTTATGAATCCCACCCACTCAGTAAAAGACAGAATTGCTAGTAGCATGATTGATCAGGCATTACAGTCAGGCAAGATTGACAAGCATAGCACCATCATAGAGCCTACTAGTGGCAATACTGGCATAGGTCTTGCTGCAATATGTGCAGCAAAAGGACTCAAGTTGATATTGACAATGCCGAGCTCTATGAGTATCGAAAGAAGAAGGTTGCTTAGTGCACTGGGGGCAGAACTAGTACTAACAGAGCCAGCCAAAGGAATGAAGGGTGCGATTGATAAAGCAAAAGAGCTTGCTCAGAGCACAGATAAATCCTTTGTCCCACAACAGTTTGATAACCCAGCCAACCCTGAGATACATCGCCAGACAACAGCTGTAGAGATACTGGAAGACACAGAGGGGAAAATAGATATTTTTGTTGCAGCAGTAGGTACTGGAGGCAGCATCACAGGGATATCAGAAGTGCTTAAACATCACAACCCGCAGATACAGATTATCGCGGTAGAGCCAGATAAATCAGCTGTGCTTAGCGGTGAAGGTCCCGCACCTCATGCAATACAAGGTATAGGGGCTGGATTTGTACCCACTGTGCTCAACACTGAAATATATGGTGAAGTGATTCGGGTCAAAGATGATGACGCAATAGAGGTTTCCAGAAATCTTGCCAAAGAAGAAGGCTTACTTGTAGGTATCTCCTCTGGAGCTAATGTATATGCAGCCTCCATGGTTGCAAAAAGAGAAGAAAACCAAGGAAAAGTGATTGTTACCATACTTTGTGATACTGGAGAGAGATACCTTAGTGCGGGATTATACACTTAATTGTAGAGAAAAATAGATGAATAATACAAACAATATACCAGCATATATGAGGGAAAACAAGGATATAGTGCTGTTTGATGGTATTTGTAATCTTTGTAATACATGGGGCAAATTCATTGTAAAGCATGACTTGGATAATAGATTTAGGTTGTTAAGTATCCAATCCAATGAAGGTCAAGAGATACTCAGGCACTTTGGATATCCAGATGACTATCTAGAATCAATAATTTTGATAACAGGGGGTCAAAGTTATGAAAAAAGTGAAGCAGTTCTTGCTATTATGGCAAAGATGAAATATCCATGGAAACTATTTACTATTTTTAAAGTAGCCCCTTTAGTTTTTAGGGACTGGCTTTATGGGTTAATCGCCAAAAATAGGTATAAGATTTTCGGAAAAAATGAATTTTGCCCCATAATACCAAACGATGATAGAAAGAAAAGTTAAGCTATTTATGCTATGATTATAATCATTATAAGTCAAGGAAAACTATATGGGTCAATTTAATAATTTAGATGATAAAATGATATCTTTCATGGATAGATACGGCATGCTTCTTTTGAGAATAAGTATAGGTGTAATATTTTTCTGGTTTGGTATCCTTAAATTTTTTCCAGGATTGAGTCCTGCTGAGGCACTATCAACACAAACCGTCAGCCTGTTATCATTTGGTACTATCCCACCTGAGGTATCTATAAGGGTTCTAGCTACATGGGAAGTATTGATTGGTATCGGTCTGATATTTGGAGTTTATATGCGTTTTACATTATTTCTTTTATTTACACAAATGCTTGGAACCTTTACACCATTATTTCTATTTCCAGAATTATCATTTACGAAGATTCCATATGCATTCACTATAGAGGGTCAATACATTGTCAAAAACATCGTTATCGTTAGTGCGGGACTCGTTTTAGGAGCAGCAATGTATAGTCGTGAAAAAAAGAAACAAAAGGTATAAGATAACTTTTACTTCCGACTCTCTATACTCTTTAGCACTTTATCTAAGTCTTTGTCTGTCACAAAGCAAAGCTTTATCTCACATCCCAAATAAAGTGGCTTGTCAAGCTCTATCGCTTTTGTGAGGAGATATGGATGCTTTAGCTCCTCTATTTTGCTACGATTTTTGATTAGCTCATTTTTGGCGGACTTTAACACTTTATATTCTGTTTTATATCCTACAAAAGTGCTAAATGCAGTCGCTATGCTATCTGGGTACTGTTGCATCAGATCAGGATTTTGTGATATGGATTTTTTAGCAATTTCATATATTTTTAGATCATCAGTCAAAAGTGCAACCTTGAAAAGGGCTCTGGTTATTACGGACGCAGGAGAGGCATACGCACTATCATAAAGAGATGACTTGGTTCTATAGGCATCATCACTAAGATTCCAGTTTCCCTGATCATAGAACTTATTTATAGATTCTTTAGCCAATTGGTGTGCCAAATCAATATATTTTCTGTCGTAGTTTAGCTGATATACATCCGTAAGAGCATCAACTAAAAAGGCATAATCCTCAAGGAGACCCAGAACTTTGAGTTTTTTACCATGGAGTTTTTGGTGGTATAGTTTTCCATCTATTATCATGCTTTTGAGTAAGGTATCTAGTCTATTGAGTGCCTCATCTCCATATTTTTTATCAATTTTAGAGGCTTGGACTAGGGCAGAGATATACATGCTGTTCCAAGATGCTAATATCTTGTTATCCACAAAAGGGTAAGGTTTTTTTGATCTAAGCTCTGTAAGATCCTCTTTGACTTTTTCTAGATTGGCTATGGGTTTGCTTGTTTGAATATTGGGGTTTGTACTGTTGTGCTCAAAGTTTCCGTTTTTGCTGATATTAAAGTAGCCAAGAATAGCGTTTGCTTCAGTTTTCGAGTAGCCTTTCGCCTTCAGGAAATCCAATGTTTCATTATAGGCAAATACAAAATAGTAGCCTTCTTCTTTTTTCCCGTTTGGAGCCAAGCTATCCGCGTCAGAGGCACTATATAATAGATATTCTTTATCAAAGCGTTTATTTATGAAACGGGTCAAGTCATCTACAATCTTTTTGTATCGCTCTTTGCCTGTAAGTAGATAAGCCTTGGAGTAGACCCTAAGCATCTCTGCCTGTGAGTAAAGCATTTTTTCAAAATGTGGAATATGCCATTGCCCATCTACGCTATAGCGGTAAAAGCCACTCTCTATCTGATCATAGATACCTCCATCTGCCATGCCCTTAAGCGTAGTTTCTGCAATACGCAGAAGCTCTTTATTTTTGTTTATACTGTACAAATCTAGTATCGCTTCGATTAGTGTAGCTCTGGGGAATTTAGGTGCAGTACCAAACCCTCCACTCATCTCATCAAAGCCACTCCGTACAGACTCTGTAAAAGTAAGGATGGTTTGGTTTAGATCTGAGTTGCCACTGCGACTTTTTTGTTTGTCTAGTTTTTGCATGACAGCATTTAAATCTTTCGTGACCTGTATTATCTCCTCTTTTTTACTTACATATACTTCAGATATTTCAGCAAGTATTCGTAAGAGGTCATTTTTGGGAAGATAAGTAGCAGACCAAAAAGGTTTTGCATCAGGGGTCATAATAATAGTCAGAGGCCATCCGCCTCCACGACCATTCATAACTTGGTAAATATTTTGGTAATAGCTATCGATCTGTGGCATCTCTTCTCTATCAACCTTGATAGCTATGTAGTCCTTATTGACTGCTTTGGCCACATCCTCTTTTTCAAAACTTTCTTCCTCCATTACATGGCACCAGTGGCAAGTGCTGTATCCGATAGATAAGAATATAAGTTTATTTTCTTTTTTGGCTTTTTGAAGTGTTTCTTTATTCCATGGCATCCATGCTACAGGATTGTTTTTGTGTTGGAGTAGATACGGTGATTGTTCGTTTGCAAGCTGATTGGCAGATGCTATAGTGAGTGACACAATGACTCCTATGATAATATTTTTCATTTTCTTATAACCTCATATTAGTTTTTTATATATTACACTAAGAGTGTTAATGAAATTTTATGGTGTAGTAAAGGTTATAAGTTAGATTCAACTAGCTTGTCTTTAGAAGATAGTGTATGTATTTTATTGGCTATTTTTTTAGCCTCTTCAGGAAAATGAGAAACATATAGTACTACCATAGGATACTCTTCAATACTTTTTGCTAATAGTTCTACTAGTGAACCTTTCCTTTTGGAATCTAAAGCAGAGAAAGGTTCATCTAAGAGAAGTATGTCTGGACAAAGTGATAAAGCTCTAGCCAATGAGACTCTTTGCCTCATCCCGCCAGATAATTTTGCAGGATAGTAATCCATAAATTCTGATAGTCCCATAGAGTCAAGGTAGTGTTTGGCAATATTCATCGCTTCTTTTTTACTATGCCCAGATACCATGAGTGGTAGTAATATATTCTCTATAGCTGTCTTCCAAGGAAAAAGTCTAGGCTCTTGAAATACATAGCTGATTTTTTTAGAGCTGACAAAGATTTTGCCACTTGTAGGTTTCTCCAATCCAGATATAAGTTTCAATATAGTTGTTTTACCAATACCACTAGGACCAAGCAACCCAATGATATCTTGCTCATATATAGAAAAAGAGATATTAGATAATACAGTTTTCTGCCCATATTTTTTACCGACTGAGTCAAAGGTGATGATTTTATTCATCTCTGCCAACGCATAAAGTAGTTTTGGATAGGGCGAAATAGTACAAATTCAAATATTGCTACGATAAAGAGAGTTGTAAGTATCCATGCAAACAGCTGAGGTATTTCAAGATTTGACCTAGTGATGCCTACAGCGTACCCTATGCCCTCATTTGCTCCCAAAAGTTCTGCCATCACTGCTATTCTGGCTCCCTGGCAAGTGATCATGACAATAGCAGCGCTGAGAGGACCAGCGATTGCAGGAGTATATAGATTTTTGATGCGAGTAAAAAATGGAAATTTGTATATTTTTGCCACTTCTATGAGCTCTTTGTCTACAGCCTCTATGCCCTTGACTGTGTTTACATAGACCACTGGTGCTGTAATCACAGCAATCATAAAGACAGCCATAGTAGAACCCATGCCAAACCAAAGCATTGCAAGAACGACGATAATAACAGATGGCATACTCATGATAAGCCAGCGAAGAGGATCCAGCAGATATTTGATGTTTTGATTGATTCCAGCAATAGTACCAAACACAAACCCAGAAAATCCACCAAAAATAATACCCAAAGAGATACGCTTTATCGAGATTAAAAAATTATCATAAAAGTATGGGGTATGTAGCATTTCCCAAAGTGAAGTTATGGCTTGAATGGGTGACGCTAAGAGAATTTGGTGCATGTTCATAGCAAGTATTTGCCATCCTGACAGCAATAGCATAAAGCCTATTGCTGTCAGTACTTGCTGTCTGTTCATCCTTCCCGTTCTCTAGTGTAGAGCAGTTTGTGCTTGATTTATGCTGGGTCTCTGTGCAACTTTTTTCATTTCTTTTTCTTCTTGAGCTTTCCAATAAAAGTCATCATCAGGTAGCTTTCCACCTATTTTTGCTGGGTTTGTTTCTTTTAGAATGTTATAAAAGTATTCTAATTCAGCTCTTGAGTCTACCGCAGAAACAAAAGTTATATTTGCATTTTTGAGTGCAGTTGCTATTGGCTTTGGTTTGAGACCAGGTATGTATTTACTCACAATTTTACCAGCCTCTTCTGGATTATTGTTGCACCATTCTATAGCCTCTTTGTATGCTTTTTGGAATGCATTAATCACATCAGGTCTATCTAGAACCTTGGCTGTTGCCAGAATTCCAGCTTGAGGTATTTTGGAATCACGATTAAATGTTTTGCCCCACTCTTTTTGCAGACTAACTGCTCTATATAGTTTTGAAGCCTTTCCAGCTTTGGCAAGTTTTTTTGATTTCATAAGAGCCATGGATACTAATGGCTCAGCCAAGAGACCATGTTTTGTTTTGCCACTCATTACTTCTTGCAAAACTGAGGGTAAGCTTGTATGGTAGTTAAATTTAAAATCCTTGTCTGGATTCATGCCCTGTTTGCTAAGAATAGTTTTCAATACAATATCAGGCATATCATTTCGATATGGCATAGAAATCGTCTCGCCTTTGAGGTCTGCTAGAGTTTTTACTTTAGGGTCGCTAGATACCATATATAGTATACCCCAAGCTGAGATATTTAAAAGACGAACTGGAACCCCTTTGTTATAAAAAGTTGCAGCTACATAGCTAGGTACAGCAGAAAAGTGAGCTTGCTTTCCAGCTATCAGGGATCTTACTTGGTCAGGATTGTTCCAAATGACCAACTTTACATTTTCTGCCACATTGTTCAATAGACCTTTTTCGACTATGTATGCCATAGGATGGGTAACACTAGATTTAGGTCCTGCAAGCACAAGCTCTTTAATCTTATCAGCCGCCGATAATGGCAACACTGCAAATGCCAAAATTAATAGTAAATACATCTTTTTCATTTTTTTCTCCCAATTTGATTTGAAGTATAGATTACACGAAAACATCTTAATAAATAATAAAAATGATAATTATTATGTAATAATATACAAGCTTTTTTAAAGGTCTCTTAGCTACAATGCAAAATATAAATTTTTTAAGGATACAGATGGCAATCAAAGTAGAAAATAGCGTCGTTGCTCTTGAATACGAAGTCAAGGAAGCGGGCACAACAGAGATAGTAGACAGCAACAAAGGTGCTACGCCACTAGAGTTTATCACAGGAAAAGGTCAACTTATTCCTGGACTTGAGGCACAAATAGCAGGTATGAATGAAGGCGAAAGTGCAGATATTATGGTAAAAGCAGCAGATGCTTATGGCGATATCAAACCAGAAGCAGTCCAAAAGCTACCAAAAGAGCAGTTTGAAGGTGTGGAACTCGAAGAGGGCATGATGTTATATGGTCAAGGTGAAGATGGTCAGCAGGTTCAAGTCATTGTAAAATCTTTTACAGATGACGAAGTGACTATTGACTACAATCATCCATTGGCTGGAAAAGATTTGATGTTTTCTGTCGTAATCGCTAGCGAGAGAGATGCTACGGATGATGAGATAGCTGCTGGTACAGTAGGTGGCAAAGAGCACTGCGGCAATGGCGGGGGCGGTGGCTGCGGTTGTGATTGCTAGGAACCCGGGCGGTTCACGCATAAAGTAATTACATTTTAAATTAAACTTTATAACATCAATATCTTTTTGATATTTCGTCGAGCTACTCCATCTTTTGAGATTGAGTAGCTCGATGTATTCTCCTAATACACTTTACGATAAAATTATACAAATTATTTAAAGGTACAAGTATGTCAAAAAAAATAGTATTTTTATTTCCAGGTCAGGGCTCTCAGGCTCTTGGAATGGGAAAAGATTTCTTCAATAATTCGGATATGGCGAAGAAAATGATATCAGAGGCAAGTCATAGAACTGGTGTAGATTTTAAAAATTTACTCTTTGAAGAAAATGATAAGCTGGGACAGACAGAGTATACACAGCCCGCTATACTGCTTGTGGGTGCAATAGCACATAAGCTTTTTGTTGATTGTGCTGGATTAAAGCCTACTGTGACTATGGGTCACTCTCTTGGAGAGTTTACCGCATTGGTGGCAACAGGTGCAGTGGATGCTATCGATGCAGTGGAGCTTGTGAACTTGAGAGGAAAGCTTATGGCAGAGGCTTGTGCGTCTCAGGCTGTAGGAATGCTTGTTAGTCTTGGGTTAAGCGATGAAGCAGTAGAGCAGGTGTGCAAAGCTCAAAGAGATGCAGGCAGGCAGGTTTGGGCTGTCAACTACAACTCTGAAGGACAAATAGTCATCGCAGGGATTAAAAGCGACCTCGAAGAGTTAGTTGCAGTATTGAAAGCTACTGGAGCCAAGAGAGCCATGCTACTTGATATGTCTATAGCTTCACATTGTCCTTTGCTTGAGAGTGCATCAGTACCATTGGCTAAAAAACTTAAAGAAGTACTGCGAGATGAGTTTGTAGCACCAGTTATATCAAATGTTACCGCCAAGTCTTATAACAGTAAGTCTGAGGCACTTGAGCTCCTACCACAACAGTTAGTCAAGCCCGTGCTCTACAAGCAGTCTATTCTTGGCATTGACGATGAGATAGATTGTTACATAGAGTTTGGTCATGGAAATGTACTCAAAGGACTCAACAGAAAGACTACGAAAAAACCTCATTTTAATATAAGTGATATGGCTTCATTGGAAGCTACAATCGAAGCTATAAAAGGCATATAGATGGGTAAAATAGCTATCATGGGTGCTATGCCTGAGGAGATTGAGCCAATTATCGCCACTTTGCATGATCTTAGAGAGACCGAATATGCTGCCAATGTCTATTATGAGGGCAACTATAAAGGGCAGGAGGTTGTGGTCGCTTACTCTAAGATAGGCAAAGTTTTTGCTACTCTGACTACCGCGATACTCATAGAGAGGTTTTGTTGTGATAAATTACTATTTTCTGGTGTGGCAGGAGCGATCAATAAGGAGCTAAAGATAGGTGATTTGATTATGGCTGACGGGCTTTGTCAGCATGATTTGGATATTACCGCTTTTGGACATCCGTATGGATTCGTACCAGAGGGTGATGTATGTATTTGGGCTGATTCATGGCTTAAGCAGATAGCAAAAAAGGTCGCATATGACAAGAACTTGATTCTAAAAGAAGGCATCATTGCTACTGGTGACCAGTTTGTAGCTTCATCTGAAAGAAAAGAGTGGATTAGGCAGACTTTTAAGGCTGATGCACTTGAGATGGAGGGTGCAGCAGTTGCAGTGGTTTGTGCGTCCTTAGATGTACCGTTTTTTGTCCTTAGAGCCATAAGTGACAGTGCTGACATGGATGCAGGATTTGATTTTGATGAATTTCTTAAGAGTTCCGCAAAGTTAAGTGCCAATTTTATCCTCTCCATGGTTGAAAAACTGAAGAATCAATAATGCAAGAGAAAAAAGCAAAAATAAGCAAGCAACTTTTGCGTATTTTAGGTAAGTCTAATGCAGAATACAAGTTCATACAGGATGGCGACAGGGTAGCTGTAGGGCTTAGCGGAGGCAAAGATTCATTGTCGTTGGTGCACCTACTTAAACATATGCAAAGACATGCACCATTCTCTTTTGAATTTGAAGCATGTACGATTAACTATGGTATGCCAGATGAAAACTACGAACAACTTTCTAGTCACTGCCAAGAATACGGTATCAAACATACTGTATATGAGACTAGAATCTTTGAGATATCACAAGACACTATCAGGGAGGGAAGCTCATTTTGTAGCTATTATTCGCGTATGCGTCGTGGAGCATTGGGTACTTTCGTAGAGCAGGGAGGATTTAACAAGATAGCCCTAGGGCATCATCTTGATGATACAGTGGAGAGCTTCTTTATGAATATGTTTTATAATGGTACTATGAGAGCCATGGCTCCCATATACAAGGCTGAGAGAGACTATCATGTCATCCGCCCACTCATAGAGGCTAGAGAGAGACAGCTACAAAGTTTTGTTGAAGAAAATAACTTTGCAACCATAGGTGATGAGGCATGTCCTGGGATGATTATGAAAGATGTCAAGACGCCTTATGCCAGAGCCAAGACCAAAGATTGGCTTGCGAACATGGAGCAGGAGCAGAAGAATTTTTTTAAGATGATCAAGGCATCATTTAAACATATTAATGATGATACACTACTTGACCCAGAACGCTGGAAAAGGGATGATTTGGATTAAGATTGTATACTAACCCAGTCTGGATTATTTTTAAAGTCAGGGAAGCCATCCAGTAGCTCTAATGGCTTAAAATTCTTTTTGTAGGCAAATGCCTGACATCCTTCAACCCAATATCCCAGATAGATATACTCAAGATTCATCTGTTTGGCGAGCTCAATCTGATACAACAAAGAATATGTTCCAAGTGAAAGATTTGCATAGTCAGGATCATGGTAGAAGTATATCGCACTTATACCATCATCTATAATATCGATTAGATCTACACCGACTAGTTTGCTATCTCTATAATAGAGAACTTCTCTTCCGAAGTCGTGAGCACCATCAACAAAGTTTTCGTAATACTCTTTTTGAGATATCTCTCTGTGTCTCCATGCATCTTTGATGGATTTCCAGACATGATAGCGATTGTAGAGCTGGATGTGATTTTGGCTTAGTGACGCTGACTGGATAAGAATTTTTGTTTTATTATTTTTTTTGATCACCCTTCTTTGGGATTTACTAGGATGGAAATCGGAAACTTCTATACGAAGACTTTTGCATCCGTTACATCCATGACAAACAGGATAGAAAAAATATTTGCCAAACCTTCTCCAACCACGCTTTACTGCAGCAGTAGTAAAAGTTTTGCTTGCATGATTGACATGCTTATAGTTCATCCTGACCATATGATCAGGTAGATATGCACAGCTATAGTCAAGCATGGAAAAATCTGTAGATGTTGGATTTAATAGATTTCTGTCTAGTTCTTCATTCATAATGGCGATTATACTGAAATTATTGTAAAATTAAAATATTTTATTTTAAGGTCACAAGTGTTTCTCTATCAACCAAGCAATGGATACTGTTATAACAGCGACTCTATTTTCCTCTATGATTTCATATCGTCTTTTGCACCAAAGGGCAAGTTACTCGATGTTGGCTGTGGCGTAGGGATAATCTCACTTCTGTTGAGTCGCGATTTTAGTATAGAGACAAGTATTAATGACAAGCAGGAACAGATGTTAAAATACGCTATTCGCAATTTCGCATTAAATAGCCTAGATGTTAAAAGTTATCTTGCTGATTTTATAGAAATGAAAACAGAAGAGAGATTTGATTATATTGTATCAAATCCACCATTTTATAATTCAGTTAGCACTCAGAGTGAAGATATGCGTCTAAATACCGCACGCTATGCACACCATCTACCAGTAGAACACTTTTTTAGACGAGTTAAAACTTTTCTTAAACCAAAAGGAAGGTTTATTTTTTGTTATGATGCAAGGCATGTTGATATGCTTTTACAATATCTAAATCAAAATGGAATTAACCCAGAGAAGATACAGTTTGTGCACTCAAAAATAGACAGAGAATCAAAACTAGTGATGATAGCAGCACGAAACAACTCCAAATCTATGATGCAAATACTACCCCCGCTTGTTGTTTTTGATGAAATGAGTACCTATATGCCTCAAGCACAGGAGGCATTTTATAAAGCTCGTACTCACAGCATAAAAGCAGACATTGATCAAATAGCCGATGATAACGGTGTAAGGAGCTTACGATGAAGGACTCCTTTGTACAAAAAGAGGGCTACGGGTATAGTTTCAATTCTTCTGCCTGTACGGACTGTGGTGGACACTGCTGTACTGGCGAGAGTGGCTACATATGGGCAAAGTATGCTGAGATAGAAAAAATGGCAGATTTTGTTAACCTTTCTACGGAAGAATTTGCTACAATGTATTTACGAAAAGTAAAACATCGATATTCTCTCAGAGAGAAGATATTGACTGAAGATAATTATGCTTGCGTTTTCTTTGATGATTCGATTAAGCGTTGTTCTATCTATCCTGTACGACCATTACAGTGTTGTACATTTCCATTTTGGGAACAGTTCAAGACAAACAAACAAGAGGTAAGAGACGAGTGTCCAGGAATAATATAAAAATCATGACATTGTGTTTATGTATGGGTTTCTTAGCCAATGCTGCACCTATTGAGAATCTTAAATATACTGAAGATATGTTGATTATCCAAGCACTAATAGGGGAAGAATCAGGAGAGCTTTCAAAGAGTAGAAAACTATACGAAGAGCTCTATCAACTTACTGGAAAAAAAGAGTACCTCATCCAAGAAGCCAAAGGGGCACTGTTGCAAAAGGATAATCTGAGTCACTCTATAGACAGCCTTGTCAAGTGGATTACGAAACATCCTGAAGATAGAGATGTGTCACTCTATCGTATGCTTGTTGCACTATATATAGAGCAGGGCTCACTTGTAGATGCTGAAAATGTGGCTGACGAATATCTAGCTGAGGATACACCCATAGAAGACCAGATGGCAGTAGCAGCTCTCAAGATAGGGCTAAACAAGCCAGAAGAGGCTGTAGAACTTCTTAAAAAATCCTATAAAAAAAGTGATGACGAGAGAGTACTTCTTCAGCTTGTGAATGTCCTAGAAGGAGACCTTAAAAAGTCAAAAGAGGCGATAGCACTATTGAGCAATTATCTCAATAGGTATAATAATGCATCTATAGGGGCTTATTTTAAGCTGATTGAGCTGTATTCTAGAGAGAAAAATCTAGAGAAAGTGGCTGAGATATATAAAAAACTTTATAGTAAAGATCCTCAAAAATATTTTCTTCAGAAAATTATAGAGATATCTTTATATAGAAATGATATAGATGGCGTTATCTTTTTTTTAGAACAAAATAAAGGGAACGAAGAGATACTTTTTACTTTCTATAAAGAGAAAAAAAGATTTGTCAAAGCCATAGAAATCGCTCAGAAATTATACAAGAAGAGCAAAAATCCAAAATGGTTGGCAGAAGAGAGTATGCTTATTTATGAGAATGCAAAACAGCAATCCAAGGCAGTAAGTCCACATGTACTAAAGCAGATGGGCGAGCTGATGGAGGAAGCTATAAAAAAAGGTCTAAACGATGCCATTTATTTCAATTATTACGGCTACACCCTTATTGATCATGATTTAGATATAGACAGAGGGATAGAACTTGTCAAGAAAGCTCTTGAGAAAGAACCAAATAATACTTATTATTTAGACTCTTTGGCATGGGGTTTATATAAAAAAGGTAAATGTGACAAGGCATATGAGATCATGAAACAAGTTGTAGCTCAAGAGGGTCTTTCTGAGGAAGAGATCAAAATACACTGGGATCTGATACGGCAGTGCTATATTAAAAAATAAGAGGGAGCATAGCAAGTGGTAGATATTTTAGATGAGATCATAAGAAAAACTCGTGATGATCTCCAGAAGAGAAAAGTAGAGTTTCCTATGGAGTGGCTTGGTAGATCTTTGGCGTATAATCCGTTTATGCCAAAAGATGTGCTCGAAGCATTAAGGTCTACAGAGGAGAATCCATACAGAATCATAGCAGAAGTCAAAAAGGCTAGCCCGAGCAAAGGTGTAATACGAGAAGATTTTGATCCAATGGTAATCGCACAGGCTTACGAGAAGGGTGGGGCAGATTCATTGTCTATTTTAACCGAGCCTCATTATTTCCAAGGAGACAAAGAGTATCTAGGTATGGTACGACGATATGTAAATATACCACTTCTTCGCAAAGATTTTATTGTGGATAAATATCAGCTCGTAGAGGCATTGGTGTATGGAGCAGATTATGTACTACTTATCGCTAAGGCACTTTCGCGAAAAGAGCTCAAAGAGCTGTTGGCATATACACACCATTTAGGTATGGAAGTGCTTGTAGAGATTCACGACAAGACCGATCTAATCAAAGCAATATTTGCTGGAGCAAATATCATCGGCATCAATCATAGAAATCTAGAAACCTTTGAAATGGATATGAAGCTAAGCCAAAAACTTATTCCTCTTATACCAAACAGTAAAGTTATCGTGGCAGAGAGTGGCATCAATGATCATGATACAGTGATAGAGCTTGCCAAAGTAGGTGCAGATGCCTTTTTAGTAGGAGAACATTTTATGAGACAGGATGATATCACAGAGGCTCTAATAGATTTGAAATACGGGAAGAACAGAGAAGAATAGAGATATAGAAAATGTGGCAATGTATTACTTATGATGGATAGGAGGGGTGCTATATCGGGACTGTAATAAATCCTGTGTCAACACCTAATTTGTCCCAGTATTATACCAAACCTAAAGCATCTTTCAATCTCTCCTTAAAATGAATATTGAGTTGAGAGATTGTGGTGACTGTAATATCTTCTGCTAAACAGAAATTATATCCTCCATAGGATAATATAATGCTCCCCTTTTTCCTAGACCACT
>JAAXPZ010000056.1 GCA_012329065.1 Sulfurovum sp. | reverse complement strand
AACTCACCATAAGCCCCTCAAAACACCGCAGAAAACATGCAGGTATCTGGCAAGAGAGGTATTATGAGCATACTATACGAGATGAAAAAGATTGGCATAACATTATGTCTTATATCAAGTATAACCCCATGAAACATGCCTATGTAGATAGTTATGAAGAGTGGAAGTATTCGTAATTTACATAGATTAGAGTTTTAGGATCAGGAACTAAATATCAAATAGTTCAAGCTGTGCAATATTCGCACAAGTGCAACAAATGAAAGTATATGAGAAAAATACAATATGCTATAATGCACATAAGACTATAAAGGAGTGTGTAGATTAGCTATGGATTCCTATTTTCGTCGCAGTCAAAAATAGATATTCTCTGCCTGTGATAGTTACACGAAATTTATGTTGCTGTAGGTATTTTTTTATCCAGTATATATCTTTGATTACCAGTGACATTTCGGGGTAGGGATAGTTGGGGGCTTTGGCTCCGTAGATTAGCTCACCGTCTATCCAGCGGGCATTTGGGAAACCTAGTATCATGGCTCCATCTTGCGTAAAGTACTTTTGAACTAATGACATGATAAGGGTTTTACTGTTGATGTTGGGGCTTTGGAGTGTGCCTATGGAGATGATTAGATCAAATTTCCCCAGAGATAAACTTTGCAGGTCGTTTATGTCTCGACAAAGAAATCTGATATTGTCATCAGACAACATCTCTATAGCACTCGATATAGCACTTTTTGAGTGATCCACACCTGCTATATCTATCTTAGCAAATATATCTGCTGGCAACATATTTCTTATGGCAACAAATTCATCTCCTCTCCCTATACCAAGATTCAAAATAGCTGATTTGTCAGATACTTGGACAGCATTCAGGGCTGCCATGTAGTGCCAGATAAAGCTAGGCTCCTCAAGTTTATTGATGCGTGCAAATGCGGAGTTGCTCCCATACTTTTCTCTATAATCGTCTGGATTTTCATCATGAAAGCTTTTGGAAGTATGGAGTTTTTCATATCGAATAAGCACCTCTTGGTCAGACAGCACCTTGGGTAGTAATATTCTGTAGCCCAAAAGTTCTGCCAGTGTGCACCATGCTCTGAGGCTATGCTGTGTGTAGGTTTTGCCACTTATTAGCGTTTTCTCGCCAGCATAAAGCCCACTTCCTAAATCTGGATTTAGCACTTTGAACTCTATGTTGTCTTTTTGATTTCTTTTGAGTATTTTTATTATCTCTTGCATGGAAATGTTGCTAAAATCATACTCCATGCTTCATCTCACTCTCTTTTGCTGCAAGGTAAGCTCATATTGTCAGCCCTTTTGATGTATTCAATCAGTATGATTGACTAGTTTTTTGATTATAACAGAACTATTGTGAATATCTGTAAAGTGTGTCTGAATGAATGATAATTTGATGTTAAAAGTATCATATTTTCTGTTTTTATGCTATTATAGGGTAGCTTATATTCTTTATCTACAAGGTAATTGTATTGCAACATTCTCAAGGAGTTTTAATGGACAATAATGATTTTTTAGAGATAGATGGTGAAAATGTATCTATGGACAAGCTTGCGGATGTGTACAAAAAGTTTAGATCGCAAAAAAGCTTTATTAGAAAAGCTGCGAGAAGACGCATTCAGGAGATTTCACTCAAGCCATATCAGGCTGAGCTTATCAAACTACAGAAGCATCTAGAGGAGACCAAGAAAAAGATGATTATACTGTTTGAGGGTCGAGATGCAGCAGGCAAGGGCGGTACCATCAGGAGAGTTACGCGATATATGAACGAGAAGCACTACCGTGTCGTAGCACTTGGAAAGCCTACAGCAGAGCAAAAGACACAGTGGTTTTATCAGAAATATGTAGAGAGGTTTCCTAGGGGTGGCGAGATAGTGTTGTTTGACCGCTCTTGGTACAACCGTGCTATGGTGGAGCATGTATTTGGATTTTGTACGCAAAAAGAGTATGAGGACTTCATGGATGGTGTTTGTGATTTTGAGGGGGACTTGACTAGGCAAGGTACAATATTGATAAAGCTATATTTCTCCGTGACTAAAGATGAGCAAGCCAGACGCTTCGAGAGACGAAAAACAGACCCTCTAAGACAGTGGAAGCTTAGTGAGATTGATGTTCAGGCACAAGAACGATGGGATGACTTTACCAATACCAAGTATGAAATGATCAAGCAGACACACACTCACAACGCTCCATGGATGGTAGTAAGGTCAAACGATAAGTACCTTGCTAGAAAAGAGGTTCTTAAGATTATCTTAAATTCGGTACACTATGAGGATAGAGATCATAGTCTCAGCTATGCATTGGATGAAGATATCGTTATTTCGGGAGCTAGAGAAGTAGAGATCATGGATGCACAGAGAATGAGCAGTGGAAAATATGACCACTAAAGACTCTTATGTGGCATTTGGAGAGTTTAATTAATCTTAGGGAGCAAAAGTGAGCGATAAGAAAAACAGTAATGGCAAAAAAATAGAGCAAGACAGTAGAGAGTGTGCAAAAACAATAAAAACAAAAGGCAAGATTCAGATATGGGTCAAGAAAGAGACTCTGGAGTATGAGCAGGAGCTCGAAAGGCTACAAGTAGAGCTGTTAAAATTTCAAAGGCATGTCAAGGATGCAGGTCTAAAAGTATTGATGATATTTGAGGGTCGTGACGCAGCAGGTAAGGGTGGTACAATAAAAAGAATTACCGAGCATCTCAATCCTAGGGGTGCTAGAGTGGTAGCTCTTGAGAAGCCTAATGATCGTGAGCTTTCACAGTGGTATTTTCAAAGATATGTGACCCACTTGCCAGCAGCTGGTGAGATTGTATTGTTTGATAGGAGCTGGTACAATAGGTCTATGGTAGAGCCAGTGATGGGGTTTTGTACTGAGAGGCAACACCATAAATTTCTCAAAGATGCTCCAGAATTTGAAGAGATGTTAGTAGACGAGGGGATACAGATATTTAAATTTTATTTTTCTGTATCAAAAGACGAGCAGGCAAAAAGATTCAAATCCAGAGAGACGGATCCTCTGAAGCAGTACAAGCTCTCTCCTGTAGATAAAGAGTCACAAAACTTATGGGATGAATATACACTGGCAAAATTTATGATGCTCTCTGCCACACATACAGATGCTGCACCATGGACGATTGTCAAGAGTGATAACAAGAAAAAGGCCAGACTGAACACTATAAGGCATATTCTCAATTTTGTTGACTATCCCGACAAGCTCAAATCCAAAGAGATAGAGGTGGATCGTAAGATTATTGTCTACGGCAGGGATGAATCTATACAGATGGAAAAGCTATTTAAATTTTCGATAAAGTAGAAGAGCCAGCCAAATACCCACTACTAAATGCCCACTGGAGGTTGTACCCTCCACAAGGCCCATCTAGATCCACCACCTCACCGCAAAAATAAAGACCCTCGACAAGCTTACTCTCCATAGTCCGACTGTTTATCTCTTTTAACTTGATACCTCCTCTGGTAATCATAGCTTTGTCAAAACCATCGTGACCTATGATTGTGAGCGGTGTCCAAGCTAGTAGTTTGATAAGTTTTGCCCGTGATACTCCAGATTGCTTGGCGAAGCCTAGGGCAGGATTGATATTCGCCATAGTGCATATGACCTGTGAGATGGAGGAGGGTAGTAGTGTTTCGACTAGTTGCAAAGTATTGTAGTGCTTGCTGTCAGATAGTTTGGATTTAATGTGGGTACGAATCTCTTCTTCGCTCATACCCTTTGTTATATTGATTAATATAGGAACTTCTTTTAGCTTTGCTAGAAGCGGGGTTATCTCCCTAGAAAAGTCAAGCACAACAGGACCCCGTATACCGCCTTTTGTAAATATCAGATCTCCTACAGCTCTATAGTTCTTATACTTTTTAATATCAACGATAATACGGGCTTTTGCTATAGTATCTGCACAGCAGTGATTTACCCATTGTTCAGCTACTTTGAGTGGCATCATAGCGGGATGGGGCATATGGAAACTATGGCCTAGACTTGCTGCTAGTTTATACCCATCTCCTTCTGCACCTAGCTGTGGATAACCTTTGCCTCCAGTTGCGATTATGAGCTTGGGTGTTTGATACACTTCTTTATTTGTGTAAACATTAAAATTCTTGTCTGTGTACACAGTCTTCATAATTTTACTATTGCAATGTATGACAACCCCTAATCGACTTATCTCGTTTGCCAGTGCACCAATAATGCTTTGAGACTGATGTCCGACAGGAAAGATTCTAAGACCGTCGAGAACATCAGTCTCTATCCCAAGTGTAGCAAAAAAATCCCTCAGGGCTTGTTGGTCTAGGCTCTCAAGTGCATACTGCATAAAACGACCCTCTCTGCCGAACGCCTCCATGAATGCTTCATTGGCTAGAGTGTTGGATATATTGCACTTGCCTCCACCTGTAGCCTTGAGTTTGGTAGCGATTTTGGGAAGTTTCTCTAGTATCAATACCTTTATGCCCCCCTCAGCAGCAGCGATAGCCGCCATCATACCAGCAGCACCAGCACCGATGATGACAAGGTCATAAAGTTCTGTTTTGTCTATGCTCAAAACTTGAACTCCCTATATGATTTGCCAGGTATTATCCCCAAATATGCATTAAGGGCAACTATGCATCGTCTCTTTATATCAAATAATATTAATTTTCAGCTGTTTCGTATATATCAATTACTTTTTGCTGACTTTTTGAATACTATTATAGTCAAAAAGATTAATTTTTTGCTATACTTTCCTAATTGATAATTATTAACTAATAAAAGGTTTATCATGGATAAAAGCAACTATCAGTCAGGTGGCTCATGTGTGGGCATCTACTTTACTCTTTTTTTGATCCCGTTTATCTGTGTAATTCTACTGGTTCTTGGATATACTGGGTATCTTCCTTTCTCAGTAGAGATGCATACCTTGATTACTCTTGGTCTTATTTTTATGATATTTCTCTTTTTTATCAAGCACAACGCCAGCTACTCTGCCTGCAAGATTTCCAATAACTTTGCTCTGATGGAAGACCAGCTCCAAGATGCACTTAAGGCAAATGCATTGACAATCATGGGCAAGACTAAGTCTACATTGACAGTACGAGACTTTATCGAAGGATATTTCAAAGGCATAAGAGATGACAACTTTGCTAGAGTGGCTAGCTCAGTTTTCCCTATGCTTGGTATCTTGGGTACATTTATTGCTATTGCTCTATCTATGCCAGATTTTACCGCCTCAAGTAGTGAAAAACTGGATCAAGAAATATCATTATTGCTTTCTGGCATAGGTACTGCATTTTATGCTTCTATTTATGGTATTTTTCTTTCACTGTGGTGGATATTTTTTGAGAGGCAAGGGCTGGCACGAATTGAGAAAAGTAGTCAGAATCTCGAGGAAATATATGACAGTCGTATCTGGAAAAATAGTGAGTTGATCAAACATGAACATATGCAGACAGAACTAAAAGACCAGAAAATCATTCAGACACTACAAGAAACTTTTAGTTTGGATTTCATTAAAGATTTAAACAATCAGTATATTAGAAATTTTAAAACTATTATCGATGATACAACCAACAGCTTTGAGCGGGTCACGACACATATGGAGAGTGTCTCTAGGGATTTGAGAAAAACCATAGAGAAGATTGATGAGAGAAAAGAGAGTGTTGAGGCAGTAAAGACTGTGAAAAGTGATATTAGGCAATTTATTAGTGGCGTAAATAGTCTCAATGACGGACTCGAAAGATTCAATGGTAGTGTAGACCATACATTTGTAAAGATTGATCAAGAGCTAGCAAGATCTATAGATAAGCTTGGAGAAATGGCGGAGATCATTGTTGAGCAAAACTTGTACATGCAGAAAAAGCTATTAGATAACGACAAAGAGATATAGATGTTCAAAAAAAGAAGCGACGACAATCAGAGTACATTCTGGATTTCGTATGCAGATTTAATGGCGGGTCTGCTATTTGTCTTTATTCTCTTAATAGGAGCTATTGTCGCTAAGTCTATGATTTTGCGTGAGGATTTATATGCTCAGCAAGACAAGTTAGGCAAGACTGAGATTATACTTATGGAGAAGATATCTACACTCAAAAAAAGTAAAAGAGAGCTAGAGGGGACAATGGGGCTTCTAGAGCAGAAAAAAAATGAAATTAATCAAAAGGTTAGTCTTATAGCTAGTGGCAAAAAGACTATAATCAGACAAGAAGAGAAGATCAGGCTTCAAGCAGAAGATGTGAGAAAGCTCCATTTGCTTCTTGCAGAACTTCGGAGTAATACTAAAAAGGTAGATTTAGAGAACAAGGCACTCTTGACGAGAGTTTCAGAGATAGGTGAAGATCTCAACCGTACAAGAGTGATGTTGTCAGAACATAAAAACCTGAAGCAGATACAAGAAGGAAAAATAGGGCAACTAGAAGCACTTATTACACTAACTAGGGATTCTTTGAAGCTCAATCAAGGCGAACTTGAAAAGCTCAATCAGCTTTTGCTCGCTCGTAATAGTAAAGTAGATACATTGAGCAAAAAAATCATTTTACTACAAAACCTTACGCAAGACAGCAATATGACGCTACAGCGGAAACAAAAGAAACTCCAAGAGTATGTAGGGCGAGTAATAGTACTCTCCAATAACTTGACAGACAAAGAGGATGAGCTTAAGTTAAAAGATGAGAAACTCAGTACTCTTCTCGACGCACTAGACAACAAAAAGACAAAATATGATGACTTAGTAGCTAAACTACAGGGACAAAGAGCACAGATCAAGTCTCTAACAGGAATCAGGCTAAAGGTTATCTCTGCACTTAAAAGTGCCTTGGGAGATAAGATCAATATCGATAAAAAAAGTGGTGCATTGAGACTGTCATCCAACATCCTTTTTGACAAAGGGAGTAGTGAACTAAAGGATGAATCCAAAGAGGAGCTAAGAAGTGCGTTTGAGGAATATGTAGGAACACTAGTAAGTGACGAGGCTATCAGACCGCATTTGGATCGAATTGTCATAGAGGGGCATACTGACAGCGACGGCACATATATCTACAATTTGAGACTTTCTCAAGAGAGAGCATTAGCTGTTATGAATTATCTGCTGACACTCCCCATAGCTCAAAAATACCAGCTAAAAAAATACTTGACTGCAAGCGGTAGAGCTTATCTGGATGGTGTGACAAGAAATGGCACTGAAGACAAAGACGCATCAAGAAGAATAGAGATTAAATTTCAACTTAGAAACCAAGATGCTATGCATGAAATAGAAAGGATACTAGATGATAGACGGCAACTCTTCTAAGGTTATACATTTGCAAAAAGCTTCAGCAAAATTGGCTGATAGAATAAAAGAATTTAAGATAAAAGCAGAACGCATTAAAGAAAAAGACAGAGAGAAGAAAAAAGGTATCTTGTCCTATATTTTTAGTTTATTTGTTGCTAAATCATCTAGCTAGCCACTATTTTTTGGGAAATATAGATAAAACAGCACAATTTGACATTTTTTTGATAATATTTAAATCAATTTATTTTTTAAAATTGGGGGCGTAATGAATTTCTTAGATAACTTTACACTTTATGATGTATTTCTAGTAGCGATAGGGTTGGTTTTGGCTAGCCTAATTCGTATTTTTTATGACTCTTTTAAAGAGAAAAAAAGACTCAAGAAGCTTGGTCAGATGATTAAGGTCTATAATGAGTCTATGGATGTCTATGAGGAGGGAGTTCTAATTATTACTGATAAAAACGAAGTAATTTTTGCTAACAAAGAGGCATCAAGAATCTTCGCAGTCAAAAATACTGATGTTACCATGAAGCATCTTAGTAAAAAAGTTGGCATCAGAATAAGTGGCTCAATAAAAGAGGAAAGTTTTATAGAAACCATTCAAAAACGAAGAAATATACCCCATGCTTATATTGTAGTAGGAAGCTCTACTGTGCCAGTCTCTCTGAATACAAATAAATTTCATATGCAATATAATCATAACGACTCTTGGAGAATCGTGATTCTTCAAGATATAGCCAACAAAATAAAACTTCAAGAGAGAATTGATAGTATTGGCTCATATAAGGATCTTCTGACTAATTTACCAACAAGATACCACTTGACATCGGATCTGGTCTCAGTGATATTGAAAGCCACTCAAAATAATCATGAGTCGGCTATAGGTATGTTTGGACTCCAAGATTTTAATACTCTTCAAGTCATAAATAGTATAAGTAAGATGGATCTAGTGTTGCGAAATATAGCTAGGGATATTGTTCCTTTGCTTGAAAACAATGAGACTATATATAGACTGGATTGTGATGCCTATGCGATCGTTTTTGAGGATATTGAGGATAGAGGCGAAGCAAGGCGACGCCTTGATTGGATTGTTATAAAAATGCAAAATACACTTGTTGCTGAAAATATTAAAGCTGCCACGACACAAGGTTTGTACTTCATATGTAAGTCAGAATCCACTGTAGAAAAAGTACTAGATGAGAGTTATAAAATACTGAGAAGTAACAATAATGAGAAGCTTGCTGGAGAGGCTGCTTTGTTTGCAAAAAGCAATACAGATGTTGATGGGGCAAAATACCTTGCAAGTAAACTCACAAAAGAGGACTTTCTTGATGGCATTAAGAATAAAGATTTTTTCTTTTTCTATCAGCCTATCTATGAATTGAAACATAACGGTATTATTGGTGTTGAAGTACTTACTAGGTTAAATCATAAAAAATACGGATTTTTGATGGCAGATGATTTTATGGCTAAAGCAATAGAGTACGGAATTATGTCAGAGATCACTTCATATATGCTCGATAATGTATTGGGGCAAAAAAAGTTTTGGTCTACAGAATGGAATGTGGATTTGGATATGACGATTAATCTCGCGTTGTCAGATTTACAGTCAGGTATTTTTGCAGAAATGTTAGAAGAAAAGCTCTTCGAATTTGGGATTAATCCTAGAGCTATAGTTATAGATATACCAGAAGTGGTCTTGACGGAAGATTACGATTCTGTATCTGAAGAGTTCTATATGCTAAGTAAAATTGGTGTCAAGCTCTCCATAGACCACTTTGGAAAAGACTCTATCAATCTGAAGTATATAGAGAGACTTCCTCTAGATGCTATCAAAATAGATGGTTCGATTATTAATAATATGAATGATGATGATCATAAGAAAAGATTGGTTTCTAGTATAGTTTTGTTGGGGCACGGACTTGGACTTAAGGTAGGTGCTAATCATGTTGATTCTAAAAAAGCTAAACTTGAACTTGAAATGCTTGGCTGTGATTTTGCCCAAGGCTACTACTTTGGAAAGGCAGTTCCCGCTTTTGAAATTACAGAAGTAATCAAAGGTGCGTCTATGTCTATATAGGGACATAATAACTAAGTGAGCTTTTTCCAAATTTCTTCTTCTTTTGTAGTGCCAAGGTGCCTATGATTTGTGGCATCTCAATCGATGTCATATGTTCCATGATGACCATTTCACATACACCAGCTTCAATCATTTCAATGAGATTAATGGTTTTTTCGTAAACATCGTCCATGCCTTCCCTTGTAGAGAACGGCGGATCAAAATAAAAGTATGTTTTTATGCCGCTGTTTTTGATATATTCATATATTTTTGAAAACTCCTCAAAACTATCTCCTTGTATAGCAGTGGCTTCTGTTACCTCAAGTATTCTGATATTTTCTTTCAAAATCTCAAATACCTTATTGTTCTTTTCTATAAATACGGCCTCTTTTGCTCCACGACTTAATGCTTCTAGCCCTACAGAGCCACTTCCAGCAAAAACTTCGACAAAAATTTTATCTATCAGTTCAAATTGTAATGTATTGAAAAGTGATTCTCTAAGTATGGCTTTTGAGCTTCTAGTGGTATTAATATTTGGTATTAGTATTTTTTTCCCTTTTAGCTTACCACTGATAATGGTGCTTTCAAAACACTTCATAGACTCCTTCTTCTTTCTATGCCCTTCTTTGCTGTTGGAGTATGTTCTTTTTTTCATAAATTTTCATCATCCCCTGTTCCAAATATTCTGTCACCTGCATCACCAAGCCCAGGAACGATATAGCCTTTTTCATTAAGTTTTTCGTCTAGTGCAGCGGTGTAAATTGTAACATTTGGATACTCTTTGTTGATAGCTGCGACACCCTCTGGAGCAGCAACTAGACAGACAAATGTTACATTGGTCACTCCTTTACTTTTAAGGAAATCCAGAGCAGAAAGTGCTGATCCACCTGTGGCCAACATGGGATCTAGAAGTAGTACGGTGTTGCCAAGTGCTTGCATGGGAATTTTATTATAATAGCTATGTGCCTGAAGTGTCTCTTCATCTCGGTTCATCCCCAGAAAACCTACACGACTTTTTGGAAGTATCTCCATAAAGGGATTGAGCATACCAATACCTGCTCTTAGTATATTGACAAGAACAGGATGTTTTTCTAGCTTTTCCGCCTTTGTGACAGCTACTGGTGTTTTGACGACAGTCTCTTCAAGCTGCAAATTTTTGGTTACATCAAATGCCATAAGCAGTCCTATCTCATGCAGTAGTTTGCGAAATTCTGGCATGGAGCGTTTCTCATCACGAAGCAGAGCCATTTTGTGTTTGATTAGCGGGTGTTCTATTACTTTTATATTGATGCCCATATTCTTCTCCTTTTCTATGATAGGTGTCTATAGAATAATTATCTCGAAATAACCCTAAGAGACATGTAACATTTTATGGCGATTGTAATACAATCATAAAATTTCATAAAAGCTTCACAAAAGGAGAAAAGTGAAGGCAACGCAATATCGTTTTCAAATCAAAGATGCTTTAATCCTGCCATCATGACATGGACGGCTATATTTGCTATAGGTGGTATGAGTTTCGATTTTGGTGGAGTTGCTTTTTCTGGCATTGGTTTAGGAGCGATATTGGGTATTGTGCTTAACTTGATTTTACCCAAGGATAAAGTTTGCATAGACAAAGAAGACAGCTAGGACTAAAAATATAATTCCAAATATACTTTTAATCTGTAGATTTGGGCTAATGGTTCCACAATGAGGGCATTGCTTGGCAGAGAGTCTTATCTCTTCTTTGCAGTATTTGCATGGAATTTTATCAGAAGGTTCTACCATGAACCTCCACCTCCACCTCCACCACCGCCACCAGAGAACCCTCCACCACCAGAGAACCCCCCACCACCTCCGCTACTGCTCGAAGCAGGTGGTATTGCGGCAGAATTTACTTTAGAGCCAAAATTATTTAATCCGCTCATATTTCCATGATACCATACTGGTGTAGATACCTTAAGTATATTATAGAAGCTTATCCAGTGTTTAGCTTCTCCAACAAGCATGGCATAAGGAAGAAGTCTATCTAGATACAGTGGATCTCTAGCTAGTCTTCGTTTGATTTCATCCTCTTTGACTCTTTTGATGAACATTTCAAGACCAAGTAGATGCTTTTGAGTTTGTGCGCCTTGTGGAGTAAATTTACCAATGTTTTTATAGACATACAAAGCCATCATAGCAAGTAGTATGAGTACACCCAAGGGACCAAAAATAATATCTTTGATATTTACACTATCTAGGCTATTGAGGGCAATCAACAGAGGTATGCCTCCTCCCATTCCAGCAAAGACTAATCCAAATACTTTAGTAAATATTCCTTTTTGGAAAAAGACAGACATGCCAGCTATGATGAATATAGAAGAGAATAGTATCATGCCCATAGCTTCACTTCCTAGGGTTT
>JAAXPZ010000006.1 GCA_012329065.1 Sulfurovum sp. | reverse complement strand
TATCTTAGTATCTCCTCCTCCATCCCAAGTAGTCACTTCTTTAAAGGTCTCCCCATCATCACACACAGCATTCATATTTACATCTAAACATACCTTACTCATTGCTGGAGTCGGCGTCGGCGTCGGCGTCGGAGTTGGCGTCGGAGTTGGAGTCGGTGTTGGCGTCGGTGTTGGGCTACTTGAGCCACAACCTACTAGCATAGATGCTAGAGCTATTGATATCATGGAGTTTTTTAAATTCATTATTTTTCCTTATTATGTTAAAGTAGGACTAAGCTTATCCTAGTTAAACTTACAAGATTATAAATATGATATTCATTATAAATATTATATTTATAAAATGCTTTACTCTGCTTAACAAAAAATGGATATAATATTGAGAATTGATTGTTAAGGAGTATGCCCTACAAATGTTATACAAATACAAGGGTTTTGACCCAAATGGAAAAAATGTCAAAGGCACTATCACTGCCAGTAGTATTGATGAGGCAAAACAGAAGCTCAGAGCACAGAAAATATATTATAAAAGCCTAGAAGAGACGAAGCAACTCTCCATGGATGCATTTTCAAAAAGAGTGATGACTGGTACAGTACTCAGTAGTTTTTCCAAAGAGCTCTCAAGCTACCTAAGCTCAGGAATGACTATACTCACGGCTCTCAAGCTTATGGAAAATCAACATGATGGAGAAAAGAAATATGTCTCTTTTTTGAATTCGACAAGAACCATGATAGACGAGGGGAAGTCCCTTTTTGTTGCACTTAATTCTCAAAAAACTTATGCCTTGCCTGACTTTTTTCTACAAAGCCTCAATGTTGCAGGACAAAGTGGGAAAATGGTGGAAGTACTTAGCAACATGAGTGTATTTTTCTCAGCACAAAACAAAATCAAAAAACAAGTAAGTAACGCCATGGCATACCCGATATTTATCTTTATCGTGGCTATTGGGATGTCTGGATTCTTGATAGGATTTGTGGTACCAAAGATTGTAGGCATTTTCGAAGACACAGGTCAAGAGCTACCTGCGATCACACAGTTTGTACTTGGAATCAGTGATTTTTTGACATCCAACTACATAGTCATACTTTTAGGCTTTATCATATCTGCACTCCTCTTCAAATTTGCATATGCCAAAATAGCCTCTTTTAAACTAGCTATAGATAATATCTTATTGAGGCTGCCTATATTTGGTGTGCTTATACAAAATCACGAACTAGGAAGATTTAGTTATATTTTGTCGCTTATGCTAGACTCTGGTGTCTCTTATGCTCAAGCTGTACAGCTGGCGAGTACTACATTTAGTAACAGTGCGATGAAGCTAACTTTTCATCAGGCTTCTGATAAAGTACTGGAGGGAAACAAGCTCTCCAACGCACTTTATATTGTGAAAGGATTTAAGCCCAAGCGAAATTTCCTGCAATCACTTGCCTTAGGGGAAGAATCTAGTGAGGTAGCTTCTATTCTCTCCAATCTGTCGGTACTCTACAGTGAAGAGAATGATGATAAACTAAAGCTTCTGTTGAGTCTTTTAGAGCCATTTATGATGCTCTTTATCGGTGTCATAGTAGGTGTAATTGTAGTTGCAATGCTTCTGCCGATATTTAGCATGAGTACAAATTTCTAAAATAAGCGGTAAATAAAATGACTAATAGCAATTCAGAAAAAAACTCTTCTAAAAAACAAAGATTTAGAGATATAAAGCAGAAAAGAGTTTCACAAGTAGACAACAAAAACGATCCTCGAGTTCTGCACAGGCATGCTTCTAAAGCAAATCGAATCAAAGCTGTGATTACTGATAGTTTTATGCTGGTGATGCCACTGGCATATATTGTTTTTTACTTTATATTTGAAGGAAGAGAGGGCTTCGGGGAACACAAAATGCTTGGTTGGATATATATACTGCTTCCCCTGATAATCATACAAATACTATTTATGGCTAAAAGTAAATATGGACAAACTCCCGGCATGAGAGCATACAATCTGGCACTCATAGACCTCAAAACAAGAGAGAAGCCAAAGACTGGCATAATTGTTTATCGCCAGATGCTATCATTGCTCTCTTTCTTTGTTCTAGGGTGGATTACTATGTTTTTCCGAAAGGATTGTCGTACACTACACGAGCTGCTCTCAGACACCACATTGCGATACATACCAGAACAAGACAACAAGCTAAACAAAAAACATCTATGACAACACCTAATATCAATCCTCCCAAAGGTGCCATACATCTGATTGGCACATTTTACTTCTTTTATTTTGCACTTGTGGGAGTATATATCATTTTCTTACCCAAGCTGTTGCTCGGTAATGGGTTTTCTGCCATAGAAGTAGGGATTATATACGCCTCTGGGCCTTTTATGCGTTTTTTACTTCCTTTTGTTTTTCGTCACCTTATCCATCTGACACACCGCGTCTATAGGATTTCTTTGATTACTGCTATGCTCTCCAGTTTTCTGTTTTTTGTCACTATAGACAATTTCTGGGCATACCTGATCACAAACTTGATATTTGGTGCTAGCTTGGGAGCAGTTTTGCCATTTGTAGAGACTATTGCCATACAAGTCATATCAAAAGAACGATACGGCAAGGTTCGCCTATGGGGTTCTGTTGGATTTATAACTGTAGCACTACTGCTAGGAAGCGTACTATCTACTCCTCAAGATGGTATGTTTTATCTCAGTACTACAGCGATAGTAACACTACTTGCTGGATACCTTATCGTCAACTTTGATCAAGAGTCCATACCAGACAAAAGCATCCAAGAGACCAACAAAGGCTTCTCTATCATGAGATACTGGGCATTTTGGCTGAGTGCTTTTTTATTACAGGTGAGCTTTGGTGGATTCTACAACTTCTTTACTATTTATCAAACAGCTCACGGCATCTCAATGCAAACAGCTGGTTATCTTTGGAGCTTTGGAGTACTTTGTGAGATTATACTTTTTTACTATCAAGGGCCTCTTCTCAAAAGGGATCTTCTGCTTCTTATAAAGATTTCTATCATGACTGCTATTCTCAGGTGGTCACTTTTGTATCTCTTTCCTGGCTCGCTTTTGATTGCTTATGCTTCCCAGTCTCTTCATGCCTTTAGTTTTGCACTCTACTATACTGCTGTGATTTCTTATGTGTACAATCTCTATACACAGAAAAAGCTAGCACAACAATTTTTATTGGGTCTCACTTTTGGTCTAGGTGCTTCTGTGGGTGCTGTCATAGCGGGTTGGATATACGACTTTGACAGTAGACTACTTTTTGGCTTTGAAGCGATTGTAGCTACTTTTTCACTTCTTGCTATACTTATACACCAAAAAAGAACAAAACAGATACACCAAGGAGACTTACTATGAACAGTGCTGTTATATTTGCTGGCGGGAAAAGTAGTCGAATGGGAAGAGACAAAGCTCTCCTGCCCGTAGGAGGCTATGCAAGCATGGCAGAGTATCAATACAGAAAATTGAAAAAATGTTTTGACACGGTTTATATCAGTAGCAAAGAGGATAAATTCAATTTTGAAGTTCCTATTTTGTACGATTTATTCAAAGAGAGCTCACCAATGGTTGCCCTAGGATCCATTTTTGAGCAATTAGAGGACGAGGTTCTGTTTGTTCTTAGTGTAGATATGCCAAACATTGACCATGCAGAAATAGAGACATTGATTCAAGCTTATCAAAATACTGAACCAAAACCAGATATTATCATCGCTAAAAGTAGTAGAGGCATGGAGCCCCTATGTGGCATCTACAGAAAAACTATTCTCCCACATGTTAAAAAGCTATTAGAGGAAGATATACACAAAATGAGTATATTACTGGATAAAGTCTACACTAAAATGATACTTTTTCAAGATGATAAGAAGTTTTTAAATGTCAATACGCCTGAAGAGTATCAGGCTATAAATCCTTAATTACTTTTTGCACTCCCGCCAATTCTATCGCAAGTCATCGCCTCTCCTATCATCCTCTTTGAGAAGCTTAGAAACTTGTTAAACAAGTCACTTCTGTATTTATCCTTATGGTACAGAGCATAAAAGCTTCTTGTACAGTGAAAGTCTTTGATATTGACTTTGAATAGCTTGCCTTCTTCTATCTCACTTTGGGCAGCGAGTGCAGATATACATGTAAATGATTTACCACTTTGCAGAATGCTTTTTATGGACTCCGTGTGTCCTAGTTCTAAAAATATATTGAGGCAGGGTGCTTTCTCTTTGATATACTCCAGAAAGGTCTCTCTAGCAGAACTTCCCTCTTCGCGAAGCACCCATCTTTCATTAGCCAGCTCTTCTAGAGTGTAGATACCATCTGCGTATTTTTCATTTGCAGAAACTACAATGAGCTCATCAGATCCGATTACCTCAGAGATAATATTACTATTCTTTTCTAATGCCTCGACAAATGCTATATCCAGCTCACCATTCTTAACCATGGATGCTATCTTACGCGTATTACCTTCCTTGAGCTGTATTTTGACATCGGGATAATCACCCATATAGCTACAGACAATTGGCGGGATCAGATAGTCCACAATTGTTGTACTTGCACCTATTCTTACAGTGCCTTTGTCTTCTGTATTTTGAAACTCATACTCCACATCCTCAAATCTTCTATAGATAGACTCCACGGTATCATGAAAGTTTCTTCCTACTTCATTAAGAATCAGTTTCTTGTTGATGCGGTCAAAAAGTGGTCTTCCCAAGATACTTTCGAGCTCCTTGATTGACATCGATACTGCAGACTGACTCAGACCCATGCCTTTAGCAACATGTGTTAGATGCCCTGTTTTTACAACATTCAAAAATATTTCTATCTGTCTCAATGATAATTTCATACCTACTCCAAAAAATAATATTATTAGAATAATATCAGAATAATATTATATTATTACAAATATCATCAAAAAAACTTATTTTCTTCTCCTGTAACTTAACGCCTCCAAGATATCAGACTTCTCTATACTCTCGTGCTTACTTAAGTCTGCTATGGTTCTAGCTATTTTTCTAATGCTTGCTATACTCCTGTGAGATAATCCAAATTTTCCAATTGCACTCTCCAGTATAGTACTAGCATCTTCGCTAACTATGCAATATTTGTCGATTTCGTCTTCTGCCAACTTTCCATTCAGTCTTTTTTGTCCTCTCTCTTTTTGTATTTTGAACGTAGCTATAATCTCTTGGTGCATCTGCCTAGAGCTGATACCTTCTTTATCCTCACTGCTTACCTCCTGCATGACAACAAAAAGATCTATTCTATCCAAGAATGGATCGCTTAGCTTGTTGCTATATCTTCTTATTTCCATCTCTGTACATCTGCATGCCTGTGATTTCGAAAGCAGGTTGCCACAAGGACATGGATTTTGTGCTGCTACAAACATAATGTCTGCCTCATACTGAATTTTGGCATTTACTCTGGCTATATGTACTCTCTTGTCCTGCAAAGGCTCTCTCATTGCTTCTAGCACCTGCTTGGTAAAGTGTGGTATTTCATCAAAAAACAGTATGCCTTTATGTGCCAAGGCAACTTCTCCAATCCTTGCCTGTCCTGAACCACCGCCAAATATAGAAGCTGTTGTTGCAGTATGATGGGGGCTTCTTATTGGTCTAATGGCTTTGAAGCTTGGAGTTTGTCCATCTAAAAACTGGTGCTTTGCTATAGATAATAATTCTAGCTCTTGTACAGGTGGTAGTATATCCTTGATTCTCTTGGCAATCATACTTTTACCACAGCCAGGATTTCCCTCCATAAATAGATTGTGCATGCCTGCTGCCGCAATAAGCGCAGCTCTTTTTGCTACCATCTGCCCTTTTACCTCCCTAAAATCACTCTCATAGTTTTCTTCATAGTAGTATTTTGTATTGTCTATCTCAAAATTTTTAGCATCGTAAGAAAAAATCTGCGTATTGCCTACAAAGTTCTTCTCTTGCATTATTGTCATAGCATCAGTTAGGGTATTTACAGCGATAAAATCTATACCAGATATGTGGTTTAAATATTTGATAGACTCATTGGGCACAATGGCCCTCTCAATAAGCCCTTGCTCTTTGAGTGAGAGAATTAGAGGGAATAGCATAGAGCTACTCTTGACTCTACCGTCCAATCCAAGTTCACCAAAAACAAAAAGACCGTCTTCATCAATCGTCTCTTTGTTGAGTGCAATCAAAAGTGCCACAGATAGATCTAGATGTGTGCCACTCTTCTTGAGGTCGGATGGGCTTAGGTTTACTGTGATTTTAAGAGGAGGAAACACAAAGTTGTTAGTAAGAAGAGCTGCCTTTACTCTCTCTTTTGCTTCCTGTATATCACTTGAAGCAAGCCCTACTACTGAAAACCCTGGCAGTCCTTTTGTAAATGTAGCCTCCACTTCAATGACCTTGGCCTGCGTACCCTCAAGTGTGGCTGAAGTTAGCCTGTTGACTATTGTCTCTTTTTTGCTATTTTTTTGTTCGATATCCTCTATTTTTGCGTTCACTACAATATCCTTTTGTCTCGAATTACACTATTGTAATTTAAATATTGTCGCTTGAGTAGAAATATGTCATATTGTCATATTATTTTTTGGATTTGCTTGCAGGTAAAATAAAAATCACTACTTATCTCGCTTTTTCCACTCTTTTTCAAATTTTTTACGCTTCATGTAGGATAACTTCTCCACAAACAATTTACCATCTAGATGATCCATTTCATGCTGTAGGGCAACAGCTAAAAACTCATCATCTTCTATGGTAAATTTTTTGCCGTACCTGTCCTGATACTCTATCGTTACCATAGCATGACGCTCTATATCTTCATAAAATCCAGGAATTGAAAGACAACCTTCTTGGAATTTTTTCATCTCTTCGCTTCTGTATGTAATGATGGGGTTTATAATCTCTAAAGTATTGTCTTTTGGTTGAGACTGAGCGTCATTTTCATCACTATCTATAGGGATATTTACGATAAGTACTCTTTTGGATATCCCTATTTGAATCGCAGCCAATCCGACACCATTCTTGACAATCATAGTCTCATACATGTTGTCTAGCAACATATGCAAATTGTCATCAAAGACCATCACTTCTTCGGAGACGATCTTTAGTCTCCTGTCTGGGTATACTACTATATCATAGACCATGATAGCTACCTATGGAAGACTTTTTGTCAACACTTTGTCAAGCAGTCCATATTCAACTGCTTCAGCAGATGACATGAAAAAGTCTCTATCTGTATCTTTTTCTACTGCTTTGAGTTTTTGTCCTGTCTTTTCTGCCAATATCTCATTTAGTGTGTCTTTGAGTCTCTGAATCTCTTTGGCTTGGATCTGAATATCTGTCGCTTGTCCTTGTGCACCACCTAGTGGCTGGTGTATCATGATGCGAGCATTTGGAAGAGCATATCTCTTGCCTTTTGTGCCTGAAGCTAGCAAAAATGCCCCCATGGAAGCTGCCTGTCCTATGCAGATTGTCACTATATCAGGCTTGATATAGTTCATCGTATCGAAGATGGACAGCCCTGAAGTAATCACACCACCTGGAGAATTAATATAAAAATAAATATCTTTGTCAGGGTCTTGTGCTTCCAAGAAAAGTAGCTGGGCTACAATACTTGATGCCACAGCATCATTAACTTCTCCGCTAAGCATGATAATTCTATCTTTGAGTAGTCTAGAATAAATATCGTAGCTTCTCTCACCTCTGCCAGTCTGCTCTATTACATATGGAATATAGCTCATCATGAACCTTTTTATTTTATTTCTATTCTTTCTTTTACTTCAGCTTCTTGTCAAGACCCAATAGTTTACCAAAAAGTTTATCCTCAATCATACCCATTTTTATAGCAGGTATCAAATTGTTCTTTTTGTAATGCTCTACAACTTCTTCTGGCTTTTGCCCTGCCATTAACGCCTCATAGTAAAGTGCCTGATAAACCTCTTGGTCATCTACACTTACTTTTTCTGCTCTTGCCATAGCATCAACTATAAAGGTTGCCTTGACACTATTGACAGCATCTTCTCTAGTCTCTTCTCTGAGTGTTTCTAGCTTCTTAGAATCAGACTGGATTTCTTTGACTTCTTCAGGCTTCATTGCTTGAGCTTTGCCGTTGACAAGGTTGTCAATCTCTTGCTCCACAATATTCTCAGGTAGATCAAAATTATATTTCTCTACCAATGTCTCCAGAAGCTTTGGCTTAAGCTCATCGTTGTAAAGCTTGGAGATCTTTTCATTAACTATCTGATCAACAGTGCTACTTTTGAGATCCTCTACCGTTGCATCCGCTTTGCCAGTGACTTTTTGTGCCATCTCATCATTGATTTCCACCTCTGCTTTGACCTTGATGTCTTTTAGTTTGATAGCAAACTCTGTCTCTTTGCCTTTGAGGTTTTCTGCCTGATAATCCTCAGGGAAGGTAATTTTGATTTTCTTTTCATCTTCTGGTTTCATTCCTATCATCTGCTCTTCAAATCCTGGAATGAATTGTCCTGAACCTATCTCCAGCTCAAAGTCATCAGCCTTGCCACCTTCAAATGGTTCACCGTCTAAGAAACCCTCGAAGTCAAAGACAGCAGTGTCATCTTTTTTGAGTGCTCTTTTTCGTTTGATACTTTCTAGTGCTGCTGTCTTTTTTGATAGATCATCTATTCTTTTCTCTAGCTCTTCATCTGTCGCGTCTGGATATTCAAACGATGGTACTGACTTCTGATACTCGCCAAGCTCTACAGTAGGTCTGAGGCATACCTGTATATTTGCCTCGACTCCCGCATCTGTCTTGTCATATTTTTTGAACATTGGATCACCAAGTATATCCGCCTTGTCTACTTTTGCCCCTATTAGTGCCTGATCGAGTGCTTCTCTAGTCAGTTCTCCCTCTGCGTCTTGAGTCAACTGCTCTCCGTGAAGCTTCTTTACAACACCTACAGGAACTTTTCCTTTTCTGAAGCCATCTACTTTCATCTGCTTTCCAGCTTGAACTGCAAGCTTATCGACTCTTGCATCTATCTCCTCTTTTGAAAATGACGCATTTACCATTAGGTTGGCTTTGTCAATACTTTTTGTTGTTACTTTCACTGCTGTCCTTTGCATTTGTATATAATCTTGTGATTTTAGCTAAAATTTGATAAAAAAGCTCTGCCTACAAATAACAATTCATAAGATAGTTTTGGTATCCTTTTCATATAAAAACAGTTTTTGAGGTATATAATGACAAAAGATGAAGAGTTTGAACAGGCTATCACTAGAGTACTAGAGCTTATAGGCGAAGACCCCAAGAGAGATGGGCTAGTGAAGACCCCAAGTCGTGTTGTAAAGGCACTTAAGTTTCTGACTGAAGGCTATAAACAAGATCCAAAAGAAATCCTAAATCAAGCACTCTTCACCACAAGTAATGATGAGATGGTCTTAGTGCGTGATATCGAGTTCTACTCTATGTGTGAACACCATATGCTACCAATCATAGGCAGAGCCCATGTAGCATATATACCTGATGGCAAAGTGGTCGGACTCAGCAAAATACCACGGATTGTGAATGTCTTTGCAAGACGACTTCAGATTCAAGAACAAATGACAGAGCAGATAGCAGATGCGATTCTTGAGACCATCAAGCCCAAAGGAGTGGCAGTAGTGCTACATGCACGACATATGTGCATGGAAATGAGAGGAGTTCAAAAAATAAATTCTACCACTGTCTCGTCAGCACTTCGCGGGCTTTTTAAGAGTGATCAAAGGACAAGAAATGAGTTTTACAACCTCATCAATACACCAACACCATCAAATTTTTAGAGGGCTCTCGGTCACAATTTTAAATATATCAGAGGTCACGAATAAATACTAGATTAATTCTGTTTTTCGAGAACAAGATAGCCAACAGATACCTTGTTCTTTAAATTTTTTCTTTATAGTTAGTACTCAAATGTTTTGGCTACATCATCAAGCATGGCATCTAGGATTGGTCCTGGCTTAGATATGACTGCACCTTTGATGAAGTCTGATTGTGCTAGACCGTTCACTTTTGCACACATGCCACATACAAAAATCTTTGTGCCTGCTTCAACCATTTTCTGTAAGATTTCCTTGATTGTTTTTTTCTTGGCAGGAAACTCTGGAGCCCAGCCATCCTTCGTGACATATTTAAGAGAGTTAGCACCTATGATTACTGTCACTTCAGCACCACCTTTGGCAGCACCTAGTCCCAATGCAGTACCTATGCCAGAAGCCATAATATCTCCACTTGTCAGCGTAATTACTACTTTTTTTCCCTTATAGGGCATTTCAGCAGCATTCGCTACACCTAAGAACATCATAACCGATAGAATAATTTTGAAAACATTTTTCATTAGTTTTCTCCTTGTTAATTATATTATCACATATATACCATACTCATTTACTATATTAGTAATCAGAATTAGTATATAAGGATAGTGAAATTTTAGTATCTCTGTGTGCAGTGTGTGTGTAATGTGCTAAAGGCACTATTATAGATACAGTGGCAAGTCTATAAAAATAAATAAATTTTGAGAGAAGTCGTTTTTATTTTATGGTGGTGATCACGATTGGACTTGAACCAACGACCACTACCATGTCAAGGTAGTGCTCTACCAACTGAGCTACGCGATCATATATTTGGGATGAAATAATACTGCAAATTTACTAAAAAAGACCTAAAATAATCATGAGACCACAGCACAATAGACACTTTCACAGAAGCCTATTGTGCTGCGGTCTCATCATCCTAAGGCTGAATACTTTCTGTCTCTGCCACAAAGGTTTTAGTCACCTTTCCGCCGAAGCGATAGGTATCATTTTCATCTAACTCCATATAAAGTTCTTCGCCACTTCTAGCCATGATACTGGTTGAATTTTCGCTCACCGAATTTTCCTCTAGAGCCCTTACATAACAAGCCATAATACCAGTACCACAAGCGAGTGTCTCATCCTCTACACCTCTCTCGTATGTCCTTACTTTCATGCCATTATCACCTACACTATAGATATTGACATTAGCATCATACTCCTCTCTAAGCTCTTTTGCCTGAGCAAGATCAAACTCCTCTACATTGTCTTTCTGACAAAGCAAATGTGGCACACCGCTATCTATGAGCCACCATGTACAACCATAAGCATTTATATCGCGTCGTAAAATCTTTGGTTTGGGCATATCTGTGACTATATAGACACCATTTACTTCAGCACAAATCAATCCTGCTCTTGTAAGAAACTCTGCTCGATTATTCAGGGATATGCCCTGCTCAACCGCATAATGAGCTACAGCCCTAGTGGCATTCCCGCACATGGCCGCCTGACTTCCGTCACAATTATAAAAATCCCATTCAAAATCATATTTAACATGGGGTATCAAGACCACCATACCGTCTGCACCTACACCTTTTTGTCTATCACAAAGGAGTTTGGCAAGGGCACTTCTGTCTCTTGATTCTTTGTCATGATATATGATAAAGTCGTTGCCACTGGCATTATACTTGGTTATTTGCATTGCTCCTCCTTTGCTGATTTTATATTATATCAAACTTCTATTCAAAATCAAATCCCTAACTCTCTCACACTCTTTCTCTAAATGACCTATATCCTTGCTGTTGTCTATTATAAAGGTTGCTAGAGTCTTTTTTTTATCTATATCCATCTGAGAATTGATGCGTTTTTCTGCTTCTTTCTCAGAGTAGCCATCTCTATTCGTTAATCTAATTAGCTGCGTATCTCTAGGAGCGTAGACAAGTATGGACTTTTCTATAGCATAATTCTCAGACTCAAAGAAGAGTGGGATATCTATCAGGTATGGCTCTGTCTTGTCGTCCAAAAGCTTAGCTCTTGACTCTATCTCTTTTTGAATCAAAGGATGCAATAGATTTTCGAGTTTTTTTAATTTGATTTTATCAGAAAATACTAGCCTACCCAATTCTTTTCTCTTTACTTTATCATATGAAATATAATCATCTCCAAATATTTCAGATATCTTCTCTATCTGGACATCAAGTACCTCATGGGCAACCTTATCAGCGTCTATAATATCAAACCCATACCCTGAAAATATATCTGATACAGTGCTTTTACCTGTAGCAATACCTCCAGTCAAGACTATGGCATGTTCAAACCTCATGTCAGTCAATTATCTGAATATACTTCCGATACACTATATCCATCTTTGTCCATTTTCTTAGTAGACTTTTTAATATTTTTCTCTATCTTTTTGCTTGTCTCTGTCTTTTTGCTTTTTTGTCCTCTTTTATATCTATCCACTTGGTGTTTGTAGTCTTTGAGAGTGTATTTGTCGTATCTATATACATCTTTTCTGAAATTCATATTGCCATATGGGTCAACAAAAGCAGTCAAATAGGTGATATCTATAGGTATCTTGTGTTTTAGGTGTACTATCTTCTTTTTTGTTCCTTGAAGACGCTTCATAATCGCCTCCACATCTATATTGTCATTATAAAGAGAGAAGGCTTTTAGTAGCTCTCTTGGCTTTTGTATACGCATGCAACCATGACTGAAAGCTCTGTCTGTCTTAAAGAATAACTTCTTAGATGGGGTGTCGTGGATATAGACAGAAAATTTGTTAGGGAAGATAAATTTGATTTTACCAAGTGCATTTCTCCTGCTTGGTACCTGCATAAAGCGATATGGGATACGAGCACTCTTGGCTCTATATTGAGACCAACTTATGGTACCTGGATCTATCCTCTCTGAGTTTTCATCCCATGTTCTCTTGAGTATTTTTCCCCTCTTTTCATAGTAATATGGATTTTTTATCAGATTTCTCAGCATCTCTTTCTTGACGATACTCTCTGGTATCTTCCACCAAGGATTGACCACGATATATTGCACTTTGTTTCCAAATATTGGCGTAGGGTGCTTTCGCTTGCCTGTCACTACCCTGATAGTATCAACAAGCTTGCTTCCATCAAATATATTTAGTCTATAAGATGGAATATTTAGCTCCATTCTAACTTTTGAATTGTCTTCTCTTAGCCTTTTTATTCTATCCATATTCATTCTAATGAGAGTGATTTTTTTAGATACTGGTATATCCATCAGTGTATATGTGCTTTTACCTATCACTCCATCAGACTTGACTCCATTTCTGAGTTGAAACCTCTTTACTGCTTTGACTAAGCACTTATCGTAAAGTGTAGAGTTCATCTCTCCTCTGCACGATCCAAGATCACCCTCTAGTGCCAAGTTATACCTAATCATAGGTATGGCAGCACTAGACTTTCCTGACTTTAGTTTTTTACTATATTTGGGTAGCTTTTTCCAACTTCCGTCTTTTTCTATTTTGATGTATTTAAGGAGGTATTTCTTAAGCTTAGGATAGTTGAAGTGTTTTGGTTCTGCATTTTTAATCCCTTTTTTAAAACTACCTAGAGCAATAGCATCCATAAGTACGGATACAGTTGTTCTGTGAGGTGCATAGATTATCCAGCCAAAATCTGCATCCAGCTCTCTCTTGAGCTTTGCAAGTTTAGATTTGAATGCCGTCCAGTTGATACCTCCATATATCATGTAGTCTGCATAAGCCTTATAGAGATGGCTCAACTCTAGCTCCAAAGCGACCTTATCTTCCAAGGAGCCACCCTCATTCTCCTTGAGTATTTTGAGTTTTTCTTTGACCAATTCATAATACTTGCTACTTTGCATAAGTGGCAGAAGCGTTTTGTCCTCACCAACGACCTTCATCATCTCACTTCCAAAATGTGTCAAGCCTTTTTTGTCTATCCATACAGGAGTATAAAAAAGTTCAGTATAAAGTTTCTTAAAAAAAGAATTATTGCTTTTCTTGACTGCTTTCTCTAGCACAATAGAAGCATCATCTATAAAATCGATACCAGATGCCCCAGATGCCCACTTATGCTCTTCTGCTCCCACCATAGAAGGAACAATCAGCAATACCCCACTCATCACCAAAAGTACTATTATCAGTCGTTTCATTTGCTCACTCTTTTTTTAATTTGAAAAAGTATATCGAAAAATGGTCAACAGCTAATATCTACAAATATAAAAAATAAATAGTAAAATTGTTTATGTGAGGGTATTCTACCTCTAGTAAGTGCCAAAAACACTGGTAGAGGCTTTGGGTTAGACTAATCAAAAAATTCTATCTAGTTTGATAGAATTTTTTGCCACTTTTTAAACATATCTGGATATTTGAAGATGCTAGAGCCTATATGTATAGGGAGTTTATACATAGCCATATTTTTTATTGCTGGCACTTTGGCAAGTTCAGGATTTTTTTCTATATATCCTGCCAATGCTTTTTGGACAGCTACTACATCTCCAGTCATGACAATGACATCTGGATTTGCTTCAATTACCTTGCCTAGGTCAACAAACTTACGCTTTTTGGGCACATCGAAGTGACCTTTTTTTGGCTTGCCATCTTTTGGAGCAAAAACACCGCCCACATTACTACAACCCAAAGGTTCTAGAAAATATTTATCCGCATAACCTCCTGGTGCCTCAACTCTTATCGAGGGTTTTCCTGTAGAGGTCTGATATGTACCTTTCAGGATCAATACCTTTTTGCCAAGCTTCTCTTTTGACATGCCTGCTTTCATCTTGGCAGTTTTTTTATTGAGCTTCTCTATCAGTGCGTCTGCCTTATCTTCTTTGCCTAGCAGCTTAGCAGTTTGTTTTATCGCTGATTCAACGCCTTTGGAGAAGTCAACATATTCGATGGATATGCCAGTCACATTTCTTTCCTTGAGAACAGACTCTATGTTGACAGGGTCTACTTTGGGCATATATGCACAAAACTGCGGATTTCTTTCAACAATTATTCGCTTCACTCCAAATTTCTTAAGTGCGTCAGGCACTCTCTCTTTACTTTTAACTGTTACTCTTTTGGGGCAACCAAGTATCTGGCTAACAACCTTGTATGGCTTCGACTCTGGCCATTCAGAACCCCTAATAGACATAGCAACTGGCATAACCCCTAGATGATAGGCAATATCAACTATTCTATCACCTATCATTATGGCATCTACTTTTTCGGTAATAGCTTTTATTTTGGCGGCATTCACCACGCCTCCTGCAAGTACTAGGGCGACCAACAAAGTTACCATGCCTCCAATTCTATTCTTGACCAAACTACTACTCATGACACGCTCCTGTATTTTATTATTAGCTACAAACTATATAGATAATAATAATTATAAGTTCATTTGCATTAGAGTATTACAGATAGATATAATTATTATCAAAATATAAGTATATGGCTCATTTAGTTACAGGTGCTGTATTATTCTTACTCTTTAATGTCATTGATTCTGCAAAAATGACAGCAGCGACTATCAAGATTCCGCCAAATATCTGCATAGTACCAAGCATCTCTCCAGCATAAAAATATCCAAATATTGCTGCACTAAGTGGCTCCATGGTAAAAATAAGGGCTGTTTTAGCAGGTGTAGTAAATCGCTGCATGCTGGTCTGTGCCCAAAATGCGAAAATAGTAGCGAAAAGAACGGTTGCAACCATCGCCAGTAAAAAAGCATAATCATAACTATCAGGCACAACAGAGCCGTCTTGTGCAATGCCAACCATTAATGAGGCTAAGGCTATCACTCCAAACTGAATAGTCACCAAGAGTATCACGGTATATTTTCGAGCAAATCTATCGGTAAAAAGAATATGTAACGAAAAAAGTACAGCACAAACAAGTGTATATGTCTCTCCTAGACCAAGTCCTAGCCCCCTCTGTCCTGTGAGTAGCCATAATCCAATTATTGCTATAGCTGCCCCGATCATAGCATATATAGAGACAGACCTTTTAAATATCACAAGTGCTAAAAAAGGTATAAAAATCACATTGAGTCCTGTAATAAATGCTACTGTAGAGGAGAGAGTGAGAGTCAAGCCATAAGTCTGAAAAGCAAAAGCAGAAAAATTTAACAAACCTAGCACCATAGAGGCATACAGTACGGGTTTTGTCAAGTTATGCCAATGCTTCCATGCTATTAGTGCCATCAGGATAAAGGCAAAAAGGAATCTCCAGAAAAGAAAAGTATAGACCGACACACTCTCCAATGCATCCTGAACCAATGCAAAAGTAACACCCCAACTAATAGCTACAAGCAGAAGTATGCCGTCAGCCTGATAAGACTTGAGTCTCATTCTCTAAATAACCATTTTTACAGCTTTGTGTTCACCAAATGATTTGAATATACCGTTTCTCTCTTCTTCACTATCTACTTTACAACTGGTATTATATGTATGAAACTTGCCTGTTTTTGAGATATTACCAGCTGACACAGAATGCTCCTTGCCTCCCATCACTTCTGTAATGCATGTTATCAGTGCCTCCTCGTCTCTACCAATAATCTTGTATCTCCACTGACAAGGATAATTGATGACTGGCTTAGTCTGGCATTTATCGTCTAAAATCTCCACTTTTACCTCCTGACTTCTTCTCTAGTTGCACATTTCTTATCACCATGCCTTTATCAATGGCCTTTAACATATCATAAATAGTAAGAAGTCCCACACTCACGGCAGTTAGGGCTTCCATCTCTACACCTGTCTGCCCATTAAGCTTGGCAGTCACTCTTAGTCTAAAGCCTGGTAACTCAGGCAATTCTTCTATTTCAGTTTTAATTGAAGTGAGCATCAATGGATGGCACATAGGTATGAGTGTGCTAGTCTGCTTGGCTCCCTGTATGGCTGCTATGACAGCTGTTTGGAGTACTGGACCTTTTTTTGCTGTATTTGATACCACTGCCTCATAAGCTTCTGGTGTCATCTCTATGGTACCGCTTGCTGTTGCTGTGCGTACAGTCAAGTCTTTGTCACCGACATCTACCATCTTGGGTTTATTTTGCTCATCTAGGTGAGTCAGGTTCATAACAATCCTTCGTGAAATATTTTTGTATTTTAGCATATTTTTTACTAGCGTTTCGTTTTAGAAGTTTCTAAAACCTACTTTCAGCAAGTCCCTTCGTATCTTCCTGATATCGATTGTCTCTTTTTGCTCAGGCAGATCTCCTATAGTTTCTAACTTATGAGTATAATTTTGTATATAAAATGTGCCAGAATACCCCTTACCGTAAAGAGTTTCTATCATTTGATTAAGATCTTCTTCATCAAGCAAGTCTCTATGTACTGTAGTTCTGATCTCAAAATCAAATGACACTTGCATAAGGTGCTTAAGTACTAAAAAAAATGATTTTTGAGAAACTTGACCTGTAATCTTTTGATGCTTTTCTGCTGTAGCCTTGTAGTCAAGTGAAATAAAATCCACTAGACCATCTTCCACCATCTCTCTAATCATTTTAGGATTTGTGGCATTACTATCCATCTTGATTTTGTAACCAAGTGCCTTAATTTCTCTGGCAAAACATGGAAGATACTTGCAAAGAGTGCACTCTCCGCCACTTAGCACCACCGCATCCAGTTTTCCTGCTCTCTTCTTCAGAAAAGTAAGTGCCTCCCCTGTAGTGATTTTTGCCTTGCCAAAAACTACGTCTTTGTTGTAGCAATAGGCACATCGCATATTGCACTTAGGAAACCAAAAAATAGTGCTCAGATAATCTTCCCAGTCCAACAATGAAAAAGGTGTAATGCTACAAAAAAGAAGATCGTCAAGTGCCAAAGATGTCACTTCACTTTTGCAAGCTTTCCTTAAATGTCTTTCTCTCTCTGTGTTCACCCTGTTTTCCTATATTAAAGCTTTCTACTGGTCTATGATAACCCATTACTCTTGTATACACTGTGCATTTTGTTCTCTGCTCTTCATGCTTCTTCAGCAACTCGTTCTTGTTCATTTTTTACTCCTTTATGATTTTGTAAAATTTCATCATCACAATATGGACAATACTCATGCTCTCCGTTGATGTAGCCATGCTTTTCACATACAGAAAAAAGAGGTGATATCGTAATATAAGGAAGTCTATATCCACTAATCACACGCCTGACAAGCTTCCTGCAGGCTTCTGTAGAGCTAACTCTCTCGCTCATATAGAGATGCAAAACGGTGCCTCCAGTATATTTACACTGAAGCGTATCCTGCAACTCCAAGGCTTCAAATGGATCATCTGTATACTGGACTGGGAGCTGTGATGAGTTCGTATAATAGATATTTTTCTCAAAGCCCGCCTGAACAATATCAGCATATCTTTTTTTATCCTCCTTAGCAAACCTATAGGTTGTGCCTTCTGCAGGTGTTGCTTCCAGATTATAAAGATTGCCCGTTTCTTCCTGATAGCTTTTTAGCCTTTCCCTCATAAAATCCATCATCTCACAAGAGAGTTCTACACCAAATCTATCAGATATATCATGTTTATCCTCTGTAAAATTTCTGACCATCTCATTTATTCCATTGATGCCAATAGTAGAAAAATGACTATTAAAGCCTGGCAAATATCTCTTGGTATACGGATACAGCCCTCTATCATACATTTCTTGGATAAAGAGCCTCTTTTTTTCAAGAGTTGATTTTGCAAGATCCATCAACTCGGATAATCTTTTAAATAGAGCTTCTTTGTCATTTTGGTAAAGATATCCAAGTCTTGCCATATTGATCGTTACTACACCAATACTGCCTGTCATTTCAGCACTTCCAAATAGTCCCCCACCTCGCTTAAGAAGCTCTCTAAGATCAAGTTGCAACCTACAACACATACTCCTAACCGCTCCAGGTTTATATGCATCTGGATTCTCAACCAATCTACCCTCTTCATCTTTCATATACTGGCTTCCTATAAAGTTTTGAAAGTATGAGGAGCCTATTTTGGCTGTATTTTCAAATAACAGATCAGTGTTTTCTCCATACCAGTCGAAATCTTCTGTGATATTTACTGTAGGGATAGGAAAAGTAAACGGTTGTCCTGTTTTGTCTCCCTCTGTCATCACTTCATAATAAGCCTTATTGATTAGATTCATCTCGTGCTGAAAATGTTTGTATGTCATACCCACAAGCGTATCAACACCTCTTTCTTCTGCTTTTGTCAACAATAACTTGTCATCAATATCTCTAAATATATGCTGTTGATTTCTAGTCGGTTCTTGATCTTTTAAATCCTCGGGGATTGTCCAGTCGATTGTGATATTGGTAAAAGGGCTCTGCCCCCAGCGTGCAGGTACATTTAGGTTATAAACAAAACTTCGTATCGCTTTTTTGATCTCTTTAAAAGATAATTGGTCTTTAAAAACATATGGTGCGAGATAGGTATCAAAGCTACTAAACGCTTGTGCTCCAGCCCACTCGCTCTGTAGTATCCCCAAAAAGTTTGCCATCTGTCCCAATGCCTCCCTGAAGTGGCTTGGTGGACTACTCTCTACTCTACCCCTTACTCCATTGAAGCCCTCATCTAGAAGCACTCTCAAGCTCCATCCAGCACAATACCCTGTCAAACAATCTAAATCATGGATATGATAATCTCCATTTCTATGGGCATAGCCCTCCTCTCTATTGTAAACCTTGTCAAGCCAATAGTTGGCAATGATTTTCCCTGCACTATTGTTGACAAGCCCAGCATTTGAATAGCCAGTATTGGAATTCGCATTAACACGCCAGTCTGATCTGTCAATATACTCTTCGATCGTCTGTGTGCAGTTGGCATAAGTTGTGTCCTCGTTGAGCCCCAAGATATGCTCTCGCTGCATCTTATGTATCAATCTATACTGCATAAACGACTTCATCACATCAAAATAACGAGCTTTGTAGAGCTCGTGCTCTATCAGATCTTGTATGTCCTCAACTGCTACTGATCTTTTAGACTTTATTTTTTCAAGTACATTTAAAAGAATATCCTGATTATAAGTAGTATGCTCACTTTTAAAAGCTTTTTTAATTGCACTTTCAATTTTGTATGGAAGAAACTCTTGAGTTGTACCATCTCTTTTTAAAATTTTATAAAGCACTCTGATACTCCTTGGATAATTTGCTATATCTGACGATAATCATACCCCAAAATGTATAAATTGACGATAAAATTATTTAATTGACGGAAATATACTTAAAATTAATATTTTCTTCATCATTTTCTGTTACAATTCTGTAACAAATACAGAGCAATACAAAGGATTTTAATGGTTTATTCCTATTTACGGCAAACTTCTGACAACAATAGCCTAGCCCAACAACAGCAGTATATTATCTCTTATTGCATGATGCGAGGACTAACAATAGATAAAGAAATAATGGAATATTCCTGTGCCAATCATACTATAGAGGATCGAGAAAAGTTTGAAGCTTTTATCCACTCTCTCGAAGATGGCGACCTCATCATTGCCCAAAACCTTCCCATACTCAGTTGCCACCTCGACGAGATTATCAAAATCATCAATTGTATGTTAAGTCACAAGGTCGATTTACACATTACTGACTCAAAAACTCTTATATACAGAGAAACTGACATCACCGAGCTGTTTCCTCTGCTTAACAATATGACCGAAGAACAAAAAAAACAGAAAAAACAGATAGGGCGACCCAAGGGTAGCAAATCTTCTTCCAAGTTTGATACGCTACAGCCTCAAATTGTTCTGCGACTCAAAGAAAAAGTAAGCGTGAGTGCCATAGCCAGAGAACTATGCGTAAGCAGAAGTTCCCTAAAGGACTATATAGAGTCTAGAGAACTTCGTAGGCTAACGGACAATTCTTGGATAGAGATATCTTTGCCTGTAGAATACAAAGAGGGGACAATAGAGAATCCATACTTAATATGTCCTTTTGAAGAAAATCTAAAAAAGGAAATGGTACAATGATAAAACCAGCGTCTATAGCAACTCAAGGAACAAAATCAGTCAAAAAAGAGTATCTCAAGGGATGGATATCTTATACCATCATGAGATACTGGGTATATGGGCTGTTTACAATTATTGCTTTGATAGTGCCATGGATTAAGGTCAATGACAATCATATCTTTCTACTCAGTTTTGATCACAAAAAACTGCATCTAGTAGGTGTGGTATTTGATATGCAAGAGCTTCTGCCTCTACTCTTTCTCCTGCTTATGCTATTTGTTGGTGTCTTTGCCATGACTGCCATTGGAGGCAGAGCATGGTGTGGCTGGGCCTGTCCACAGACTATCTTTAGGGTCATATATAGGGATCTGATAGAGACCAAACTCTTAGGCTTACATAAACGAATCAAAAATAAACAGCATAAGCCAGATATGGGCAAGCCTATCAATGTAGGTAAAAAAGTGCTTGCTATTTTAATTTGGTCTGCCTTATCTTTGCTTGCTGCGGCAAATTTTATGTGGTTTTTTGTGCCTCCTGAAGAGTTTTTCCAATATATTCAAAACCCGTCGGATCATGGTATCACATTTGGTATGTTTATTGGGCTTGCACTTTTCCTGATAGCAGATGTTGTGTTTATCAAAGAGGACTTTTGTATCTACATGTGTCCTTATAGTCGAATACAGTCAGTGCTGTATGACGACGATACGATTATGGCAGTATACAACCCTAATCGCGGTGGAGACATATATGAAGGAGAAGGAAATGCACGCCACAAGGTCTACAGCAAGAAAAAAGATCTCCTAAGCGACAATCCTGCCGCGGAGTGTGTGACCTGTGAGAGCTGTGTCACCATCTGTCCTACACATATAGATATACGAAAAGGTCTACAGCTGGAGTGTATAAATTGCCTAGAGTGTATCGATGCCTGTACGATAGTTATGGGTTCACAAGGCAAACCAAGTCTAATCGAATGGTCAAGCGAACACGAGGTCATTCATGGTGGACATACAAGCTTCAAGAGACCAAAGGTTTTGGCTTATCTCGCTGTTTTAGGAGCCATAACAATAGGGCTAATAATGGCTGGAACCACCAAAGAGCATATGCTCCTAAATATCAACAAATCCACAAGACTCTACAAGGTTGTGGAAGATGGCAAAGTAGAAAATATCTATACATTCCTATTCCAAAACACAGACAATAAAAAACATAGATATTATTTTGAGGTGCAAGGAGTAGAGGGAATCAAAATTATCAAGCCCGACAAACCATTCCCTATCTCTGCAGGATTTAAGAAAAAGAAAGTTGTTATTTTAGGAACAGACAAAATACTGGTCAAAAATAGCAAGCAGGATACGCCTATACCTATCACCATCAAGGCTTACGCAGTGGATGACCCTGAGAAGATAGTAGTATTTAGAAAAAGTGTGTTTATTTATCCTAGGCTGGATATACTAGAGAAGAAGCAAGGCAAATAGCCAAAAGCTACTTCTTGGCTCCTAGTGTCCACTCTATCATAGCTTCGTGAGCTTGAGGATTGGGGGCGTCCATGAATGATATGGTAAATTTATCCTTCTCTTCTACTATTGCAATGCCCCTAGGTCTTACCGCTGCCATTTGTGGGATGGGTAGCTCTTTCCCAAAACAGAGTACTACTATTTGGGCATCAATAATATCTTCATTTATATCATGTTCTGGCAAACTTTTAGTATGAGTATAGTGATCAAATGTTGCGATATGTACTGCCACTGGATGACTCTCTATCTTTTGCTCCATATAGGCTACAATCTCATCTATAGTGGAGAACTTCATGTCTCTCTTGTTTAGCTCCAAATACTGTATCGGATAGGTATCCTTGATATTCATACTTTTCATGTCTTTTCCTTATAATTATAATTTGTATATGGAATAATATACTAAGTATTCTTAATTAAGATATTTTTTATCCTAATTAGACTATAATTCTCTCATCAACAAAAAAAGGAAATCAAAATGGCAACAGTAACATTCAAAAATGACATAGTCTGTAATCTAGGCGGAACAGAAGTAAATGTAGGTGACAAAGCACCAGTGGTAACAGTAGTAAACTGTGATCCAATGCTCCAAAATGAGCAGGTAGGCGGAGAAGGCAAAGTTCAGCTAGTAGTAGCAGTTCCTTCACTGGACACTGGCGTTTGTGATGCAGAAACTAGAAGATTTAACACTGAAGCAGCATCTCTTGATGGCGTAGAAGTAATCACTGTATCTATGGATCTTCCATTTGCAGCAGCTAGATGGTGTGGTGCAGCTGGCATCGAAAACCTAAAAGTATGTTCTGACTTTAGAAACAAAGACTTCGCTAACGCTTATGGCGTACTTTTGGCTGACGGTCCTTTGGCTGGTGTTACAGCAAGAGTTATTTTTGTAGTTGGCAAAGATGGCAAAATTGCTTACAAGCAAGTTGTTCCTGAGATCACAGAAGAGCCAAACTACGAAGAAGCTATAGCAGCAGCAAAAGCAGCTCTCTAGTCTTTATCTATCATACACAGAACTCCTTTTGGAGTCTGTGCTACTTTCTAAATAATACTAAATCTATCTACTTTTCTATTTTTTAATACTCTTTGATATAAACTATGATACACTCTCTTTTATTCAAAATTATGTAGTAGATAAGGAACTAAAATATGAAATTCTCCAATCTTATAACTATCGCCATAGTTGCAATACTTCTTTCTGGATGTGCAGCCAAAAAACCCACAGGAAAAACAGGTGGAACATACCCATCATCTGGGTGTGAGCAGCCTTTGTCAAGCACACTTGCTGACAAGATAGTAGTAGATAGGTCAGATAGAGCAATGTACCTATACAAAAATGGTTCTCTGCTAGGAAGCATGAAGGTATCACTAGGTGAAAATGACCATAAAGGCTCCAAGGTCAAAAGAGGTGACAGAAAATCACCTATAGGCACCTACAAGATACTAAACAAACGATGTCATTCTGTCAAATATATGGCGATGACGATCTCGTATCCCAATGCAGCAGATCGTGCCAGAGCTGCCAAGCTTGGCGTAAACCCTGGAAGCCTCATCACCATACACGGGCAGCCACACTGGAATGCAAATGGCAAAGGAGATAGCTATACCCTAACCAAAGACTGGACAGAAGGCTGCGTAGCACTCACCAATAGTGGCATGAGAGAGCTGTGGTCTATGATCAAAGTAGGCACTCCTATTACTCTACAACCATAAGCAAATGCCTCGCTATACAGACAAACAAATAGAGAAGTATCAGCGACAAAAATATATATCATTTCTGGAAAAGATTAGCAAAAATCTTTTCCGTCTCCTTCGCCAAGAAGAAACTACCGCCGTACAATTCCAAAATAAATTTGACGAACTTATGCAGAAGCTAAATAAACTAGAGTCTATTAGGCTGGATTCTGAGTACCTGCAAGAAATAAAAAACTATATAGATCGACTCTATAATGCCACTAGAGAACTTAACGATAAGCAACTTTTAGATATCAGAGAAGCTGAGATGAGCAATCTCAATAGACTTCAAAAACTAAAGCAAAGAAGCAACTACAAAAAAGATAAACATAAGAATGAGGAAAAAGATCAGGATTGGGGCTAAAAATATTTCATTTTAGCTAAAATATCTACCATTAAACCACAAGGCTTCCTATGTTTGAACAAACTTTCAAAAACATAGATGACATACTTTTTAAAGACTCTGGTGCAGACAGCGAGCTGGACTACATAGGGCAAACTTCGTGGATAATGTTTTTGCGTTACTTAGATGAGCTAGAGCTTGACAAAGCAGATGAAGCAGAGCTAGAGGGGCGTAAGTATAGCTATATTATCGACCCTGAGTATCGTTGGGGTGCTTGGGCGATGCCAAAGGGGAGTGACGGAAAGCTTGACCATCATGTGGCACTTACTGGTAAAGACTTGGTGGAGTTTGTCGATACTAAACTCTTTGCGTATATGGCTTCGTTTAAAGAACGTACGGACAACCCTCAAACCATAGAGTACAAGATAGGTGAGATATTTAGCGAACTGGGTAACAAGATACAGAGTGGGTACGGTCTAAGAGAAATCTTAGAACTTGCAGACACCTTGCCATTTCGTTCGCACACAGACAAACATGAACTAAGCCACCTCTATGAGAGCAAAATCAAAAACATGGGCAACGCAGGGCGAAATGGTGGGCAGTACTACACACCATGAGATGACTTATGACTTGTCTGTGAAAAATCCAAATACACCTGAAGAGGCACCGTTAAGAAAGCCTGAAGAGATACTTGATGAGATGGCGATGCTTGATGAGCAGACGCAGAAGATTTTGGGTGTTGTTCGAGGGTTGATATGAGAGAGGGGTGGAAAGAAATTAATTTTTTAGAAAGTATTAACAAGGTGATATTTAAGTAACAAAAGACGGAACTATTGGTATTGTTAGAGTTATTGATACAGATATTGAATTTTCTATTTTTGTTTCTCTTGCATTGATTAAGCCCTTAGATGAAAAGATGACATCTTATTTGAGATATGTTTTAATCTCATCTCTAATTCAAAATCAAATTAAGCCTAAAGGAACAGCATTAAAACATTTGTATTTAAAAGATTTAAGAAAGTTTATTATTCCTATTCCTTCTATTGAGATACAAAATAATATTGTAAATAAATTAGATAAATTAACAAAAGAAACAGAAAAGTTACAAACCCACTACCAACAAAACCTAAACAACCTAGAAGAGCTAAAAAAGTCTATTTTAGAGAAGGCTTTTAGAGGGGAGTTGGGTTGATGCTTATGGGTTGTTTTGTTGGCAGTCGGGAGTCAGGTTATTCATGATTTATCGTTGCACGACAAATCACAAATCACCAGACCCCTTGTTTTCTTGTGGCTACCCTTGGCAATATTGAACGAACAACTTAGAGCAACCACAAGGGATTGCCCCTACGGAATTTATGATATAATAAATGTAGATAAACAAAAGGAACGATATGCAAACCATACAGCTAAAAGTAGATGACAGCTCTGTAGGTATCGTGATGACGCTTATTGAGAATTTGAAAAAAGACCTTGTGAAGGAAGTGAAGATAGTAGATAGTAGCACCCGTGAAAATCTTGATCTTGACCCATATTTTTATGAGCGACAAAAAGAACTTCAGCAGACAAGAGCAGATATAAAAGATGGTAGCATGGAAATGCTGTCTGAAGCACAATATGAAGAAGAAATAGAACAGTTTTTTAGCCACATAGAAAAATAATATGAAAATAATCCGTTCGAGAAAGTATCAGATACATTTACTTGGTATTTTACAATATATAGCAAAAGACAAAGTAAGTGCTAGTAGGAACTTTCAAAAAGAATTAGATACATCTATACGAAATATCTTAGATTTTCCGTACAAGCATAGGGTATCTATCTATTTTGATGATGAAAATGTCAGAGACCTTATATATAAAAAGTATACTATAAATTATGAAATAAATCTAGAAAAAAACAGCATTGAGATTTTAGATATATTTAATCAAAATAAACCAAGTGAAGTCTAGTTTAGCATGAACGAATCAAATGTATATTGACCTCCTCTATCTGTGTGCCACTAGCATGGATTTGTAAGTTCGACGAAATTACCCCTACGGAATTATGATATAATAAATACAGATAAACAAAAGGATGCCACATGACAGCTAAGATGGACAATAGCTTTATAAACTTTGTTGATTTTATAGATGTGTCTATGGATGCGTATGACACAGCACCAAAAGCACTTTTTGAAAAGATGATGCGTATGCTGATATCGACATTTCATACACAAGAAGTAGACTTAGAAAAACAAGTACTCGCCGTAGATGAAATGAATGTTATCCCTGTAGATGATTTGGATGCCTTTTATGACAGTATGCTTAACACGCTTGATGACGTCAAACTTTTTAAAAAGAAAATAGCACCTTTAGTTAGCAAAGATGCACTCTTTGTAGAGCTAGACAGCCAACTAGACAAACTCCATACCATGTTCGTACAGTACATGGACGCAATGGGGCAACTAGAAGTACGCCTACTTCAATCAGCATAGGTTAACATGACCACTGTTGAGACCACACAGTACCTGCGAACAAAAAAGAAAATTTTAAAAAAGCACGCTGTATCTGAGGCAAATGTAGAAGCTACGCTAGAGATACTGGCAAAAGACAAAGAGAATGTCTCTCTTGGGTACAAAAAAATGACTTGCAAGAAAGACAAGAACAGGTATTCCATTAGGGTACTCAATACACAGTATCGTATCTTGATGACAGTGCTAGAGGGTAAAGCTTTTTTACTTTGTATATGTAACCATGATGACTACGATAGAATCAATAAAAATTGTTAGAGCCTTGATGCAATAGCTTGAAGTAAAGTAGAAGGCTCACGTGTGCAGAGTGAGTTGTCTAGTATGGAATTATGATATAATAAATACAACTAAATAAAAGGATGTGCTATGACAATCAAAATAGACAACCCTGAAATAGAATCTTTTTTTATTAACGAATTTAAATCTGATGTTAAAAAGTTTTCAGCATTTATTTTAGATAATTTGGAAAAATACAAAAAAGACAACGAATTTCAAACTGTATCACTTGACCCAGAAAAAAATTCATATAAGTTGAACTTTGACAACTTAGATGTAGTAGAAGAAGATGCTAACCCTTTTGAAAACATAGATGATGTAGCTATATATGCTGAAAAGTTGAGAGAAAATGCATGGCGATAGTCTTTTTAGATACCAATATAGTCATAGAGTATTTAAAGAACAATGCAGAAGTAATCGAAGCTCTAGGTAGGTATGAGAAATCTATATCAATGACCTGGTCATTATGGAGCTTTATCAGGGTGCTAGAGACAAAAGAGAGTTGAACTTTATAAAAAATAAGATTTTACACTTTGAAGTTTTGCATATGGGTCAAGAGATTGTATCGTTAGGGAGAGAAATACTAGGGAAATATACCCTGTCACACAACACCAAAATAATGGATGCATTGATAGCCTCAACAGTAATAATGTATCGTATAGATTTATATACGCTTAACAAAAAAGATTTTAGATATTTGGAGCAGGTTAGGTTAGTATGAACGAATCAGAAACCAAAGCTGAACTCATAGACCCTGCTTTGCTTGAAGCAGGTTGGGGTACGGTAGAAGGCTCTCGTATACGGCGTGAGTTCCCCATTACCAAAGGTAGGTTGCTTGGTGGTGGTAGGCGTGGCTCTACGCTGAGTGCTGACTATGTGCTAGTCTACAAAAACAGAAACCTAGCCGTCATAGAAGCCAAGAAAAATACACTCTACTACACAGATGGACTAGCCCAAGCCAAAGACTATGCTACTAGGCTTAACATACGCTACAGCTACGCTACCAATGGAGAAGACATCTACCAAGTAGACATGGATGAGGGTGTAGAGTGTGACGTGGCTAAGTACCCCACACCCCAAGAACTGTGGGAGATGACCTTTCCTAAGGTAGACACACTTTTAGAAAGACTGTTTAAAGTTCCTTTCGAGAACCGTGGAGGCACATGGCAACCACGATATTATCAAGAAAACGCCATCACTAAAACGCTAGAAGCTCTAAGTGAGGGCAAAGACCGCATACTGCTCACTCTTGCCACAGGTACAGGTAAAACAGCCATAGCCTTTCAGATAGCATGGAAACTTTTTCATGCCAAGTGGAACTTGCGTTCACTAAGAGAGGGCGACTTTAGCCGTAGCCCACGCATACTTTTTTTAGCAGACAGAAACCTACTAGCAGACCAAGCCTTCAATGCGTTTAACGCTTTTGAAGAAGATGCACTTGTACGCATAGACCCAAAAGAGATACGCAAAAAAGGGAGCGTGCCTACGAACGGAAACATCTTTTTTACTACTATTGTCGTATCAATCTAGATAATAAGTATGCCAAGAAGAGTTTCTAAAGAATCTTTATCTCCAGCTCCAATTCAACACCAAACTCTTCAAAAACTCTCTTCCTAGCAAGAACTATCAGATATATAGCGTCCTCATAAGTTCCTTTGCCTAGATTTACCAAGAAATTCGCATGTAGCTTACTCCAAGCCATATTGCCTTTTCGATATCCCTTTAGTCCTACCATATCTATCAGTCTCCCCGCGGCATCACCTTCTGGGTTTTTAAATGCTGAGCCTGCACTTGGCTTGGAGGGTTGGTTGGATCTCAATATCTTTAGCTCATCGTTTAGCTCTTGACTATACCCATGTACTATCTCAAATCTAGCAGCAGTTGCAATGCCACCCAAATCTGCAAACCTGTATCCATGCTCTATCTGATCTTTGTTTATCCATTTGCTATCTATCTCTATGCTATGGAGGATATCAAATATCTCATACTTCTTCACCCCTGCATTCATCGCAAGCATGCCACCAAGTGTGCCAGGCAGTTTGGAGCAAAACTCAAAACCAGCTATATCATGCTTCTTGGCGTATGAGACGATTCGTCCTGTAGATATAGCCGAACCAATCTCGAGCATAGCATCATGCTGTTGGATATAGGCAAAATCTTTTGATAACATCATGAGAAGAGGGGGTGTGGGTGAGACTAATAGATTATTAGCTCCACCGATGAGATATCTATCAGTAGGAAGAATGTCCCCTCTTTCAGCCATAAGTACTTCTATAGGCTGACCTATTTTAATACTAGAATACTTGGAGAAATCGATGGTTTTAAAAAACAAGCATTATCTCCTCATTTCTAATTTGCGCGCAGTGTGCTATACTCTTTGGGTATCAGATAGTCTTCTGTTTTGATAGGGCACTCCCACAAGCCATGCTCAAAGCCTATCTGGTATAACCTGTCAAGTGCTTGAAGTTGCAACTCACTCAACTCTATAGATTTATCAGAGGCATACATATCTAGATACTTTATGAGCATCTCATCTGAAATGCGTACAAGCTCATCTGCTTCTAGTATTTTACAAAGTTCTTCTTTGCGATTATTGGCTACCTTAACACCATCTACAAGTATCTGCTCTATCTCTATAGCACGATTTAGCGGCAGACTCCTACGCAAAGCCATGCCTCCTAGAGGAAGAGGCAATCCTTCTCCTGCTAGCTCTACCCAAATATCCCATATCTCTTTTTCCACTTCTAAACTATCATCAAAATCCAATATCGACTCATGTATCAGCACTCCAGCATCCACCTTACCATCTATAACTGCCTGCTCAATCTCTAAAAAATCCATATAGACAGGTCGTGCCTCTGGATAATAAATACGAAAGAGCATAGCATTAGTGGTGTATCTGCCCGAGAGTGCTACCTTAAAGTTTCGTTTGAGCTTTTTATCTTTTCTTCGTATCAGCTTTGGACCATAGCCCTCACCAAAACTTACAGCCGTACAAAGCAGGGCATACTCATCCCTAATAAGTGGGTACATCCCAAAGCTTATTGCGGTCACATCATAGATACCCTTCATAGCCTCGACATTGAGAGTCTCGATATCTAGCCCAATATTTTCAAATTTATAATCTTTGATATCGACCCAGCCAAGTTTGATAGCATAATACATAAATATATCATCTGCATCTGGAGAGTGAGCTAGCTGAATAGTTTTTGGCATAGAAAACCTTATAATAATTGTTGATAGTATTTTAGCATAAGGGTATAAAAAAAGAAATTTAATAAAAATATGACAATTTGACATATTTATACTATTTTCTCCAAAATTGGATTAAACTGCTGACATGACTAAATAGTCTCTATGATATTTAGATAAAATTCACAATCAAGGACAAGGATATGACAATGGCAATGGATGCAAACAAACAAAAAGCACTAGATATGGCAATCAAGCAGATCGATAAGACATTTGGCAAAGGCACTCTTATGAGACTAGGCGACAAAGAGTTTGAGCCGATAGCTTCTATCAGCACAGGCTCTTTGGGGCTAGATATGGCTCTTGGTATTGGTGGTATCCCTCAAGGGCGTATTGTAGAGATATATGGCCCAGAATCCTCTGGTAAAACTACACTTGCCTTGCAAACTATCGCTTCAGCACAAAAAGAAGATATGGTATGTGCGTTTATAGATGCGGAGCATGCTCTTGATGTAGTTTATGCAAAAAATCTGGGCGTTGATACAGACAATCTACTTGTTTCACAACCAGACTATGGAGAGCAGGCACTTGATGTATTAGAGACCCTCACTCGTTCTGGTGCTGTAGATCTGATCGTCGTAGATTCTGTTGCTGCACTAACACCCAAAAGTGAGATAGAGGGTGATATGGGTGATGTTCATGTGGGACTTCAAGCCAGACTAATGTCTCAAGCACTCAGAAAACTTACTGCGATCCTACACAAAACCAATACTACTGTCATATTTATCAACCAGATTCGTATGAAAATAGGCACAATGGGTTATGGCTCTCCAGAGACCACTACAGGCGGAAATGCACTAAAGTTCTACTGCTCAGTTAGAATTGATGTCAGAAGAATAGCTACACTCAAACAAGGCGAAAGTCAGATAGGAAACCGTGTCAAAGCCAAGGTAGTCAAAAACAAGGTTGCACCTCCATTTAGACAGGCAGAATTTGACATTATGTTTGGTGAGGGAATCTCCTATATCGGTGAACTTATCGACTACGGTATCAAAATGGATATTGTTGATAAATCAGGCGCTTGGTTTAGTTACGGGGCAGAAAAATTAGGGCAAGGCAAAGAGAATGCCAAGCTAGTATTAAAAGAGAATCCAGAACTTATGGCAGAAATAGAAACAAAGGTCAAAGAAGCGCTAGGGTTTGGCGAATCACTGACTGTCGATGAGAAGGACATGGTAACAGATTGATGCCTGGCACCAAGAGAAGTAATATTAAAATAGGCATAAATGTCGGTATCGTCATGAAAGATGATCAGCACTCAGGCTATATTACCTACGGTATCGTTCAGCAAATACTGACCAAAAGTCCATCTCATCCTCATGGCATCAAAGTAAGACTTGACACAAAAGAGGTGGGCAGAGTCAAAGAGATCGTGCGTTGAGGTCTACAGATTGAAGCTATTTATAGATGGAGATGCGTTTCCAAATCTTTTAAAGCCGATTGCCCTCAAAGCGATCGAGAGACTTTGTATCCCTACTAAGGTCATAGCCAACAAAAAAATAAATATTGGGAAATCAACTCATATAGAGTATACCATTGTAGATCAGGGTGCAGATGAGGCTGATCATCTAATCGTAGAAATGGCAGGAGAAGGAGATCTGGTCATTACAGCAGATATCCCTTTGGCTGACCGAATTATTGGTAAACAGGCTCATGCTATAGATCATAGGGGTGAGCTATACACTATAGAAAATATCAAACAATATCTAGCCGTACGAAATCTAATGGAGAGTATTCGAGAATCAGGAGAGACGACAAGTGGTCCCAAAGCATTTACTACAAAAGATGCACATGCCTTTGCCAATCAGCTCAATGCGTTTTTGCAAAAACACCTTGACAGCTAGTCGCACTTATCAATCTACAATGATAACCTCATAATGCTTTTTATATCTAGTTTGATCTAGATAATTATAGACACCCACAAAGAACATAGCAAGTGCTATAAGAACCAATATCTTTCTGATGTCCAATGCCTTCTTTTGTCTAATCTTGCAAACTCCGCCAGAGCAATTTTGCAACTGTACATTTAATTTTTTATAGACTATACACCCTAGACATATACCAAATGCCGATTCTAAAAACAGAAGAGCCATGCACAGGCCACAAACCACCATTCTATTCATAGACACAATTTCAAGAAGTATATAGTAACTCATTATTGCAGCCAATATAAGCCCTAAATACCAAGCAAACATCTTAGGTTTTGCTTCAACCCATTCAGGATCTTGGTTCCCAACAATATAAGAAGCAAGTATCATATACGGGGCATACCTTGGAGAGATAAACATTCTGATGAAAAATTCCAATATGAAAGTAACAGTAAAAAGCTCTGACCAGAACATGCTTTCTTCTGTTACAATACTGAATGTACTTGATATTCCAAAAAGAAATATTAGTCCAGCACTTGCTCTGGCTTCTCTCTCGTTTATTACTTTGTAGTCATAGCCATTTACTTGTTCTCCAAAACCTAAAAGTGTCATAACATCTATTCTTTAAACTTAATCGCTTCGTACCCGCTCTTCTTAATTGAGCTAAACAGCATATCTTTGTCTACTTTCGTTTTATCATATGTAACAACCACTTCTTCGTTTTTATGGCTTGCTTTTGCATCAACTACACCTTTGATATTGAGTAGGTTTTTTTTGGTCATTGCTTCACAACCCATGCAAAACATTCCCTTTACCTCTATGGACCTTGTAAGAAGATCTGCTTTTTTAATCACAACTTTCTGTGATGATTCGCCAGCCACGACATGCGAACTTAAAATAAGAAAACCCAATCCCAAAGACAATATAATCTTTTTCATACTACTCTCCCTTGTATAGTTTATTTAATAGTATAATCATAACTTTTATTTATTAATAAAGATATGTCTATTCAGAGAGTTTTCTAGCAGACAGCAATATAAGCTCCTCGTATGCCTTGACAGCATTGTCTTGTATCTCATTTCCAGAACGAAATTTCTTGTGCAATTTTTCCAATGACTTTCTAGTCTCATCATCCAACCAAACTTGCCTAAAAGATTCATCCATGGCTATATCTACAGCATCTCTCTTGGCATGGGATCTCTGAATTATTACTGACAGATGATAGAGAGAGCGACCAAGCAGTATATATGGAAAATTTCTATTTTCCATAGGACCCATCTCTAGATATCTCTTGCCAAGTTTTTTTCCAAGTACCTTGCTGTCTGATATTTTATCAAAACCAAAATAGGCTCCAATACCGCCAGCCACTGCACCTACAGCACCACCGATCAATAGCGTATGCCCCGCAAACAAGAGGTCAACTCCTGCTCCTGTGATCGCTCCGCCTGTTAGACCAGTAACTATCATCTCTTTTCTACTGAGTCCAAAAATAGATTCACTCTCTTTGGAAAAGAGATCAAAACCTTCAAAAAGTAGCCTCTCTTGTTCTTTCTGTAAATGTTTGTGGCTCCATATCTGCTCTATAGCCTGCTGTGCTTTTTGTTCAAGACTTCTTAGTCGTGCTTGATATTTTTCAAGTAATTGTTGCTTTTGACTCAGTGTCACCTCTTCGTCATCTATACTCAATCTTTCTATGTAGGAGATCGCACTCTGCACAAGATAGGCTATGGTCTTTGCACTCTGTAATAGCTTCTGCTCTCTATACTTTTTAAACAATATAATGGATTCTTTGATGGAGGATGTCCACTCTTCTTTGAGCTGTGCCATTGCCTCAAGCAATGCTATCTGCTGCAACATCTCTGTGCTCATAGGATCATATTCTCTAACTATCCTAAAATACTGCTCCAGTGCCTTTCTCCACTCTAGTGTATAGTCACTCTCTCCTATATGGTTGATTAGAGCCATAGAGGGTTGTCCTGTCCAACGCAGTATCTCCATCTCTGCCTCATACTCCTCACCATATGGCTTGGAACCATCCACAACATATATAATCCCCGCTCCGTCCATTATGGGAGTGAGTAGCTCTATTTCATCATTATATCTTTTGTCCTCTCTGTGCTCAAAGATAAATGCCCTTACCACTTCTGCTCTTTTGTGGGCTGACACTTCATGTTTCTGTAACCACGATAAAACTCTTCTTGCTCTCTGAAAGCCAGGAGTATCAAAAAGCTCATAGACAATACTGCCATCCACTTCTAGAGGGAAACTTCTACTTTTGATAGTGGTGCCTGGTGTATCAGATATCTGCACACTATCATCGTTTGCTAGAGATGCCACGATACTACTTTTGCCCTTATTTGGATGACCAACAACAGCGAACTTGGGATATGCTAGTTCTTTTGCCATAACCACACCTTTGGATTATTTACGGATACGAGCTTTCTGCTCCAGACATCCAACTCTTCTGATTTGACTCTATAGTTATCAGCTACAGTTCCGACTGGCACAAGCACTATATGCTCTGCTTTGCCTGCCAGCTCTACAATAAAGTCATCTATATCCATAGTGGGAGGCTCCCAAGACTTTACATATAGAAGCACCTCGCCTCGCATGCTCTCAATAATCCGACTATCCTCTTCTATACTATTGCTTCCTCCTACGATAAAAACAGAGCCAGCCTTAAGCTGCAAAGTGTCATTTAGTAAAGTGATATCATCCTTACTCATTGCCCAGCCAAGCGTACTTTTGTAAAATATCTTCAACATAGGGGCTATCCTGCTATATCTGCTATCTCCCTGAACAAACTCTGGTTCTTTTGTGTGTGCCATTGTGCTCACAACAGCTGTATTCATTTGATATAGTAACTTCTCTACACTATCAAGATTCATCAGGGATCGTGATAGTGCCCTCCCAAATCCAATCTTTGCCAGTAGCCAAACCAACAAACGCAATATAATCGCATAAAAAAGTGTAGCACAGGCAAGAAATTTCCACCACTGACCCAATATGCGAGCATCGTCAATCATAATATTGTCTAGTTTTTCCCCTAGCCTAAAGTATTGGCTCTTTTCTATCAATTCTATCGATGGCACAACAGTGGGAAATAACTCTTTCCATGGCAAAGCTAGTGCTTGTAAAAAAGAATGAAATTGCTCAGGAGAAACCTGAAGTGTGGTACTCCATGCAAAAGCTATATCTTTGGTTGCCACCACACTAAGAAGTGCTAACAATAATCCTACAGCAAATAATAACGATAGTAGCTGTGCTCGTTTTATAGTCAGCCAATTTAGCAATAGTGGATTTATTTTGAATTCTCCAAGTTTATCCTGCATTCCGCCTGGCAAAAACCCAAGTACTTTCTCCATCCAAAAAGCTGGAGAAATATGTATAAGCATACTCTGGGCAGTATTTGCTTTTATCATAGATATGAGTGCCAAGACCATAGTAACAATCGGCATAAACACTGCCACTGTCAAGAAATAAATAATATTAACTGGCTCTTTGCCACTATAACTAAGCAGGGCAACGCCAGTCAAAAAGCCCAAAATAAAAGCTATCACAGCAAGTAGCAACGAAACTCCATATAAATACCTGCAAAACTTTTCGCTCTGAGATGCCCCCTTTAAGCTATTACGATAAGTCTTTATCCAGAATAGAACTCTTTCTTGAGGGCTCTTTTTTAACAAATCATGCTCAAGTGCAAATGATCTGTTAGACGAATGTGATATTTGCTTGTTTTGCAAAAGCTGATATAGATCGATATAGGATTGTAAATTCATGTGGGTATTTTAACATATTTTGCTATACTGACTATATGGATATATATCTTTTACTATTTTTAATCATTGTTTTGCTAGGTTCTGTGGCAGTCTCCACATACTACTTCAAAGATAAAAATGAGCAACTTAGAGCTATACAGTCGGGCATCTGTCCTAAGTGCAAAAAAGAATCTATCGTACTTAGCGACCAGAGAGGTGGAGGATGTGGCCCAAAACTAGTCTCGTTCTACTGTACAGATTGTGGCTATGAGAACAGTTTTAGCATGAATAGCGGCTGCAATATCAGCTAGTGCGTCGCTAAGCTCTTTTTTATCAATTTTTTCAACAATACTAGCTCTAGCTTAGAAGTATTACTTGCATACAAGATTTTCTCATACAGGATATCGATCTCTTTTACTTCGAGATGCTGTGGATTATCTGATATGTAGTGCAGAAGAAACTGATGAATGCTTTCTTCTTTTTTTCGTGTATATCCTCTTTTTTTCAAGCTTTTTAGGAGTGGTTGCAAAATATACAGAGCCTCTGAGCTATACATAGGTCGCCTTAAGTATGCAATGATGACAAAAGTAATAATAAGCAATACTATGAGGCTCAATACAAAAACGACTATAAACATAGGATTCTTTTTAGCATAATCCAGAAGCTGTAGTTGTCGTGCATGAGAATAATAAAGTATCCATGTTTCAACTTGATACTTGACATACATTAGATACAGATTTATGCTTTGCAAAGTAGGGTTTTCCTGTTGTATAGAGTTTAATTGATTTTGCATGTCTATATATCGTGCTGTGGTCGTAGTCTCAAAACGCACCCATTGGCTGTTTATATAAAGTTCAGCCCAAGCGTGTGCATCCTTCTCTTTGACTACCAAGTAATTATCAAGACTTTCACTTTTGTCTGACTTATACCCAGTGACAATCCTAGATGGTATGCCAGTCATGCGAGCCATAGTAACAAAAGAAGAAGCGTAGTGCACACAATATCCACGGCGTTTATCAAAAAGGAAGCTATCAGTACTACGATTGATATCCAATGCATCTGGTTGAAGCGTATAAGTAAGTGCTTGTGCTTTAAAAAAATCTACTACTGCCGAGGCTCGCTTCTCTTTTAATGGGTACTTATTTTTTATCTCCTGTGCCACTATATATGCCTGTGGATTCCGATCTTTATAATAAAGTGTGGATGCCCTATATGTTGCTTCGTCCAGCACATCATAAAAAGTATGGCTCAACAGAGAGCTGGCTAAATAATGCACGGGTTCTTTTATATTTTTATCAACTCTTGTAATAAGATCTCTGTCTAAAGTGCTACCTTTGACTTCTTTTTTAGGCATATCTAGTAGATATAGCCATCTTTTTTGGGTAGGGTATAGTGTGACTTTATAGTTGCTTACTTTGCCTTGTAGTGGTCTATTAACTCTGGTTTCTCTTTTTGGATAAGCGGGCAATGGCTTCCAGTGATCTTTTTTATCAACATAAAGAATGCTTCCTCGAAAATATAATGTATCTTCTGCGGGTATCTCTCCCTCAAAACCTACCTCCATCACAATGCGTTCAGAAGGCACTAGTAAGGCATTGCCATCAATAAACATTGTGCCATCATGCCCCATGCGTTTGATCACCTCACCTTTAAAACCATAATTCGCATGCTCAAAAGATATACGAGGGAAAAAGATAAACAGAACAACAACCCAAGGAAGAGAATACATGAACATAAGCATAGAGGAACGAAAACTCTCTACAAGGCTCCCTTCCATACGGTGAGCCAAAATCATCCAAAGTAAAAAGAAAACCTCAAAAACAACATAAACAAGCATGAGCATACCATGATAAAAAAACAAAGAAAGAGCTAAAAATAAAAATGGCGAAACAATCAGATAAAGATTTATCTCTCTTGTTAGTCTTTGCATAGATACAACAACTATAAGTACATAAATCAGTAGCTCCAAGAAAATCTTAAGGCGTGATAATCCGCTAAAAGAAAATGCCCCATACAAGGATAAATAAATAGCAAGTGAGCCTAGCATAAAAATAAAAAATATGAGTTTTTTACTAGCTGGACTTTTTTTGAAAAAAAGAATAACTAAAACTATCAACGAAAAAAGCATCATGGGTGCCTTGAGCATGATAAAAATAGGTAAAAGTACCGTGATATACGCCATATCCAAAAGAGTCAGAGGAAAAATCCTAGTTAATTTCCAATTAGTGTTTTGCAAGAGTGCTAAGAATTTCATCTATGCTTTCCTTTGCTGAGCTTAAATATCCTCGAGGCATTTTTATACTAAAAGGCAAGTGCTTTTTTTCGCACTCCAGTGCCCATAAACAAAGTTGTGACAAGCGTGCCTCATCATTTGTTGCTGCCTTGTGAAAATCGAAAATCAAATTAGGGACATATAGATCCTTGCTAAAAAGCTTTACAGATAATTCTCCTTTTGCTACAGATGCCCAGTGAATGTATGAAATTTTTTGTGTGCCATCATAAGTTTGCAGACCATCAAACTCTTTTTCTTCTCCATGCTGTGCTTCTTGTTCGTTCAGAAATGAGGATAAGCGTTTGCCTTTGGGCTCAGGGTATGCTATACCCTCATAGTGTTCATCTATAGGCAAAGTAAGTCGAACGGTCGAGAGAGGATACTTACTCTGCATATAACAGCTCTTGTAGCTAAAACTGCCACGATTTTTAGGAGTAAAGTTCAAATGCACAATCGCAAAATTTCCTGCATTTAGCTTTGCTAATGGTTTTGATACACTCATACCATGAACTGTTATTGCCCATGAAGCTACTGGAGAGTTATTTGTAATTTTTAAAGAAATATTTCCATCTTGTTTTGCAAAAAAGCGTCCTGAATGCACAAAAGTGGCACTAAGTCGCCCTAGATTAAGTATACCTATAGGAGCTGCCGAAAAAGCGAAAGAAAAAACAAAAAAGAGTGTGATGTACACAAGGTTAAAATCATGCATATACGCTTGAGCAAAAAGCCCAAAAAGAAATACTACAACAACAGCTGAAAAAGCTGTAGCTTTCTGTTTTATTTTTCTATATGTCTGGAAAAATGTGCGTAAAGATTTCATCATGTATGCGTTTTGTGGTTGTAGTACCTTCTTTGAAAACCAACCTATGTGAACAAACCACAGAGCTAATCATCTGCAAATCATCAGGAATAACATAATCTCTTCCTTGTAACATAGCCCATGACTTAGCCATGGCGGTAAGTGCCAAAGCACCTCTAGTGGAGAGTCCATATTCAAAGCGTCCACTATTGCGAGTAAACTCAATGATATTTTGTAAAAAATCTAAAAGTGTGTCACTCAGTGTTGCCAGAGAAGCTTTTTTCATATATGCTTCTATCTGAGCCTGTGTAAGCAAAGGCTGGTCAAGAGTAGAGATATTTTCTGTTTTGCCTCTGATAATATCTCGTTCAGATACTCTGTCAGGATATCCAATACCAAAAGAACACATAAATCTATCCAGTTGTGAGTTTGGTAAAGGGAAGGTCCCTATCTCTTCATAGGGATTTTGAGTACCTATGATGAAAAAAGGTTTATTTAGTTCGTATGACACTGCATCTATAGTAACTATTCCTTCTTCCATGGCTTGAAGCAAGGCCGACTGCGTTTTAGGCATGGAACGATTAATCTCATCTGCGAGTAAAAAGGGACTGAAAATAGGCCCTTTTCTAAAAATAAAACTTCCTTCTTTTTGATTATAGTAGTTGATACCCAATATATCAGAAGGGAGCATATCGGAAGTAAATTGTATGCGTCCAAAATCAAGACCAAGCACCTGAGAAAGACATTTTGCAAGTGTTGTTTTCCCCACACCAGGAATATCCTCCAAGAGCAAATGACCTCTTGCAAAAAAAGTAGCTAGAGATAGTGCGATTGTCTCTCTTTTGCCAACTAAGTGCATCTCTACTGCATCGATGATAGGTGTAAATTCTGAAGATATTGTATAGTTCATCTGAGCATGGTAGCGTAAACTATTTAACAGCTAGACACTACAAATCTCTAGTCACTATTTTCTTCTATCGAACCTAGGAATAAAGTCATGGCAGTATGGCAATGATCCTTTTCTCTCATAATAGTCCTGATGCCCATCGTCTGCTGCAAAAAACTCTTTTTTTGCTAGTACCTGTGTTGCTATTTTGTATCCATGGGCTTCCAATTTTTTAATAAGTTCTGCTGCTATATTTGCTTCTTCTTCGTTGGATACAAATACTGCGGATAGATACTGACTACCTATATCAGGGCCTTGGCCATTGCTTTGCTCAGGATCATGTATCTCAAAAAAATGTTTTACTATCTCTTCATAACTTATCTTGCTAGCATTATATATCACCTCAACAGTCTCAAGATGCCCTGTGCTACCCTTAACTACATCATAATAGTCAGGATTCATCACATGACCACCCATAAAACCAGATATCACACTCTCAACGCCACTGAGTAGCTGGAGATAATGCTCTACACCCCAGAAACAACCTCCTGCAAGATAAGCTCTTTTTGTACTTGTTTTATCTTTCTTTCTAGCATCAGAGCCCTTAAAGACCAAAGAAACTGAGTTGACACAATGCCTTGTGCTTTTGGCTGTCATACCCTCACCCTCAAAAACATGCCCCAAGTGACCGCCACAGCTTGCACAAACGATTTCTACTCGCATACCGTCTACATCAGACACTCTGCGTACTGCTCCATCTATCTCATTGTCAAAACTAGGCCATCCTGAACCAGAATCAAATTTATCTTTGACTTGAAACAGCTCCATACCGCAGAGCTTACAGGCAAACACTCCATCCTCTTTGATATCTAAAAGTTCTCCTGTAAATGCTCTCTCTGTCCCCTTGTCTACAATTACAGCTTTTTCAAATTCTGTCAAATTCTGTATATTTTTTCTAAATTTTGTCGTAATATCTGATATCATAATTTACTCTCCTGTTTTAATAAATTAGCATATCTAAATAAGATTAATTTTGTATGATTAATATTGTAGTGCTAGAATGCGTTACCATAAAAAAACAGAAGGATAAAAAATGAAAAATATTTTATTGGGATTTATTGTTGTCGTACCAATGGCATTAAGTGCATCAGACTTGATAATCAAGACTGGTGAGCTGGGTGTCAATGAAACCATATCCAAGATAGAGAAAATCGTTGAGTCGAAAGCTAAAAGTGGCTTAGGAGTTTTTACAATCATAGATCATAAAAAGGGTGCAGATAAGGTCAAACTGAAGCTTGCTGATACAAAAGTCATATTATTCGGAAATCCAAAGATTGGCACAAAACTCATACAGCAAGACCCACTGACTGCTATTGATCTGCCATTAAAAGTCCTAGTTTATAGCAAAAACAATGTAACGCAGATAGTCTATAGAGACCTTACAAAATGGAGTAAAAACTTTAAGCTAGAAGGAAGCATGATGATTGGAAAAATAGTAAAAGCCTTGGATGACATTACAACCAAAGCTTCGCAGAAATAGCTTTATTAATTATTTTTTGAGAGGCGTTACATACATGTTTATATATCTGCCCTCTTGATGAGCACCTTTTTCTAAAATACCTACATCCTCAAGCATTGGCCAGATACGCTCTAAGACCTCCTTGCCAAGCTCTGGAGTAGCCATCTCTCTTCCTCTCAGAAAGACTCTAAGCTTAACATGTTTGCCTTTTTCGAGAAATTCTCTGGCATGTTTGACCTTGTAAGCGATATCATTATCAGCAATTTTACAAGAAAATTTGACCTCTTTGACATCGATCTTCTTTTGATTCTTTTTTGCCTCTTTTTTCTTCTTCTCAAGCTGATACTTATGTTTGCCGTAGTCCATAATCTTGGCAACAGGAGGTTTTGCATCTGGAGACATTAGTACCAAATCAAGCCCTCTATCTTCTGCAATTTTGAGTGCTTCATCACGACTGATGATGCCAAACTGCTCGCCATCGTCTGCCAATACTCTCAGCTCTCTATCTCTAATACGCTCGTTTAAAACCGTATCATCTGGTTTTTTTCTACCCCTATTGTTGTTATGGTGTCTACTCAAATTCTACCTTCTTGTATTTGTTGCTTTAATTGTATCATAAATTCATCTTCATTTAAATTATACTGCTCTTTTTTGCGTCTATCGCGTATTGCGACACTTCTCTTGTCGACCTCTTCGTCACCTATAATGACCACATATGGCACTCTCTGCTTTTCAGCAATTCTAATTCTTTTATTCAGGGAGTCATTCTTATCATAAACTTCTGAATCTATCTCTTCTAGCAATAACTGTTTCTTCAGCTCTTTGGCATACTCCACATGTACAGCTGAAATCGGCACAAAAATCACCTGCACTGGAGCCAAGAACATCGGAAACTCTCCAGCATAATGCTCAGTCAATATACCGATAAATCTCTCAAACGAACCTAGTATAGCCCTATGTATCATCACTGGCTGTTTTCGTGTATTGTCCTCTGCTACATACTCTGCATCAAATCGCTTTGGCAGGTTGAAGTCCACCTGTATCGTTCCGCACTGCCACTTACGCCCTATTGCATCTGTGATCTTGATATCGATTTTTGGGCCATAAAAAGCTCCACCGCCCTCATCGATAGTATAATGTAGATTGTTGCCCTCAAGTGCATTTTTGAGTCCCTCTGTTGCCATATCCCATACTGCATCTTCACCAATCGCCTTCTCTGGCTTAGTGGCTATCTCCATTGTATACTCAAAACCAAAGAGCTTCATCACAGAATCTACAAACTCAACCACATCAAGCACTTCTGAAGCTATTTGCTCAGGTGTACAAAATATATGTGCATCGTCCTGTGTAAATTCACGAACTCTCAAAAGCCCATGTAGAACACCTGACTTCTCATGTCTATGTACCACTCCGTACTCATAATATCGTAACGGTAAATCCCTATAACTCTTTTGTGTCTGCTTAAATATCTGGATATGCCCGATACAGTTCATCGGTTTAATCCCATACTCCTGCTCATCAATAGTGGTAAGATACATATTTTCACCATAGCAGGCATAGTGGCCGCTTGTTCGCCACATATCTGCCTTGAGGATCTCAGGGCCTCGTACTGGTTCATATCCTCTGATTAGATGAGCTTTATGTAGAATCTGCTCTAGTTTATGGCGAAGCTTGGCTCCTCTTGGCATCCAAAATGGTAAGCCAGCACCAGACTCTTCATTGAACATAAAAAGCTCCATCTCGGTGCCTATCTTTCTGTGATCTCTTTTCTTTGCTTCCTCCATCATAGTGACATATGCTTTGACTGATTCTTTGTCTGCAAATGCTATCCCATAGATACGAGTCAACATCTCTGCTTTTTCGTCACCGCCTAGATATGCTCCCGCTACACGGGTCAGCTTGAAATTATGCAAAAATCTTAGGCTTGGTACATGAGGCCCTCTACACAAATCTTCAAACTCCCCTTGCTTGTAGATTGAGACAACCTCGTCAGGGATACGCGAAAGTACCGCTTGTTTGAGGTCGTCCTTGGCAAATTTCTCTAGTGCTTCCTCTTTGCTGATCTCATACTTCTCAATTTTATACTTTCTCTTGATGATTTCTTTCATCTTTTTTTCGATCTTTTTTAGATCCTCTTCACCAATTTTATCTTCGGTTCTAAGATCATAGTAGAAGCCCTCGTCTACTACTGGACCCACAAAGAACTTTGCGTCTGCATAAATCTCTGATATTGCCTGTGCCATCAAATGTGCCGTAGAATGTCTGATAAGCTCCAGTGCTTTGCTACTGTTGTCAAACTCTATAGCAGTACCTCCACAGGACTCCCCTGCACTCTGTGTATCGATGATGTTGCCATCATTGTTCAGATAGCCTATAATATTTTCACTCAATTTAAACCCTTAGTATTTCTCCAACAATGAAGAAACATGATAAAATAGCAGATATTATAACTAAAAATATCTAAGTGGAGTAGAAAATGGGAACAGAACAACTCATCATAGCCACTATCATTCTCTTTTTCTCCAGCATGACGCAAGCAATGATTGGGTTTGCTTTTAATCTGCTGGCCATTCCTCTACTTATATGGACGGGCTTTTCTCTGGCTGAATCAATTGTTTTGACGGTGATACCTATTTTTGTACAGCTCGTGACAAATGCTTGGAAACTCCGCCATGAAATCATCTGGGATGATATTAAGATACCTATGGCTATTCGCTACATCACTCTCCCCATAGGCATATGGCTACTATATACAGTCAACAATCTTGACATAGATACCATCAAACAGTTTGTAGGAATCATGCTACTAATCATATTGGCTGTTCAGTTTTTTATAACCTTTAAGCCAAGAAAAACTCTTCCTCTATACTGGGATATATTGGCCTTTGGTGCCAGTGGTGTGATGCTGGGGGTGCTGGGGATGGGAGGACCTGCAATTGTACTTTGGCTGATGGCACATGATTGGACGGTCATGCGTACACGAGCCTTTATCACAGCCGTATTTCTACTTGCCTCGCCTGTGCAGATAGCATTACTATACTGGAAATTTGGAGATACATTATTGCAAAGCTTTGTATGGGGAATTGTGGCAACACCCATAGTAATAGTTGGAGCCCTAATCGGTCTAAAGATAGGCAATAGCTTTAACAAAGCTAAGCTCAAAAAAACCGTTATGTTTTTTCTATTTCTGACTGCTGTCATATCTATCATATCGCCCTATATGAAATGAAAATTTATCCTCAATTAAGCTAGCATCAAGTAATATCACCCTAAATTACTCCTAATTAAGGATATTGATGAAAGCTTACCTCGATAACAACCGTGCCTCTAAGATTGATGTGCAAGTAATGGAGCTTATGCAACAAAGCCTTGTAGAGCACTATGCAGATCCCAGAGCAAGACATGCAGATGCCATAAAAAGCCGAACCCCTCTTGCTCAAGCCTATGAAAAGATCAAGGCTTCCATACATGCCAAAGATAATGATATGGTGACTATAGGATCAAGTGTCGATGAGCTTCACTGTAGACTACTAATATCCATCTATGTCAACAGTGTCATAACAGGACAGAAAAATCAAATCATACTCTCTGCTTCAGAGAGTGATACGGTAATAGAAACAGCAGAGTATATTGCATCTCAAGGCTGTAGGATTACCATTCTGCCTCTCAATAGTGATGGGGTTGTAGATACCGATATGCTAAAACAAACCATTACAACAAAAACTGCACTTGTCTCTATCACAATGGTAGATGCCCAAAGTGGTGCCATTATGGCTATAGATGAAGCAAGTCAGATATGCAGTGAGCATGGAGTGCCTCTACATTCTGACGCAAGTCATGCCATAGGCAAGTTGCCCATTGATGTACAAATGCTAGATATCGACTATCTAACTTTATCTTCTGAAACAGTACATGGCCCCACAGGTGTTGCAATGCTGTATATCAAAGAGGGTATAGAGTTGCCAAACCTGATACAACCCAACAATAATTTAGTTGGAATTGTTGGTTTAGGCAAAGCATTGGAGCTTGCAGTAGATTCGCAAGCTTTTGAGATGGAAGACACGAGAGAACTTAGAGATGCACTCGAAGAGAGCATCAGAGAGATAGAAGATCACCTCATCATCACTCCATGGGCGCTAAGGACACCAAACACTCTACTAGTCGGGTTTAAAGATGTTTCCAGCGATGCCCTAGTGTGGGAATTAAATCGATATGGCATCAGTGTTTCAGGCGAAAAAGGTAGAGCATTGACAGAAAACACTGCTTCAGACAGTATCTACAAGCATACTTTGGTGGAGTTTGCTTTGAGCAGATATACTAGCCAAGAAGAGATGGACTACACGATCGAGAAGCTGAAAAAATCAGTAGAGATTATTAGAACAGAGAGAGCAAGATAAGGACAAAAGATGAGTAGCAAAATAACAGATACAGCTGAATATGGCAACAAAGTAGAGATGCTGATAACTAGTCCAAAGAATTGTGGCGACATCTCAAGCGAAGAGATAAAAGAGCTAGACGCTGATCTCTTTATATATGAGTATGGCAGTGAAAAGACTGGGGAAAAGATTACACTTTATTGGGCGATAGATAAGAGTGATGATACTATCGCATTGGCTAGATTTACCTATTTTGGATCAGTAACCTCTATCGCTGCCAATGATATGGCAGCCCTGCTTTGCCGTAGCAAAACCGTAGACAAGGCAGCAGAGATTAGCTATAAAGGTCTAGAGTATTTCCTCCGCGACAATCCAAGCACTCCTGCTCTACCTGAAGAGGAAAACTATGCTATTACTCTTGTATTAGATGCCATCAAAGAAGCGAGTCAAACATATCTTGATGAAGCAAAAGATCCCAACGACATACGAGTATCCAATGATAGTCCCATGAAAATATCTGCCATCAAGGAGACAATCAAACTGCATGATATCCAAGACATAGAAACACTTACTCACTATACAAAAGCGGGACTATATGACAAAGCCTCCGTAAAACCTAGTCCCCTATTTGAAGAAAGATCTCAGTATCTAGTTGATATCCTTAAAGCTACTCGTGATGAGATTGACGCTGAAAAAGAGTCAAAGTTGGCTCCTCTTGATATGCCATTTATGGAAATGAATATGGAACAGCGAGTAGTCGCTATCAATAAGGTTATTGATGACTCTATCAGGCAGTACTTGGTCATGGATGGGGGAGACATGGAAATACTTGATGTCAAAGACAACGGAGATGATATCGATATATATTTTCGATGGCTAGGAGCCTGTGCTGGCTGTGGTACGGCAAGTATGGGCACACAGTTTGCCATAGAAACTGCTCTAAAAGAGAAGCTTTATGATAAAATCAGAGTGGTACCTATCTAATTCCACAAAGCATATATTTTACCCACAAAGGTACTTCTAAAAATGATATGTTACCTTGGCAGTTGCTATCGTATCATCATCCAGCGAGCCATACTCGCTTTGGTCTTCGCCAAACATTTTTGTTATGCTAGCTTCAAAAATGATATCTTCGTTATAATCATATTTAACAGTTGCACGAGACATAGAGCTACCATCAGACAGATCTACAAAACTAAAAAAACTAAAATCTGTATTTAAAAATATATCATTTATCGAAATGCGGCCAAACAGCGTATGCTTTCCCATCATCTCCTCATTGACCTTATGATATTTTCTTACAGCCGATAGTTGTCTCTCTAGTCCCGCACTTATACTTGATAGCTCAAAATATCTGTTCCACCCATCCTCATCCAAGCCACCACTGTTGTATATATACTCTAAAGAGATCGCTGTATTGTTTTCTGTTGTGTAGCTTGCACCCAGACTCCCTTGGTATATATATTTTTTATCGATATCAAAATTCTCTTTAAGTGTATCCGAAAACTCTAGCTCGGAGATTGCTTTAGAGACACTGCTGTACGATTTTTTGATAGAGTTTTCACTATAAAGTATCCAACCTTCTTCTGCATAGCTTAGTCTGCTTCCAAAGTGCCATCCCTCTTCATTGTTGTGTAAGGCAAATGAAGAGCTTAGACTTTTAAAGAGTTTTACATCAAGATCAATGCCGTACCGATGAGTATAGTTCGTAGTATCCAATCCCAATCCTATATGTTCCTTATCAGACCAAAATGCATCAGGATCTGTATTAATCTTTGGAGAATATATCAGTTTGAGCGTATAATTATCAGAAAATAGAGTGCCTTGTGCCAACAATGAACCCAGTCTATTTCCCTGCCTGTCACTTGTAGCAAGGGAATCAAAGTTTATCCCTCCTCCTTTGAAATAATCCGTAGCATTGTATCCCAAAGAGATACCTTCTCTAATATTTATGCGACCGATATCAAAAAAGATATTGGAAGAGAGCTTGCTTTTGATATATGCCTCTTTTATATTAACCCTGTAGTCATCCAAATCGCTAGAAACATCATAGTCGATATGTAATCTCGCATCAGAGAAGGTTTGATTAAAGGTGATATTTTGACTATCGTCCTCTCCTTCTAAATCACTTTTATGAATAAGTTCAATATTTGTCTTAAAAGGAGAGTTGCCATCTTCTTTATGTGTTGCATTTTGCTCTTTTGTTGTACTTTCTCTTGTCTGATCTTCATCCTTATCAAAAAAGTCAAAATTTTCACTATGCAGCACTAGGGATAAAAACAGGATTATAAGTATAGCTCTCATTTTATTTCCCGCTAAACTTAGGCAAATATGACCTACGGAACCAAAAGTCTGGAATACTCATGGATCTAGCTCCTGAAAATTTCATTTTTGTCGCTTTGTTTCTACTAAATCCATCAAAAATAAGTACTTCTGTGGGTCTTGTAGCTCCCATAACTGAGCGATATTTTCTATAATAAACATCTTTAAGTAGCTTCTTGCCTGCTGTATAAAATTTACCCCTAATTGGACGAAAACTCTTTTTTTCTACCCAATACTCTATAAAAGGGTAACTCACATCGCTATTATGTGCTTTGAGCTCAAGCAGATAACAATTGTGCATCTTTTTGTCACCACCTTTGATTTTTTCAGATTTAATCAGCCTTGCTTTGTAATCAAGAGAGAAATTACTAGTCATTACATCACCATTTGATGTCTGCCCAAGCAATCTTTGTCTTGGAGATATCTGGATGCTTGCTTTTGAATTTGGATCATAAAGCCAAAGCTTTTTATTTTGCCTCATAATGATCTTGTTCTTGTCTTTTTTTGGTTTAGTGATTCGCACCAATGTTCTGTACTGACCAGAGCTTTGAGAAATCTTTGAGTAGATGCTTACCTCCATAGACTCACTCTTTTTTGCATTAATATATGATGTGATATAGCATTTCTGGTAAAAAGACTTTCCTATGTTTCGTATTTTGTCACTCTTTGAGACAATGTTCTTTGCAGAAATAGCTCCATCGCTCGATATAGTGACTACAAGAACCATGAGTATCAGTATTATTTTTTTCATTTTATTCTCCTTTAATCTAAATTTTTAATTGTATCTTAGTGCATCAATAATAGGCATGTTTGATGCCTTTTTTGCAGGCAGAAATGATGATATCACGCTAGCGGTTACCAACAAAACCCATACAGTTATTATAAGCATCGGATTTTGAGTCAACTGTAATATCAAGAGTTGCTCATCACTGCCACTAGGAGGAGACCAAGTTAGTCCAGAATTATTTATGGTAGTTGCTATTATGTATGCTATGGTCACACCTAATGTTGCACCAAAGACACCTATAATGGCTCCTTCTATAATAAAGTATTTCTTGACCCCCCATCTTCTTAGACCCATAGACCTAAGTGTACCTATCTCTTTATACCGTTCCATCACGCTCATGGTCATTGTGTTAGAGACTGTAAAAAGAACAATAACGGCGATAATCAATGAAACAAATATGAATATAAAGCCAAACATGCTTAATACTTTTTTAAACTGTGGTGCAAACTCAGAGAGAGTAATGATTTCTAGGTTCCATCCTTTAATTTCAAATAATTTTTGAAGATTTTGCTTTATTTGTCCTGTCTTTTGCACATCTTTTAGCTGTACTGTAACAGTATTTACTTTTTTATAATCACTACCATAAAATAGGGACTGTGCCACTTCCAATGGCATAGCTATGAACCTATCATCTACTGTTTTTTGTCTGCTTTGCCACACTTTTGCTATAGCTAACGAGGAGATATTTGGAGCACCTTGGGCAGGAGCTACCATAATGTCTACTACTGATTTATCCAATGATGAGATATCAATAGCAAAGCTACTTATTTCTGGATCTACCTCTTGTGTAGAGTTCTTTTCACTTTTCAAACATCCGTCAAGACCCAGCTCTTCACACATACCCAAATTTATTGCCAATCCCTTGCCCATCAGACCTTTTTTATCATTTATTACATCAAATGGAATATCCTGTATCTTTAGATTCAATCCAAAACCATCCCACTCTTGCATCTTCTTTTGATCATCTGCCACAAGTCCAATACCCATGAAGGTCTGAGATGTTCCTCTATATGAATTACTTACAATACCGGCAATAGAGAGTGTTGGAGTGACAACGCTGATTTCATCTTTTGTGTCGCTATTTTTGATTTCTTGTATGATATCTAGATAATTTGCCATATCGTACTGACCCACCTTTGCGATACCATATTTAAAAAATCCATTTTTATGAATATGCAGATGACCACTATCTTTGGAAATGCCTGTCTGTATGCCATAATAAATACTTGAAACAAATGCCCCCAGTAGCAAGGAGGCAACACCTCCTATAGCAATAGCCAATACACTAAGCAGCGTACGCCTTTTGTTTCTCAATGTATTCCTAAAAGCTATCTTTATACTATTTGTCATAACTATCCTCCATTGTTCCATCTACAAGAGTATATATATCATCTGCCTCTTTGAGTATCTCTTTGTCATGAGTAGAGAAGACGAAGGCTGTTCTATACTGTTTTTTCATATCCAGCATTAAAGATATAATCTCTCCACCCGTTACAGAATCTAAGTTTGCAGTAGGCTCATCTGCCAAGACTATCGAGGGTTTTTTTACTAGTGCTCTTGCTATGGCGACTCGCTGCATTTGTCCGCCACTAAGCTCAGATGGCAAATGCTTCTCTAATCCACTAAGTCCTGTTGCTTCGATAAACTCATTAACAGTAAATTTTCTCTCCTTTTTAGGTATATTTTGCAACAATAGGGGATACTCAATATTCTCATATAGATTTAAAACTGGAATAAGATTAAAATTTTGAAAGATATGACCGATTGATTCACCTCTAAAGTCAGAAAGACTGTTATCATTTAATCCAGATAGCTTGACGCCATTTATTTCTATATAGCCACTTGTAGGGATGTCAATCGCACCTAGCAGATTAAGCAGTGTACTTTTTCCACTTCCTGATTTGCCCACTATAAAAGTAAAACTCCCTGAAGGAACCTGTAGGCTTACTTGCTTGAGTGCTTTTATTTCTACTTTTCCAAGATAATAGCTTTTACACACCTTTTGAATATTTGCTACGGTCTCTAGCATGATTTTTTCCTAAAGAAATTGATACTATCTGTTCTCATTTTTTCTCCTCGTTTTTTATAGACGAAGTATGGAAGAAGCAACTAAACGAATGTTTCTCTTTTCTTAATGGGACTTAATAGGCTAGCCCTCATTCCTCATGGAGAGTAAAAATATATTTCTTTTATTTTTATGCTGATATCCAAAGTCCAAATTTAGTAAAGAGGCTATAGTGTCAACAATATAAAGACCAAGACCTAAGCCATTGCTATACTGATTAAATGGCTCTAGATATGAGTGCAAAGGATATGGTAACTCTTCGGCATAACTTGAAATCAAAATAGCATCTTTTGCAAGTGTGATATCAACTTTATGGTCAATTGAGTACTTGATAGCATTGTCAATCAGATTTTTTATTGCCAAGGATAATAGTTCAAAATCCGTATCTATTACTTGACTTTCTTTTTCGCAGATACTAATACATTCTTTCTCTTCTTCCTTGTCTAGTATCATCAACTCAACTGCATTGTTGACGACATCTAAAAGATTACATTTACTAATCTTTGGCATGTAGTTTGCCGAGAGCATTTTCTCTATTTTTGAAAACTCTTCTGCAAGTAGATGCAGTCTATCAAAAACCCTGTCATAACCATCCCTTAGAGTATCATCATCTAAAAATTCATTCAAAAACCTTCCTTTTCCAATAGGGGTTTTAAGCTCGTGCATAATAGTACGAAGAAAAAATTGCCTTGATTTGATTAATTTTTCTAATTTTCTAAGAGCGTCATCAAAGGCATTGGCTACTTCTGCTATCTCATCCTTTTTATTGCTTCTGAGGGATACTGCCAAGTCCCCATCAATGACTTTTTGTATTTTTTTATAAAGTTTTTTAAAGGGACTAAGGCTCCTCATAAGCCAGAAATATAAAAATAATAAAAATAATAGACTTGTGATAAATAAACTGACTGTTGTTTTAATAAAATATCGTTTTTTTGTATCATAAAGAAGTACTGTATAATTTTTATGTTTAATATACAGATAAAAATCTCCATAGACTCTCAATACTTTAAAGCTAGCATAAGGCATATTTTTTTTATACTCCACTATGCCTTTATCGAGTATATCTTGGATTTTTTCTTTTTGTTCTATATTAACAAACCTACTTTCACTTAATATCTTTTGCATTGTTGGGTTGCTCATATTCAAGTCTGATACCTTATGCGTATTGTCTATTAAAAAGCCTATCTGGTAGTATCTTTCCTGCTTCTTTGTAATATCATCTTTTTTTTGTACATAAAAATAAGCAATAAAGAATGCCACTATAAAAAAAGAAGCTATGAGAAATATAATCTGTATTTTTCTATATAGTTTCATGAAAGCCTGTATCCAATGCCTCGTACACTCTTAATAGTAATACTAGAGTCTAATTTTTTTCTCAATCTGCTCATGATTACGAAAAGTGAATTATCATTGCTTTCTTGAAAGATATCTGAATCATATAATATCTGCTCTTTTGATATTGTATTGCCTCTATTCTTAATCAAAAGCTGAAGCACTTCATATTCAGCAGGAGTTAGATTCATATCCTCTTTTTGCCATAAAATAACCTGCCTTGATTTATCTATTTCTAATTTATCAATAGAATTCTTAGGCTCTGTATTTAATTTATTGTATCGTCGCAAAAGAGACTGGATACGGGCATATAGCTCTTGTGGCTCATAAGGTTTTGGTAGATAGTCATCAGCTCCAAGCTTTAGGCCAAGCACCTTGTCACTCAAGTCTGATCTAGCTGAAGAGATAATAATAGGAATATCGTATTTTTCACAAACCTCTTGACACACATCTAGTCCATCTATTCCTGGTAGTGTAAGATCCAAGATGAGCAAATCATATTTTTCTATACCCGCACTAAGCCCTAGATAAGGATCTGCATAGTTAGTAACATTTATGTTATATCCATTCAGGTAATTTGTCAAAAGTGTAGCAAATTCTATATCATCTTCTATCATTAAGATTTGAACCATTTCTACTCTTTTTTATAGTTTATACCAAATCTTAATAGATAAATCTTAATGAAACCTAATAAAATATAAATCTATAAAACACTATCCACCATCAACTGCAAAGTTGTTTCTCCTCTGAAATGATTTTTGTTTAGCGTATATACGATATCAACATGTTGTCCTACTTCATATGTTTCATATGTTTTGAATTGTACTGCTTGACAGATATTATCATTGTGTGCAAATGTGAACCTTAGATGATTACCATCTTTTCCCATCGTCTGTACTGCCAATATCTCTACTCCTGAAGTTATAAATTTTGGTTTAGGGTTAGACTCTCCAAAAGGTTCAAATTGGGATATCATATCAATCAAACTAAAATCTATAGATGCGAACTCCAGCTCTCCTAAAATATCAGGATCTATAAACTCCTCTTGTGTGCAAATAGCAAGTGCCTCTTTCTGCAAATTCTGTTTAAACTCTTCCAATCTCCTGTTTGCAATGCTCATACCAATTGCTGCACTATGACCACCAAATTTATCTAGTATATCTCTTTGCGTCTCTACTAACTCAAATAGATTACAGCCATTGAAACTTCTTCCGCTTCCTTTGCAAATATTATCGCTTTGACTCAAGACTATAGCAGGTCTCTCAAAAGCTCTAGCAACTCTTGCAGCTACTATACCCACAACACCCTCATGCCAGCCCTTAGATGAAACTACAATAACTTTTTGATCTGTATCTGCACTCTCTATAGCCTCAGTCGTTATTTGCTGCTCTAGTACCTTTCTTTGATTGTTTAATTCAAGTAGTTTCTCTAATTTACCTCTGGCATCATATATATTTGAACTACAGACAAACTCTACAGCCAATGAAGCATCAGCAAGCCTACCAGCAGAGTTTAATATAGGTGCAAGACCAAAGGCAATATCTTCTGATGATATTAATGTTTTATTGCTTTGTTCCTTGTAGGCTTTTATAAATGCATATTGGTTTTTATCGAGTAGTTTTATGCCAGCTTGCACCATAGCACGGTTGATGTGTAACAAAGGCATAATATCGGCTATTATGGCTATTGCCGTCAATGCCAAGTAGGATTTCATGTCTAGTTTACTGCCAAGTGCTTTGTTTAGTGCAGAACAGAGATACCATGCGATTTGTGCACCGCATATCTCATCATAAGGAAAATCACACTCTTTCTGCTTTTGATTTACTATCGCATAGGCCTCAGGTTTGACTTCTGGTACTATATGATGATCTGTTATGATTAGGTCTATGCCTAGCTTTTTACACTCTTTTGCTGCTTCTATTGCTGATATGCCATTATCAACTGTTATGACCAAATCATACTCTGCAACTCTAGGAATCAGCGTAGTGGATAGTCCATATCCATCTCTAAAGCGGTTTGGTATAATCCACTCCAAAGGGTAATCAATATCATCAAAAAAAAGCTTCATAACAGAGGTTGATATCACACCATCTACATCATAGTCACCTATCAGTATTATCTTCTCTTTTTTTTGTATCGCTTCTGTTATTCGCTCTACTGCTATATCCATATCTTTGAACTTAGAAGGAGATGGAAGATCTTTTAGTGAAAGAAAAGTATCGTCAAAGCGTTTACTCAAAATCTGGATAATTACTTCTGGGTTAAGTGTTGAATAAGAATTAGTCATTCTCTTTTGCATGCTTTTGAGAGGCTTCTATAAATGCCAATATGCACTCATTGACATGCTGTAGTCTTGAAGTAAACTCTGGATGAAATTGAACGCCTAAAAACCATGGATGATCTTTTACCTCAACTGCCTCTATAAGACCATTAGATTCACCTGTGATCTCCATGCCAGCAGCTTCTAGTGCATCACGGTATACTGGATTTGCTTCATATCTGTGTCTGTGTCTTTCATAAATTACTTTAGAGCCATAGGCTTCTCTGAGTACTGATCCCTCCTTGGTCTCACACTCATACTCACCCAGTCTCATGGTTCCACCCAATGGAGATTTTGTGGTTCTAACCTGTTTAGAACCGCTGGCATCTATAAACTCGTCTATAAGATATATAATAGGATTTTTTGGTTTTTTGTCAAACTCTACAGAGTTTACACCTTCAAGCCCTATGACATTTCTAGCAAACTCTATCATAGAAAGCTGCATACCAAGACAAATCCCTAAAAATGGTACTTTATTTTCTCTAGCATATTGAATAGCTCTAATTTTACCTTCAACTCCACGAGATCCAAATCCACCAGCTACCAAAATACCATCTACATCAATTAAATATTTTTTTGCCTCATTTTCTTCAATCTTTTCACTATCAACCCACTTGATAGATACTCTAGTATCTGTATGTGCACCTGCATGGATAAAGGCTTCTGTCAGTGACTTATAAGACTCTTTGAGATCCAAATACTTACCTACAAAAGCGATTTTAATTTCAGCAGATGGCTGTATGATTTTATGTACCAAGCCAGTCCACTCATCCATTTTTGGTTGACAATTCTCCAACTCCAATTGTTTACAAATAGGAGTAAGAATATCCTGCCTAAGAAAATTAAGTGGTACCTGATAGATGGTAGAAGCATCTTCAGCGACAATAACAGAATCCTCATCTACATCACAAGAAAAGGCTATTTTGTCTTTAATCTCCTTAGTCACTGGTACCTCCGCACGGAGTACTAGCATATGTGGAGCTATTCCAATACGGCGAAGTTCTTGTACTGAATGTTGAGTTGGTTTTGTTTTAAGTTCACCTGCTGCTTTGATATACGGCAAAAGTGTCACATGGATATTCATAACGCTTGTTTTGCCTAACTCATGTTTAATCTGTCTAATTGTTTCAAGAAATGGCAATCCCTCAATATCTCCGGTTGTACCCCCAAGCTCTACAATTAATATATCTTTTTCCTTTCCTGCAAGAAATATCCGTTCTTTTATCTCATTGACAATATGTGGAACCACTTGGATTGTTTTACCAAGATATTTTCCTTTTCTCTCATTTTCTATTACTGTTTTGTATACTTGACCTGTAGTGAAATTATTGTTTTGTGTTAGTGAAGTATCCAAAAATCTTTCATAATGACCTAGATCTAAATCTGTCTCAGCACCGTCTTTGGTAACGAACACTTCCCCATGTTCCAAGGGCGACATAGTCCCTGGATCTACATTGATATATGGATCAAGTTTCAATACCACTATACGATGTCCTGATGATTTTAAAAGTGTTCCTATACTAGCAGCAGTGATACCTTTACCAAGTGAGCTTAGTACTCCACCTGTTACAAATATATATTTAGTTTTAATTTCTTCATTCATTTTATCCACTATTTTATGCAACGATTGGCATAATAATAGTCATAAAATTATCATCTTTGACTAAAAATGGTAGTGTTGGTTCATTAAAACCAATTTCAAATGTATCGCCGTCAACTTGAAAAAGAAAATCAAGAATATATTTACTATTTAGCGAAACTTCAAATACTTCAGAAAGTCCTGTATCTAATTCAATTTCAGTTTTTGCTTCAACATTATCAGAAGATAGAGAATTAAAAAGTATAGTATCACTTCGAAAAGATATTTTAATATCATCAGATATAGTTGTAATCATTTTGATTGCTTCAAGCATCTCTCTTTTAGGTAATTTGATTTGATGTTTAATACTGCTTGGAATAATTCTTTGATAGTCTGGAAATTTTCCATTTATCAATCTCGTGAAAAAGAAATAATTTTCATTAGAAACAATTAGCGTAGTTTCATCATAGTAGATAGTGATTTCATCTAGAAACAGCTTTTGGATTTCTAAAATCGCTTTTTTAGGAAGTATGAGAGATAATTCTTTCCCCACTGTTCCAGGGATAGAAGCTATAGCTAGTCGTCGAGTATCAGTACCTACCAAATCAGTATTTGACTCTGTTATGCTTATTAATGCACCATTTAGTTCAAATTTTGGATTATTAGTATCAATAGCTGGAGAAATCTTTTTTAAGTTTTTAATTAAATTAAAAGAATCTAATTTTATTTCAGGTTTATCATCTATGTCAGGAAAAGTTGGAAAAGTATTAGCATCAAAGGTGGGCAATTTAAATTTTGAGTTTTTTTGTTTAATTAAGAGAGTATTTTCAAGTACCTCTAATATTATTTCTTCATCTTTGAGTATTCTAACAATATCTAAAAGCTTTTTACCATTAGCGGTAAATGATCCTTCATGTTCTATATTGAAATTGTCAGTAATTATTTCTAAACCTATTTCAGAATCTGTTGCTTTAATAATACAACGATTATTTTCTGTTTTAAAAAAGATATGTGATGTAATTTGACTAGCATCTTTTTTTTCTAAAAAAGGTTGTAGATTAATTAATATAGACTCTATAATTTGTTTATCAGCTTTTATCTTCATTTTTCCCTCTTATTTTAAATAAATTTAGTAGTAGTAGTAGGTCTTGGTGAAAATGTGAAAAACCTAACTAGCTACCTAGATTATGAATAATTTTACCCATAATATATTTTTAACTTATTCACACTTTTTCACATATAAGATTATATCTTTTTTTTATTCATTTTTCTTTGGTGTTGTTCCTATTTTATTTGAAAACTCTTCAAGTAGTACTTTGAAGTTTTCATCACTTTCAATAATTTCGTTGATTTTTTTCATAGCATGAGATATGGCTGTATGATCTTTCATTCCTACATATTGGGCAATTTGAGGCATTGAGTTTGGCGTAAGATTGCGTGCTAAATAGATGACAATTCGTCTTGCGTTAACTACATTACGAGTTCTTTTTTTTGATCTAATATCTGACGGCTTTACATTCATCTCTTTTGATATTATCTTTACTATATGATCAATGCTAACATTTTCTTGTTTTTCTTTTAGTTGATCTTTTATTGCAGTTTTCGTAAACTCGAGTGTGATATCTTGGTTTAACATACTGCTCATAGCATTTAATTTTATAAGTGTACCTTCTATCTCGCGAATATTGTCACCCATATTTGTAGCTATATAATTGATGATTTCATTGTTGAGTTTTATTCCGTCAAGATCACATTTTTTCTCTATAATGGCAATTTTGGTTTCTAGTTCTGGCGGCTGTATATCAGCCATAAGTCCCCATTCAAATCGGCTCTTAAGCCTATCTACAAGACCCGCAATTTTATTTGGCTGTCTATCTGAAGTGATGACAATTTGTTTTTTAGCATGATGAAGTTCATTAAATGTATGAAAGAATTCTTCTTGAGTTTGCTCTTTCCTGCTAAGGAATTGAATATCATCAATTAAAAGAAGGTCACACTCTCTAAAATGATCTCTAAATCTATCCATAGTTTGTGATTTGACATGTGATATGTATTTGTTCATAAACTGTTCTAGTGTTGTGTATATGATTTTTTTCCCTTGAGCTACTTGAAAGTTCCCTATAGCCTGAAGAAGGTGTGTTTTTCCAAGACCCACACCTCCATATATAAAGAGTGGATTGTACTGCATACCAGGTTTTTCTGCTACAGATTTTGCTGTGGTATAAGCAAACTGGTTGGATCCACCTACTATAAAGCTTTCAAAAGTAAATGAAGGATTGAGATGAGTACTTTTTGTACCAGTTTTATGTTCTTTGACAGAAATGCGTTTTTTTGTCTTTTTGTCTATTTTTCCAACAACGATGTCCACTTGGGGCTTGATGCCACTTTGTATCTCAAAAAGATGTGCAATTTTATCTCTGTATTTTGTTTTTATCCATTTTGCAATGATTATGTTGGCAGCAGTAAAGATAGCAATGTCACTTCTTGAATTTATCTCATCATAATGTATATTTTTTAGATATTTATCGTATTCGTTTTGATTGAGTTCTTTTTTTAGTTCTGAAAGTACAGACTTTCCAATGCTCATCGTCTCTCCAATAATATAGTAATCTATTCACATTTATATAGTATTTTATCTATTAGATATGTGAATAACTTTTATGATTTTATCGCAATTGTGCTAAAATGGGGGAAATAGCACTAAAAATATTTTTGATTATGTGAACAAAGGTGTGAATGAAAATTTTAGGCATTGATCCAGGAAGTAGAAATCTTGGCTACTGTATTATTGATTTTAGCGGAAGTGGATATAAACTGATAGAAGCAGGTGTGCTCAAGATTAAGACTACCCAGTTGCAAGAACAGATTGTAGAGCTAATGGAAGGTATTGATATTATTTTAGGCTCTAACAGCATCGATGAGGTAGCCATCGAAGATATCTTTTTTGCATTTAATCCAAAAAGTGTACTTAAGCTTGCACAAATAAGGGGTGCTTTGAGTTTAAAAGTATTGCAAGAGGTAGGCTATTTCTATGAGTACACACCTCTACAGGTAAAAAAAGCAATCACAGGAAATGGCAAGGCTGCCAAAGAACAGGTGGCCTTTATGGTCAAACGGCTGCTGGGGATCAAAAAAGAGATCAAACCACTAGATATCACCGATGCCATGGCAATAGCTATTACTCATGCACAAAGAGTAAAAATCAGAAGATAGTTATCGTACACTAGCCCCTTGTACTCTCTTTATCTTGGTAAGTCTCTTTTCTGGCACTCTAAAAGTTGCTTTTTTGTTGCCTGCTGTTGACTCTCTGACGATTTGTTCATACATATATACATCATAGAAAAAAAGATCTTTGCCCTCAGATCGTCTTACCGTTTGATATAGGGTATACACAGGCACGGCTCTTTTGAGTCTGATTGTGGTCGGTTCATTGGTGGCAAATATGGATTGTATTTTTGACTTTGAGTAGCTGTTACCCGCATTTCCAAATAGTTCATACATGAAATCAAATGGTTTTTTCACTCTCATGCATCCAGAGCTAAAGACTCTATATCTGTGCTTAAATAATGACTTGTTGTCTGTATCGTGCAGATAGACTGCATATTTGTTTGGGAACATAAATTTTACACGACCTAGTGCATTATTTTCGCCTGGGTATTGAACAAATCTATATGGAACAGGCTTTTTACTGTGCTCGTAGCTAAAAAGTTTTTGCAGATTCAGAGGAGATTCTTTTGCATCTTTTTTGTATGATGTAAAAACTCGCATATTGTTCTCTTTGAGATAGTTTGGATTTTCTTTGAGCATAGGTATGAGATCTTTTTTCACAAGATTGTCTGTTAGAGTCCATGTAGGATTGAGTACCAAATATTCTATTTTATCATTAAATATCGGTGTTGGTCTGTCTATGCGACCCACAACAATATCACTAGAGAAAGCCTCTGCACCACCCTGATAGTATCTGAGCTTGAATTCTGGTACATTAATCTGTACATGATTTGCCTCAAATCTATGTGGCTGGAGCTTGAGCATATCTAGGTTTGTTGTGATTTTTTTGATGTACTCTTGTTTGCTAGTATTTAGATAGTTGATTACTTTGTTGTCGATATAGTCACCTTTGGCGAGGTTGAATCTATTTTTAAAGCTGATTATGGCACGGCTCAGACTTTTGGTATATCCTGTTCCTGTACTTTCATTTTTTGGAAAATCGCCAGTAAACTGTAGAAGTTTTTTGATAGTCCGTATCCTGCTATCTTGCCTGCCTTTTTTGAGTATTTTTCCATATTGAATCTTGCCAAGGCTTGGCATGTTTCTATACCTCTCCAGCATGATGACTAGTGGTTTATACTGACCTACAAGCGGAAGAAGTGAGCTGAGGTATCCCTTTATATTTTTATTTTGTATGGAGCTGAGTATGCTGTCAGAAGATGGCATAGATTTTGGGCTTATCTCCCATGTGGCATGTACATCTTGAGAGGTTTTGAGTCCATGTAGTTTTCTTTTGACCAGTGCCCAATCTACATCCCCAGCCCTGATGAAATGGATTAGTTTTAGGTATGCTTCTGTAGCAAGAATGTCTAGTTTGGCATTGTTTTCGTCTTGTAGTGCTAGATCGATAATTTTGTCTTGATTTAGCTGTTTATATTTATAGTTAAATAGTGGATTGCCCAAGGCCCTTAAAAGCTGAGAAAATTGTTTTGAATTTTCACTACCAATCCAAAGAGGATTATAGTTATTTGCCTCATAGAGAGCATTTACAGTGGCTCTAGAACCAGATTTGATATAGCTAGCGATATTATCTTTTATAGGTAGCTGTGCATTGACAGATATGGGCAACAGTAGAATCACTGTAAAAAGTATGAATTTTAAATAATACAAATTGTTAGTCCTTATCTCTTCGGTATTTTTTATCTATTAGTCTGAGATATTTTCTTGGGGTAACCTTTTTCATCTCTTGTGCAAGCCACTTGATTTGGAACCATGCAGCACCGCTATCTCTAAGATCAAAATAGTTTTTTAGGCTTCGTATGTTAAATGTAACTACCATATCAACTTTCCAGTTATCAGAGACAACATGTTTGAACCCATCCCCTACATTTCTTTTCTTTTTGCCACTCTGCAATGCCTCAAATAGCCCTTGGGCATCTGATTTATACTCATCTATGGACACTAAAGATGATTTGGCTATAGAATTTTTGAGAAACTCATCATCTCTTTTGTATTGAAGCATAAGCTTGTCGTATATTGCTCTCACTTCGATAGTAAGGTACTCTTTGTCTGTGATTACAAACATATCAAAATCTAGCACTTTCTCCAAAAAGAAGCCAAAGCTATCATCTGCCTCAAAAGATGCAACAAAGGCATTGAGAACTCCAGACATAGTATAGCGGGTACTGCGTACGGAGATAGCCTGAATTCTATGTCTGGCATGCTCTTGCAAGACACCTCTGCTAGTGCCTTGTATCAGGAAGCTTAGAGTAGCATGTTCTATAATGGAGTGGTGGTGGTGTACCCATGCAAGACTAGATAAAAGCCCAGAGTCATCTATGTTGTTTACGGCATTTACATCTAGGTCATCCATAGCATTCTTGATGCACTGATTTTCCGAGTTCTCGAAGCTATCATAACAGGTTCTAGCAGCTATTTCAGCAACTCCAAGTCCAGACTCTTGTAGAAGTGTGACTTTGGGCTTTTTATAGTTTATATGATACATTTGCGTTATTTCCATGAAACAATTCCCGTTTATTTTGATACAATTATAGCAAAATAAACTAGGACTGCATTAATGGAACCACAACAGAGATTTCATGACTTCAAAGAGGATTTTAGAGATCCTTACTCTAGGGATAGAGACAGGGTACTACATTGTTCTTCATTTAGAAGGCTAGAGTATAAGACTCAGGTTTTTTTAAATCATGAAGGAGACTATTTTCGTACTAGGCTTACACACTCTTTAGAAGTGAGTCAGATAGCTCGCACGCTGTCTCGTATGCTTGTACTTAACGAAACCTTGGCAGAGACGATTGCACTATCGCATGATTTGGGGCATACTCCTTTCGGTCATGTTGGTGGAGATGAGTTAGATATTTTACTTAAAGCAGACGGTCACCATATGGGCTTTGAGCATAATTTCCAATCTTTTAGAGTTTTGACAAAACTAGAGAAACGCTATGAAGATTTTGATGGGTTAAATCTGACTTTTGCATCTTTAGAGGGCGTTCTTAAGCACTCCTTTCCCTATAAGAAACCTTTTTTAAGTGGACTTGATGAGAAATTTAATCTTCAAAAGCATCCATCTTTGGAGGCAATGGTAGTTGATCACGCTGATGAGATAGCATATACTTCTCATGATATTGATGATGGGGTTAAGTACGGGCTAATAAGCTTCGATGATTTGAGAGAAGATGAGCTATGTCAAAGAGTGGATGAAATGGTTCTCATAGAGGGAGTATCAAGAAATGATAGGCTCTATAGACATCGTTTTGTAGCTGGACTGATTAAAATACTAGTAGAAGATTTTATAGGATATTCTAAAGAAGGAGCCGAGCAGTACCGTAAAGATATGCCTATAGTGAATACGCTAGATGCAAGCTTGACTCTTCCTCTTGGCTTTTCTAGAGGCACAACCACCCAACTCAAAAAACTCAAAAAGCTTCTTTTTTACAAGCTATATCGACATGATCAGATAGTTAGCAAGATGTACGCAGGAAAGCAGTGCATCAGAGGTCTCTACACCGCACTGACAGAGGAGGCAGACTTATTGCCTCCAAGACATAAGTTGCTCCTGCAAGCAAAACCACAGCATCGAGTAGTGGCTGATTATATCGCCTCTATGACAGATAGGTATGCACTGAAGCTGTATCATGAATTAAATGGGTTTTCTAAGTAGAAGAAATTTTAGATATAATTCGCGAAATAACAAAGAAGCTTGCCACTAAGCTAATCACAGCAGGAAACAACTAATGCAAAAAATTAAAAATATTGCCGTCATTGCCCATGTCGATCATGGGAAAACAACACTAGTAGATGAGCTATTGCAACAATCTGGAACTTTTGAAGCACATCAGCAAATAGAAGAGAGAGCTATGGACTCTGACGCTATTGAAAAAGAGAGAGGCATTACAATCCTCTCCAAAAATACAGCCATTCACTACGGTAATCACAAGATTAATATCATAGATACCCCAGGTCACGCCGATTTCGGTGGTGAAGTTGAGCGGGTACTCAAAATGGTAGATGGTGTACTTCTTTTGGTAGATGCACAAGAAGGTGTAATGCCACAGACTAAATTTGTACTTAAAAAAGCCATTGCTTTTGGGCTTATTCCTGTAGTGGTTATCAACAAAATTGATAAAGATGGTTCAGATCCAGACAGAGTCATGGACGAAGTATTTGACTTGCTTGTTGCCTTAGATGCAAACGAAGAGCAACTTGATTTTCCAGTACTTTACGCCGCAGCACGAGACGGTTATGCGAAGTGGGAAATGGAAGATGAAAATAAAGACATGACACCGCTATTTGAAGCTATTTTAGAAAAAGTACCTTATCCGCAAGGCTCAGCAGATGCAGATACTCAAGCACAGGTGTTTACGCTCGATAGCGACAATTTTGTTGGCCGTATAGGAATTACGCGTATTTTCAATGGTAAAGTAAAAAAAGGTGACGAGTACCTTTTGGTCAAAGCATGTGGAGCAAAATCTAAATCTCGCATATCTAAGCTTATAGGATTTAAAGGTCTTGAGCGTATAGATATCGAAGAAGCAGAAGCTGGAGATATCGTTGCAATCGCTGGATTTAATGATATAGATGTGGGAGATTCTGTATGTGATGCACAAAACCCAGTAGCACTCGACCCGATGCATGTGGAAGAGCCTACACTTTCTGTTATCATGTCTGTCAACAATGGTCCTCTTGCAGGACAAGAAGGTAAACATGTTACTTCTAACAAAATCAAAGAGCGTCTTGAAAAAGAGATGGAGACAAATATAGCGATGCGTATGGAGCCTATGGGAGATGCGTCTTTCAAGGTGTCAGGTAGAGGAGAATTGCAGATTGGTATATTGGCGGAGAATATGAGAAGAGAGGGTTTTGAGTTTATGCTCGCTCGCCCAGAAGTTGTGACAAAAGAAGACAATGGTGTAAAGATGGAGCCATTCGAGCATCTAGTGGTAGATGTACCAGAGGAGTTTCAGGGGGTAGCCATAGAAAAACTAGGCAAAAGAAAAGCAAACATGACCCTGCTTACACCTATGCCAGACGGCACAGTAAGACTCGAGTTCGAGATCCCAGCACGGGGACTTATCGGTTTTAGATCGGAGTTTTTGACTGATACCAAGGGTGAAGGTATCATGAACCACTCTTATCTAGAGTATAGGCCTTACACTGGAACAGTTGAGTCCAGAACACCTGGTGCCTTGGTCTCTACGGAGAATGGCGAAGCAGTAGCTTTCTCCATCTTCAACCTGCAAGTAAGAGGTGCACTTTTTATCAGCCCACAAGACAAAGTCTACTCAGGTATGGTTATCGGCGAGAGTGCTAGACCAGGCGACCTAGATGTAAACCCTCTAAAGGGTAAAGCCCTTACAAACATGAGAACCTCAGGAGCTGATGATGCTATCAAGCTTGTCACTCCTAGAGCCATCACTCTGGAGTCAGCAATGGAATGGATAGAGGATGATGAGCTGGTAGAGATCACCCCAGAGTCTGTAAGGATTCGCAAGAAGAACTTAGATCCAGTTGTTAGAAAAAGAGCAACAAGAGATAAAAAGAATTCCAAGTAACTTGTAGGGTGTAGTCCACGACTACACCCTACAAAACTCCTGCCTTTAATCCTGTCACCCAAGCAAAATGAAAATTAAACCCTCCCCTATCTCCATCGACATCAAGTATCTCTCCTATAAAGTAAAGATTGGGTACAAGTTTTGACTCCATTGTGTGAGGATTGACTCCTGTTGTATCTATACCTCCTGTGGCTACTTCTGCACCTTTGAAACCTTTGGTGTCTGAGATGCTTAGTTTTAGGTTTTTTATGGCGTGTACAAGTTTGTTTATCTCTTTTCTGGTTAGGGCATCTTCTGTGCGTACTTTGCATTTGGACTGCTCTAGTATGATGGGTATGAGCTTTTTGTTTAGCACACCTTGTAGCCAAAGTGTTAAGGGCTTTTCGCTGTGTTCTCGTACTCTGCCTAGTAGTAGGTTGGTGAGCTTCTCTTTACTAAGTTCGGGCATGAGGTCAAGGTTTAGTTCACAGTAGTCAAAACTTGCTAGTCTTGTGCTTGCTTCACGGCTTAGGTCTAAGATGGCTAGTCCACTTATGCCATAGTTGGTGAAGAGTAAATCACCCTTTTTTTCGCTGATGTATTCACCATTGGCATAGAGTTTGGCAAGTCCTGCTACTTTTACACCTGCACAGCCTTTTACCCATGACTCATCGGAGCAAAGCTGTACAAGGCTTGGGTGTCTTGGTATGAGAGAGTGCCCCATCTTGGTAGCAAAAGCATAGCCCGCGTTAGAGCCACCCAAATGTGGGGCAGCAGGAGAGCCTGAAGCTATGACTAGCTGTTGGCATTTTTTGTTACCTTGTGTTGTCTCAAGTGTAAATACATTGTCAACTTTGTCAATGTTTGTCACGGCACAGTTACGAAGTATTTGTACCCCTGCCCTTTTGGCTTCATATTCTAAAAGTTCTACCACAGAAGATGCCTGTAAAGACATAGGAAACATCTTCCCCTCTTTGCCCTCTATGAGTTCTAATCCAATGGAGGTAAAAAACTTTTCTACAATCTCAAAGTCATAGCCCTCCAAAATGTCTTCTACAAATTGAGGGTTTTGTGAGTGAAAACGATTTGCATGTATATATTTGTTGTCTATGTTGCATTTCCCATTACCCGAGACAAGGATTTTTTTGCCTATTTTGTTGTTTTGTTCTAGTAGAGTAACGGACTGCCCTACTCTAGCTCTAACAATAGCAGCACAAAGACCAGCAGCTCCCGCCCCGATGATTATCATCATTTCATCATTCATACGATATTATACCAATTATTACAGGGCAAGCTCTTGTACTTGTCTAACAAAAGGATCAAAATGTCAGCATTAGTAGAATTCTCCATGTTTCCCACAGAACAAACCCAAAGCAAAAGTGCTTTTGTAGCAAGAGTGTTGGATATAGTTGACAAAAGTGGCTTGCCTTATCAGCTTACGCCTATGGGTACGATTATAGAGGGTGAGACGGTAGCAGAGGTCTTGGCAGTCATTAATGAAGCATATGAAGAATTGCAGAAAGACTGCGGACGAGTATATAGCTCTATTAAGATTGACTGGAGAGATGGTCCAGTCGGCAGGCTGGAGAAGAAAATAGGCTCTGTTGAAGCCAAATTAGGTCGCAAACTCGACAGCTAATTTAGATATAATACGCAAAACATTACAAAGGTTATCTAATGATGTGTGCAGAGAGAATGCAGAGGATTATCCAGGCTATAATTTTGGGTCTTATCATGGGGTGGCAGGGTCAGGTATGATTCAAATAGCATTTTTGTTAATGCTTTTTATGATGGTGATGCTACTCATCGCTGGGCTTACTGGTTTTTGCCCAGGGCTACTGATACTCAAAGCGATATTGCCACAGTGTAATGAAAATAAAATAGAAAAAGAGAATTAATGGCAACAATCTCATATAAAGATTCAGGTGTAGATATAGATGCAGGTAATGCTTTTGTAGAGGCGATCAAAAATGATGTAAAGTCTACATTTGATAGCAATGTCATAGGGGGCATAGGATCTTTTGCTGGTGCGTATGCTCTGCCCTCGGGATATAAGGAGCCAGTAATCCTCTCAGCTACTGATGGCGTAGGAACCAAGCTAAAGCTTGCAATAGAAAGCGAAAGACTAAACACTGTAGGCATAGATCTTGTGGCTATGTGTGTCAATGACCTCATATGTAATTTCGGTACACCGATGTTTTTTTTGGATTATTATGCCACTGGCAAGCTGCTGCCTCAAAATGCTCAAGCAGTTGTTGCAGGCATAGCAGAGGGATGTCGTAGAAGCGAATGTGCTTTGGTGGGCGGCGAGACAGCAGAGATGCCAGGAATGTATAGTGATGATGATTTTGACCTAGCGGGCTTTGCAGTGGGAATAGCAGAACGAAGCGAGATGGATAGGGTGTCCTTGGTTAGGCCAGGTCAGGCCCTAATAGCACTACCTAGCTCTGGTGTACACTCCAACGGATACTCTTTGGTTCGCAAATTATTTTTCGAAAAGCTTGACATGAAGCTAGATGATGATTTTGGGGGAAAGCCACTTATCGATACACTCCTAGAACCAACTAGAATTTATGTCAAGGAATTCAAGGCAAACAGAGACAAGATTGTAGCTCTTGCACACATTACGGGTGGTGGTATAGTAGAGAATCTTCCTAGAGTGTTGCCAGAGGGAGTTCAAGCCATTGTAAACGAAGATGCCATAAATGTGCTACCCATTTTTGAGTTTATAGGAGAGCATGTAGAGAGAGACGAAATGTTCAGAGCATTCAATATGGGAGTGGGCATGGTTTGGGTTTTAGAGCCTGAAAATGTAGATGCAATACTTGCCGCAACAGATGGATATGTGATAGGAAAGCTAGAGGCAGGAGAGAGATCGGTGGAGATGATTTGAGATCATTATCTCTTTTTTTGATTTGAAGCTCAAAATCTATTGACAATTTAAGCTCATTTGACTATAATTGCACTCCAATTTTTATCGGTATAGAGTAAAATTTGGCATAACGGAGTGTAGCGCAGTCTGGTAGCGCACCTGGTTTGGGACCAGGGGGTCGAAGGTTCGAGTCCTTTCACTCCGACCATTTAGATATTTAATATTTCAATATAATAATTATGCAGTTATTGATGGTGGATGTAGTTCAGCTGGTAGAGCACCTGTTTGTGGCACAGGATGTCGCGGGTTCGAGCCCCGTCATCCACCCCATCTAAGTTTGGTAAAGCATAACCTGACAGAAGATGCGCTAGTGGCTCAACTGGATAGAGCATCAGACTTCGGATCTGAGGGTTAGGGGTTCGAGTCCTCTCTGGCGTACCATGGTTTAACTTTAGTATATAGATTGCTGATTATTGTATTTGTGCACTCGTAGCTCAGCTGGATAGAGCACCCGCCTTCTAAGCGGGCGGTCTCAGGTTCGAATCCTGACGGGTGTACCACCTTATTTGAATTAAAGCTTCTTTAGCTAAAATTCAGGTTACTTTTCAATGTATCGTGCGGATGTGGTGAAATTGGTATACACGCTAGACTTAGGATCTAGTGCCTTTGGCGTGGAGGTTCGACTCCTCTCATCCGTACCATCTATAGAATAATTACCATTCGCACAATTCACCTCTCTCAATACAACTTTGCTATACTAATAAAATCAAAAATATCAAGGCCGAAGATACAGTTTTGCGTAACCTTGCAGGTAAAAGTAAAGAGCTGATCCTCAATTTCTCCTCAGCAATGATAGGTATTGACGATCTTGTAGTGCATCAGCTTTGAGATACCAAGATGATAGATGAGATGATAGATATATATGAGCATGGATCAAGACTTCAATAAGAATACTACAGGCACAACAACAGAGATAGTCAAAGAGTGGGCACTTGTTCCTTCCAATGCTTTTTTGTCTGTACTTACAAAGAGCAGTTTTTTGGACTGTTTTTTTCTCTGCGACTGAAGCTAGAGAGCTTTGAAAGGCTGATGAGGTGCGAAATACAAGAGAAAGACCTAAAACTTGATGATTTTGCTACATTTGAAGAGGTGGGGTCTGCTGCTATTATGGAAGAAGGAAAGAGGCTAATAGAGAACTTGTCTGTGGGCAAATCATTATATCAGATCAGACCCTAGACTCTATTTTGGGTATTGAAAAGGGCATTTAGATAATGCCTTTCCTCTATATTATGCCAAGTGCGGTAATATTTTATGTCAAGATAAGAGTTGGTTTTGTGGAAGGGTAGACCCACAAAGAGGTCTTGTGGAGTTATCTGCAAGGATTGATTCTTGCAGAGTCTCCTCTGTAGAGATATATCTCTACTCGTCTGTTTAGTGCCATGTTACTGGCAGTTGTATTGGACACTAGAGGCTTACTATAGGAACATCCTTGTGTGTTGATGTTGTTTTGTATGCCTTTTTTGTGTAGGGTATTGGCTACTGCTTGAGCTCTTTTACTAGATAGTTTCTGATTGTATTCGTAGCTACCCCTGTTGTCGGTAAAGCCTGCTATTCCTACAACAGTCTGCGGATACCTTCTGAGTAGTTCGCCCACTTTGCTTACCTTGTATTTGGCAGTAGATGTCATTCTGTCCGAAGCTGTGGGGAACATCATCTTGTCTCGGAACATAATCTTTACGAAGCCCTCCCCTTTGGATACAATTAAAGTACGATTTGGGTCTATTTGAGATAGTGGGTCATTGTCCACACGCGTGCCTAGTGCATTTGCTACTTCATTGGCTTGTTGGTCTAGATTGTACCCTATCAGTGCACCAGCGGCACCTCCTCCGACAGCACCCAAGATGGTGTTTCTTGTTCTGTTTTTGCTACTGCTTTGTGTTAATCCTATAAAAGCACCAGTGACGGCACCCATAATGCCACCCTTTTTGGTGTTTTCATTGTTGTTTCCTACTAGACCAGGTTGTGTTGTTGCACACCCTGATAATATAAGTGCCGCAAGAGCATAAGCAGCTAGTGATTTTAACATTCCGTAGTCCATGACTTGACTCCCTTATTATAAAAGATTTAGAATAATTATAGCAAACAATTGTGAGCAAATTGTGAGGCACTCTATTAAAATAATTTTTTTGGTATAATAATGCCATATAATGTCGGTGAGAGGAATAGCACAATGAGTAAGGGAATTTTTATTATGATATTGGCTGGGTTTGGTTTTATGTATATGGTAACCAATTTCGTGGGCCAGGCAGAGAGTACAACGCCTGGTCTTGAAAATAGTCAATCAAGAAAAGCAAAAGATCACGCACAGTATTATACGCAAGATGTCAATGGTGATGATGTACTCAATTTTGCAGGAGCTCCTTTGGCAAAAGCAAAAGCTGTATGGGCTGAAAGTACGGTCAAACACAGGGTAATGGGATACTTCCCTGACTTTGATACCATGAAACAGATTGCAGAGGGGCAACTGGATGATAGTGAATTTAGAGCCTATCTTTTGGACCATATAAAAAAAACCGAGGGTGGCTATATAGATGGAGTACTTAGTCTTGAACAGACAAAAAAAGCTCTCGAGGGTATCAAGTAGAAGACTTTTTGATCTTCTGGGTGCCCTTTATTATCCATTCGTCTAAAATCTTTTCGTACCCACTTCCCTTGGAGTGGTAAAAACTAAACTCTTTTTCTAGATATTTTTGCTCTACCCATCCTCCATAGCTATGTGGGTATAGATAGCTTTTACTATGTGTTTTGATATGCTCAGGCACTGCATATATCTCCCCTTCTTTGATTGCCTCTTGAGCACTATTTATGGCTTCATACACAGAGTTAGACTTAGGCGAACTTGCTAAATAGACTACAAGCTGAGCCAGCGGTATTCTAGCCTCAGGGTAACCTATATTTTTTACTATGTTTAGAGTGGAGGCAGCTAGATTTAGTGCCTGAGGGTTGGCGTTACCAATATCTTCGCTGGCAAGTATTGCTAGTCTCCTGGCTAGAAACTCAGGCGGCTCTCCGCCACTAATGAGTCTGGCAAGATAATAGATACCAGCATCTATATCACTGCCCCTAATGCTTTTTATCATGGCAGATGCGAGATCATAATGACTGTCAGCTTCACTCGATCCAGCCTGTACGGCATGTGATCTTATAGACTTGAGGTTCTCTAGTGTGATAGGATTGGCGACAACAGAGGCACTTTCCAGAAGATTCATCATCGCCCTAAGGTCACCTGCACTTGAGACAACTAGATATTCTCTTGCATCTTTACCTAGTTTGATATTTTCTTTTGTCGCTATCACATCTAGATACTCAAACATGGCGACATCAGAGATATGATTTAGCTCAAAAAGATGCGATCTTGATCTCATTGCAGCAGTCATAGAGTAGTATGGATTTTCTGTAGACGCACCTATGATAAGAGCAGAATAGTTTTCCATAAACGGAAGCAATACTTCTTGTTGGTTTTTGCTAAGTCGATGAACTTCATCTATAAAAATTAGTGGCTTTTGTAGAGCGTTAATATGTTCTTTGAATATGCTTCTTAGGGTTTCTACTTTAATCGTAGTGGCATTGAGTTCGTAGAATGGTCTGTCAAGCACAGATGCGATGACCCTTGCAAGGGTGGTCTTGCCTGATCCTGGAGGACCATGTAGAAAAACATGAGGCAAGGCATCCGCCTCAATGAGTTTCCTCAGAGCTGCTTTGCTACCCAATATATGGCTTTGTCCAATTATTTGGTCAAGTGTTGAAGGGCGATACTTGAGAGCAAAATGCATTTACTTCTCGTTTTTCTTCACTTTTTTGAGAAGTTTGTGTAGCTGATCGTACTCTTTGTGAGAAAAGTATCGTGTTTTATTTGTAGGTAGATTATTTAGCTCTATATTCCAAAAGGCAACCCTTTTTAGATCCACTATAGTCGCATCAAAATGAGCAAAAAACCTTCTAAGTTCCCTATTCTTACCCTCAGCAATAGTGACGCGAAGTTTTGTATATTTTCCTGTTTGTCCCCTAAAATCAAAACTTGAAAAAGGGGCAAAATTCATACTTTTAATGCTGCTGAACTCGTGTGCCCCAGTACTGGCATCCTCCAGATGCAGTCCATTTTTCATTGCATCAATCATGGGTAGTGAGGGGGATTTATCAATTTTGATGTTGTATGTTCTTGGAAGGTCACTTGTCATGAGCACTTCTGCGACCTCTGGAGCATCTGTCAGAAGCAGAAGTCCTTCTGAAACATAGTCGAGCCTACCTATGGGTATAAAATGTCTATATTTACCAGGAAGCTTATGATAGATTGTCGCCCTGCCCCTATCATCTTTTCTGGTGACGAGCACTCCTTTGGGCTTGTTATAGATGACCATGGTCACTTCACCCTGTTTTTTCTGTTTGATTGCACGATTTTTGACTGTAACCATATCTGAATCTTGTACTTCGTACCCAAATTCATTTATAATTTTTTTGTTCAGCTTGACAAGACCATCTTCGATTAGCTTGTCCGCTTCTCTACGAGAGTATTTGCTATTGTGCGAAATGAACTTATTGAGTCTCATGTATGGTTACTCCTTTAGGGCACCTCTAATAATAGGTAACACCCACAACATCACTAGCTTTTGTCTAGGCTAGGCACTCTTTTGATACCCTAGCCGTAGCTAAGGTGAGAAAGAGTAACAACGCATAGGCGAAAGCTAGTGATGCCCGCAGGGTGGACTTTGCAAACGCAATCTTGCACAAAATATTTAAGGCGTCTTAGCTATGGCTAGGACTTATAAATATTTTGCACAACCTTACATTTGCAAAACCCATTGTGGGCATTACCTATTATTAGAGGAGCCCTTTAGTCTTAATTTGCTAAGAATACATTGACAGCAATAACTGGATAGAGTTTTTTTATTCGCACTACATGCTTACGCACTAGTCCTCTGATATCTTCTTCGACTTTTTTTGCATTGACTGAGCCATCATCTTTGTTTGTTAATAGATAGGTTTCTATGATGTGCTCTATCTCTTTTTCAAACTTCTTGTCATCTTTGTCTGGGATGATACCAAATGTAGAAATAACTGTCTTGCCAGATGCCTTGCCTGTACTGGTGGAAATCTGCATACTAACATTGATGATACCGTCAGTTGCAAGCTTTTGTCTGTCAGTTACCACATCATCAAATATCTCTTTGTTGTTCATGTTGTCGATATAGCGTTTGCCTGTCTTGACTGTCTTGACTTTTTTGATAAACTTTGTTGTGATTTCTATCTGGTCACCATCAGTCATTAGAAGCATATTCCTTTTGTCTACACCGCACTCAACAGCTGTTTTGGCGTGTGCTGCAATATGATTGTATTCTCCGTGTACTGGTAGGAAAAATTTAGGCTGCACCAATCTAATTATGAGCTTTTGTTCTTCTTGTGCAGCATGTCCAGATACATGAATATCACTAAACTCTTTATAGCGGACAGTGACTCCTGCTTTTATGAGTCGATTCATTAGTTTGGATACTGATCCCTCATTGCCTGGTATGGCAGAGGCAGATATGATTACAGTGTCAGTAGGCTTTAATTTGATGTGCCTATGCTTATCACTTGCCATTCTGGAGAGTGCTGCCATCTCTTCGCCTTGAGAGCCAGTGGTGACTACGAGCACCTCTTCTTCTTTGTATCTTCCGATCTCATGAGGCTCTATGAAGTGTTTATCTTCAATGTTAACATATCCAAGTTTTCTAGTAGTTTCAATGTTTCTTTCCATTGATCTTCCGATTACACATATCTTTCTGCCATGCTTGATTCCTCTGTCCATGGCCTGTACAATCCTATGTACATTAGATGAGAAAGTAGACATGATGACGCGTCCTTTTGCTAGTTCAAAAAGAGAGTCGAATGTTTTTCCAACTATTTTTTCGCTTTTGGTAGAGCCAGGGTTATGTGAATTGGTAGAGTCTGAGAATAGACATAGCACACCTTTGCTACCATAGTAAGCAAAGCGGTGCAGGTCAGATGAGTATCCATCAATTGGAGTATGATCGATCTTGAAGTCAGCTGTATGAATAATGGTGCCCACAGGTGTTTCAATCGCTAAAGAGGAAGAATCGACAATAGAGTGAGTCATATGCATCCACTCTATTTTAAAATCCCCTACCTCATACTGCTTTCGTTTGGTAACAAAATTGAAGTACTTGGTGTCAGCTGAAAGTCCATGCTCATTAAATTTGTTCTCTATCATCGCTAGTGCTAAAGGAGTACCATAAATTGGGAACTTTAGTTCTTTAAATAGGTACGGCATAGCACCAATATGGTCTTCGTGTGAATGCGTGATGATAATAGCCTTGATTTTATCTTTAATCGCATGCAGGTAACTGAAATCAGGCACAAGTATATCAACACCGTGCATTGTCTCATCAGGAAAGCTCATACCTACATCTATGATAAAAGCAGAGTTTTCGCTCTCCATGACAGCGATATTGCCGCCAATTTCTCCCAGTCCTCCAAGCGGTGTGAAGCGGATCTTGCCACGAGAATTCATCTCTATTTGTTTCCACGGGCTCATTCTCTCTTGTTGGACTTTTTCATTTTCAGCAAGACAGGCCTTCATCTCTTCAGAAACATTTGTCGGTGTTGGTTTTCTTCTGCCTCTATTTTTATTACCAGATTTATTGTTTGGTCTTTGATTTCCATTGTTGGCATTTGGGTTTGGCTTTCTACTTGGATGCTGTTTCCCATCCTGAGAATTGCTGCTTGGGTTTGGTTTTCTATTTGGATGAGGTCTCTTGTTGTTGTTTTGGCTTTGGTTGTTTTGCCTCTCATTGCTTTTTCTTGGCTCTTTTGAGTCGCTATCTCTATTTTGATTGTTGTTTTGTACCGTTTGACTATTTTGTCTATATGGATTGGGGTTTCTTTTTGGTTTGTTATTGTTATTTTCTTGATTTTCGTTCATCTTCGTTATCCTTTTGCTTTAAAGCATTATATATTTGATGATAAATAGATGTCGCAGCTTCGTGTGGGCGGATATTATCTTCTAACTCAAGATCGGCAAAGATCTTGATAATTCTATCCTTTTGGTATCGCAAGTTCAGATTTTTGGATAACTTTTTTCTGGGTTGAGAAAAAGCGACCTTTAGGAAGTCTTCAAATCCTAGGTCGTCCAGTGAACTAAACTTGACAATGGAGAGTACTGCAGAGGTAACTTTGGGCGGAGGAACAAATGCTTCAGGTTCAACCTCAAAGCATATTTTCCCCTCCCCTACGCTATCAGCTAGTACACCCAGTGCAGAGAAATTTCTCTCTGTAGGCTTTGCTGAAAACTTTATAGCTACCTCTTTTTGAACCATAGTCAAAATAGACTGACAATATGGGTCATGCAGTGCCCTCAAGATAAGATTTGTTGCAATATAATAAGGCAGATTGGCTACTAAATGATAATGTTCATCCAGTAGTCCTTTCTGCTCCCAGTGCTCAATAGCATCAGCACATTTCAGAGTCAGCCTACCCTCACGGATGGGTAACTCAAATTCATGTATTAAATGCTCGCACAATCTCTTATCCACTTCAAAAGCTGTAACATCTCTAGCTCTTACGAGCTCTTTAGTTAAATCACCTAAGCCAGGCCCAATCTCTACGATAGGTAGATTATCTTTGGGCATCGCTTGGATGATTTTTTGTATATAGCTATGATTTTTTAAAAAATTTTGACCATATCTCTTGCTTGCAAGCCCTATTAGCTCTTCATTGCTTTTCATTATACACTTTTTTTCTTATTTTTTCGATATAATCCAAAAATATACTCTGATTAGGGATAGAATGGATTATTTTGCAAAAAGAATTATACCATGTTTGGATGTAGAAGGTGGAAGGGTAGTAAAAGGGATCAATTTTGTAGGGCTTAGAGATGCTGGTGATCCAATAGAGGTTGCTAAGAGGTACAACAAAGAAGGTGCAGACGAGATTACCTTTCTTGATATCACAGCAACACATGAGGATAGAGATACAATCGTGCATATCGTACAAGAAGTAGCTAAAGAGGTATTTATCCCATTGACAGTCGGTGGAGGCATAAGAAAACTTGATGATATTTATAATCTTCTTAATGCAGGATGTGATAAAGTTAGCATAAACTCAGCAGCTATAAAAAATCCAAAGTTTATATCTCAAGCAGCAAAAAGGTTTGGCTCTCAGTGTATTGTAGTTGCCTTAGATGCCAAAAGAGTGAATGATGCAAAATGGCATATCTTTACGCACGGTGGGCGAAATGACACAGGTATAGATGCCATCGAGTGGGCAAAGGAGGCATATACTAGAGGAGCGGGTGAGCTGCTAGTAACCTCTATGGATGCAGATGGTACCAAAGCAGGTTTTGATAACACGCTAAATAAAAAAATAGGAGAAGTAGCTCCTATACCTGTCATAGCTAGTGGCGGTGCAGGGACTATGCAGCATATTGAAGAAGCATTCACGATTGGTCAGGCAGATGCGGCATTGGCAGCTTCAATATTTCACTTTAAAGAGATAGATATAATGGATCTAAAAAGATATCTAAAATCTAAAAATATTCCAGTAAGGTTGTAAATGGTTATTTGTGCGGGTAAAATAGAACAGATTGACGGGGCTACTCCTATAGGTATAGGAATGGTGGAGTCAGCTATCAACTTGACCAGATACTGTATAGACAAGAAGCCAGAATACATCCTGTTTGTCGGTACTGCAGGAAGTTATGGTGGGCTAGAACTAATGAGTACTGTAGAGTCTGTGAGGGCTTGCAACATAGAGCAGTCATCCTTAAGAGGAGATGCCTATACACCTACAGACAACACGGTATCATCTTGTAATTATGATAAGGGTAATGTTTCACATGAAACAATTGTTAACTCTTCAAACTACATTTGTACAAGTTCTGAAATTGCAAAAAAATATCTTGAAATAAATATAGCTATTGAGAACATGGAGTTTTATGCTATATTGAAAGTAGCAGAGCGATTTGGCATACCTGCCAAAGGTATTTTTATAGTGACAAATTATTGTAATGTTAGTGCACATAAAGACTTTATAAAAAACCGACAAGAAGCGATAAGGCTATTGACAGATAAAGTGTTTACAGTAGATTTATAAACAGACATAAAAGAAAGAAACATATGATAAAAAAGATCATGCAGGACTACAGCAAAGAAGAGCTATCAGAGATGATAAAGCCGTCTTTTAGGGCAAAACAGCTCTATTCATGGATATACCATAAATACGCAGATAGTTTTGACAATATGCAAAACTTACCAAAAAGAATGCGAGAAGAGTTGAAAAACGAGTTTACACTTTTGCCTCTTAAGATGTTGACAGTACAAGATAGTGTAGATGGGAGCAGAAAATATCTTTTTGAGTTGTATGACGGACATACGGTAGAAGTAGTTTTGCTTTTGATGCGAGATAAGGTATATCATGAAGATGGCTCATTGAAACATCAAGAAAGATACACAGTCTGTATCTCGTCTCAGGTTGGCTGTAAGGTTGGCTGTGCTTTTTGTTTGACAGCAAAGGGTGGATTTATGAGAGATCTTACTACTGGTGAGATAATAGAGCAAGTCAGACAGGTCAAGATGGATAATAATATTGATGCCAATCGTCGTGTAAACCTAGTATTTATGGGTATGGGAGAGCCACTAGATAACCTCAATGCAGTGAGTAGGGCGGTTAAGATATTTGCTGATCCTGATGGCATGGCGATCTCAGTACACCGCCAAACTATTTCGACTTCTGGACTAAGCTCCAAAATTAAAAAACTTGGAGATATGGATCTAGGTGTCAATCTGGCAATATCTTTGCATGCAGTAGATGATGAGCTTAGACAGCAACTTATGCCTATCAATAGAGCATACAATATCAAGTCTATTATCGATGCAGTCAAAGAGTTCCCTATAAATAGTAGAAAGAGGGTGATGTTTGAATACCTAGTAATAAAAGGTGTCAATGATGATATCTCAGCAGCCAAAAAGCTACTCTCTTTGCTCGATGGAATAAAAGCAAAGGTCAATTTGATATATTTTAACCCTTATGGTGGCACAGAATTTAGAAGACCAGAGGAGAAAGGCATGGTTGAATTTCAAGAATTTTTACTCAAAAGAGGTCTGCTTTGCACTATTCGTGAATCCAAAGGCCTAGACATCTCTGCCGCCTGTGGACAACTAAGAGAACAAAGCAAGGAAAACATATGACAACAATGGATGCCGTTTTATATACTATAATAACAACCGTAGTAGTGGTGGGCATAACGGGTTTCATTATTGCTATAAAAAAAGATGATTAGCCTCTAGTGGCTCTTGATTTTTTATCACAGATTAGGTTTTTTTCGCTCTCAAAATCAACAGCACTTTCTATAAAATATTTTGCCCCATAATCAAATTGTAGCCTATGTGCATGTAGCATAAGCCTGCTCGATCCTGTCATGATCAACCGATCTTTTTCAGATAGCTTTCCCTCTAGATAGTCATTAGAAGCCTTAAATGCAGTCCCGTAAATTGGGTCACCTAGTATAGGATGTTTCATGTGAAACAAATGTGCCCTTATTTGATGAGTTCGGCCTGTGATTGGGTAGCAGGCAAGTAGAGTAGCATCAAGTTTTTTGTCATAAATAATGGGCTTGAAGTCTGTATGGGATTTTTTGCCCTCTGTATGTACAAATACCTTGTGTTTAGTTTGGCAATAGTCGTTATTTTTCAGTATAGGAGCATCTACAGAAAAAGACTTCAATAGTTTGCCCGAGACCCATGCCAAATAACTTTTTTTGATCTTTCTTGCCTCAAAAGAACCTTTTAAAAAGCGTTCCGCATTTTTGTGTTTGCTCGCTATGAGTAGTCCAGATGTTTCCATGTCTATACGATGTACAGCATTGGCATATTCGCCAGCGATAGTTCTAATCTCATCTAGCATAGAATACTCTGTAGCCATTGTGTTAGGGTGTACCAGTATGCCAGATGGCTTTTCAAATACCATAAAATCTATAGTTTGGAAGAGTGCTTTTTTATTTTTTGACTTGGGCTTGAAGTAAACAATCTCGATCTCTCCAGAGATCTTCTCTCCAGAGTCTATGAGGGACTTTCCACCGATAAGCAGTCTGCCTTTTCCTATGAGTCTCTGAGCTTGACCTTGTGTATAGTGGAATGTCCTCATGATATACAAAAAGGCTGGCATCTCTTCTGTTACCTTAAAGGACTCTTTTATAAATGGCAATCCTCTACCTCTCCTGTCATCCACCTCTAACGGCTATTTGGATAAAATATTATTCACTAAGTAAAGGGCAATTGGAGATACTCTAAATATCTAGTGGAGCAAATAGTACCAAAATTTCACACAAGGTTGGCATACAATGATAGAGAGATATTCACGCAAAGAGATGGCACAGCACTGGACAATGCAGGCAAAGTATCAGGCATGGTTAGATGTAGAGATAGCAGCAGTAAAGGCATGGAATCGACTAGGACTCATACCTGATGAAGATGCTAAAAAGATCATAGATAATGCAGGGTTCTCTATAGAAAGAATTGATGAGATAGAGGCAGTTACGCGGCATGACCTTATCGCATTTACTACTTCTGTATCTGAAACACTTGGTGAAGAGAGTAGGTGGTTTCATTATGGTATGACTAGTTCTGATACGGTGGACTCAGCTGTTGCCTTACAGATGAAAGCCTCTCTAGAGATTATAATAGCAGATGTCAAGATGATGATGGAGTCGATCAAAAAAAGAGCCCAAGAACACAAGATGACACTGATGGTAGGCAGGAGCCATGGCATACATGGTGAACCTATTACTTTTGGCTTGGTACTTGCAGTTTGGTATGATGAGATGGCAAGACACTTGGAAAATCTGGAGCAGACCATGGATGTGATAGCAGTAGGTCAGATATCTGGTGCGATGGGGAACTTCGCTCATGCTCCTATAGAACTGGAAGAGTATGCCATGGAAGAGCTTGGACTCAAGAGTGCACCTGCCTCCAATCAAGTAATCCAAAGGGACAGATATGCTAGGCTGGCAACGGCATTGGCATTGCTGGCATCAACTATAGAAAAGTTTGCTGTGCAAGTAAGGCACTGGCAGAGAACAGAGGTCTATGAGTGTGAAGAGTTTTTTGCCAAGGGACAAAAAGGCAGCTCAGCTATGCCACACAAAAGAAATCCAATTCTCACTGAAAACATAACAGGACTAGCCCGTATGATAAGAGCATATGCTATGCCCGCTATGGAAAATGTTGCACTTTGGCACGAGAGAGATATATCGCACTCGTCCACAGAGAGGTTTTGGCTTCCTGATGCTTTTGTCACTAGTGATTTTATGCTTCATCGCATGAATAATGTCATTGCCAATCTCACTGTTATGCCTGAAAATATGATGAAAAATCTCAATCTAACAGGAGGTCTCGTGTTTAGTCAAAGAGTACTCCTAGAGCTACCAAAGGCAGGTGTAAGCCGTGAAGATGCCTATAAGGTAGTCCAGAGAAATGCAATGAAAGTATGGGAAGAGATTCAGCAAGGCAAGTCAACGACCAATGAAAAAGGTGAGTCTCTTTATCTTCAGTATCTTCTCTCCGACGAGGAGCTTAGGGATGCACTTAGTGAGGAGCAAATTAGAGAGTGTTTTAGTTTTGAATATTATACAAAAAATGTAGATAGAATATTTTCTAGAGTGTTTAAGTAGTATTTTACATCAGATTCGCTCCAATTCCCAAAGGAGCGACGCTCAGGCAACTATAACTAATTGTTATAACTGTTAGCCTTAAAAAGCATTGCCTATTTTAACAAAATATCAAGCAAAATTTTAGTAGAATCTTTCTTCTTAGTGGTATAAATTTAGAGAAAATATTAAAAGTAATATTTTATATCCATATAATTTAAATCATAACTACAATATTTATAGATTTGTAGTAGAGTATGATATTTCATCGGGGGCAAAATGACAAGAGTAGTAAAACGAAGCGGTAGAATAGAGACACTAGATGTCACCAAAATACAAAAATACACATCAGCTGCAGTTGAAGGGCTTGCAAATGTAAGCCAAAGTGAACTGGAAGTAGATGCAAAGATACATTTTAAAGATATGATTACTTCTGCAGAGATACAACAAACACTGATTAATACGGCCGCAGATAAGATTGACATAGATCGTCCTGATTGGACATTTGTCGCTTCGCGCCTTTTTCTGTACGACATTTATCATAAAGTCTCTCATTTTTCTGGCTATACCCACCTTAAAGAGTATTTCGAGAAAGGTGAAGCAGAAGGTCGGATACTGCTTGGACTAAAGGAGAAATACAATCTCGATGAGCTTAATGACTATATCCACCCAGCCAGAGACCTTCAGTTTACATATTTAGGCATCAAAACACTCTATGACAGATATCTGCTCAAAGATAAAGATGGAAGCCCTATAGAGTTACCACAGCATCTATTTATGGCAGTGGCCATGTTTTTGGCTCAAAATGAGTTTGATTGTCAGACTTGGGCAAAGAAGTTTTATGATATTCTCAGTAAATTTGAAGTGATGGCAGCAACACCTACACTATCAAATGCCAGAACACCCAGGCATCAGCTTAGCTCTTGCTATATAGGCTCTACACCTGATAACATTGAAGGTATCTTTGATGCCTACAAAGAGATGGCGCTACTTAGTAAGTTTGGTGGCGGTATTGGCTGGGACTGGACACAGGTTAGAGGGATGGGATCATACATTGATGGACACAAACATGCTGCTGGTGGTATAGTGCCATTCCTAAAAATTGCCAACGATGTAGCAATAGCTGTAGATCAGCTAGGCACCAGAAAAGGTGCGATTGCTGTATATCTGGAGCCTTGGCATATCGACATTAGGGACTTCTTGGATCTAAAAAAGAATTCTGGTGAAGAGCGTCGTAGGGCTCATGATCTTTTCCCTGCCATGTGGTTAAATGATTTTTTTATGCAACGAGTAGAAAATGATGAATTGTGGACACTTTTTGATCCTTTTGAGGTCAAGGAATTGATAGACCTGTACGGAGATGATTTTGTAGTCAGATATGAAGAGCTGGAGCAAAAAGAGGGCATCAATAAAGAAGTAATCTCTGCCAAGGGATTATGGAAAGATATACTTAGAAGTTATTTCGAGACAGGTAATCCTTTTTTGGCATTTAAAGATGCTGCCAATAGGGCAAACCCTAACAAGCATACAGGAATAATCAGAAGCTCAAATCTATGCACAGAGATATTTCAAAATACGAGTCCAGATTATTATAAGATCAGAATTACTTATGATGACCGCAGTATAGAAATCTTTGAAGAAGATGAGGCAGTCACTGTTGACAGTGGCATGACAAAGCTCGCCAAAAAGATTACAGCACTCGACAGTATAAACGGTAAACAAATCTGGATGGTTGACAAGGAGAAGATAGATGGTGACACTGCAGTATGCAATCTGGCATCCATAAACCTCTCCAAGATTCATAGCACAGAAGATATTGCTAGAGTAGTCCCTACAGCGATACGAATGCTTGACAATGTGATTGATTTAAACTTCTATCCACTTGCAAAAGTTAAAAAGACCAACGAGAAGAGTAGGTCTATTGGCTTGGGTGTTATGGGAGAAGCTCAGATGCTAGCAGAAGCAAGTATAGAGTGGGGTAGTAGCGAGCATTTTGAAAAGATCGATGAGATAATGGAATCAGTCAGTTATTATGCGATTAGGTCGTCAAGTGATTTGGCATTAGAGAAGGGCGTTTATCCTACATTTGAGGGCTCAGATTGGGATAAAGGAATTTTTCCCATAGACAAGGCAAATCCTGAAGCGTGTAAACTTGTTGACAGAGGTGGGCTGTTTGGTTATACTCATGACTGGATGGCACTGAAGGAAAAAGTCAAGACAGATGGTATGCGCAATGGCTACCTTATGGCAATAGCACCTACTAGTTCGATTTCTATATTGACAGGAACCACACAGACTATCGAGCCAGTTTACAAAAGAAAATGGTTTGAGGAGAATCTGTCAGGTCACATACCGGTAGTAGTGCCAAATCTATCTGCAGCCAATTGGAGCTACTATATACCTAGCTATGAATTGGATCAGAGGCTTTTGGTTCGTGCTGGTGCTATCCGACAGAAGTGGATCGATCAGGGACAGTCGCTCAATATCTTTATCTCACTAGACAAGGTTAGCGGCAAGTATCTCAATGATATTTACATGGAAGCATGGAAGTTTGGACTCAAGTCTACATATTATCTACGAAGCCAATCACCAGAGGCATTGGCAGATGATGATACGGTGGAGGATCGTAGCATGGAGTGTGTTTCTTGTCAGTAAATATGTGAACTAAATCCTGTAAACATCAGGACTCATTCACAAACGGTTCACATTTCTCTGTTATAGTTCTCATTAGAGAGCCAATAGAACTTATTTTATTTTTATAATTGGAAGCCTCCAATTTAAGGCTCTCTAAGGGATAGTCTGCCAACACTCCCCTCCAACCACCACGGCAGGCTATCCACCCCAACCATGCATTTTTTTTGAAATAATCACATCCCATGTGTTGCCAACATCAATAGTACTAGTTGCAACATAGTAGTTTTCGTCTAGCAACATTTTCCAGCTAGATGCCAGTATGTGATCATTGTGAGGTACAAATATGAGAATGAGCCCAGCATTTTTGATTACTTTATGGCATTTTTGTAAAAAAGATTCTCGACCTTCTGTGTTTAGGTCTATGGAAACGAATAGATAGTCATAGAATTTTCCTTGAAGCATGTAGTTGGGTCTCTTTAGGTTGAAATTCTTTATTCGGCATTTTTGCATTTCTATATATTTATTTTGTATTTTATTAAAATATTCGTCATCAGTACAATTGAGGATATAGTCATGATCGTTTTCTATGCAAAAGCTACTCAATACTGAACTTAGGGTTTCTCCATGATCACTAAAGTGTCCTACTCTTACAAGCGGTGCTTGTTTTATAATAGGCAATAATTTTTTTATTTCATCAATTTCTATGTCTTTCATGCTTAAGTTTATCAAAAAATTGTAAAATAACTATCTATGTTAGAGATCTGAAGGTATCAAATGATTAAAAAAATCAAAGCAGTAGCACTACAGCTTCCAAATATCCCCAAATATGAGAGAAATCTTCAAATGCTTTTAAAGCATATCGATGCACTTGATGGTAGTGATCTTATAGTTGCACCAGAAGTCTGCTTGACGGATTATGACTACAAAAATATAGATGAGGCAGTAGTATTTTCACAAAAAGCAGAAGAGTTGCTGAAGGAAAGAATTGGTAGACAGATATTGGTACTCACTGTTCTTAGCAGACACGAAGATAAGTATACTAACGACGCAATAGTCATTCATAATCATAAAGTAGTTCATCGTCAATCAAAGCACAAACTTTTTTTGCTTGGAGAAGAGGACAAGCACTTAGAAGCAGGAAAGCAGGAGGACATTAAGCTTTTTGATATAGATGGTATCAAGTATGGATTACTCATATGCTTTGAAGTACGATTTAAAGAACTATGGAGGCAACTAGAAGGGGCAGATGTGATTTTGATACCATCTCAGTGGGGATTGCCACGCAAAAAGCATCTGGAAGTTTTGTCTCAGGCATTGGCTATCATGAATCAGTGCTTTGTAATAGTAGCTAATAGCTCCAAGGAAACGATGGCAAGTTCATCAGCTATATGTTCACCCAGTGGAGGAGTAGCGATGGACGATATGCTGGAGGTCATCAGGGGTGAGATAGATTTTCATTTGATCAAAAAAATGAGACGACATATAGTGATGAGATAGCCATGAAAATCATCCTCACTCGACACGCTAAAGTCCTACTAGATAACAGCCAAAAGATTACAGCTTCACAGATGAATGCATGGGTAGTGGCATACAACCATGCATCTATAGACACTGCACCTCCTAGCAAAGAAGTCATCCAGTACATCAAAGGTGCTGATGTTGTACTGGCAAGCAGTCTTTCGCGTACTACTGATTCTTTAGAGGTGATAGGGGTAGAGCCTATAGAAAAAAATAGCCTTTTTGATGAGATAAGCTTAGCAGAGACAAAAGGCACTTGGCTAAAGCTTTCTTCTAAAACATGGCTAATCATACTACGACTTATGATGCTCGCAGGCTTTGGTAAAAAGTCTAAGGTGTATAAAGAGGCGAAACTAAGGGCTCAAAAGGCTAGTGCATATCTCATAGACTTTGCAAATAAGCATGAAAGCGTGGCACTCATGGGGCATGGTGGGATGCATTGGCTTGTGGGCAAGGAGCTTGAGAAGCTTGGATGGGAGTGTGTAGAGCAGAGTGGTGGGAGTAAGAATTGGGGGTATAGAATTTATGAGCACAGAAAATGATTTAAATATAGAGGAAAACTCATGAAAAATCTACTCACACAGCCTACATGGCGACAAGCACTAAAAGATGAGTGGCAAGAATCATATATGTTAGAATTGTCACAGTTTTTAGAAGAGGAGAAAAAGCAGGACAAAACTATACTTCCACCTAAACATCAATGGTTTACAGCACTTAATGTTATGCCATTGGGTGATGTCAAAGTTGTCATACTAGGACAAGACCCATATCCCACTAAAGGTCATGCCCATGGTCTGTGCTTTTCTGTCCTAGATGATGTAAAGCCTTTGCCTAAGTCACTACAAAACATCAACAAAGAGCTACTTACAGATGCTAGAGTAGATAATAGTAATACGGGAAACCTGCTACCATGGTCGAGGCAAGGTGTATTGCTACTCAATGCTGTACTCACAGTAGAGGCAGACAATGCCAATACACATAAAGATAAAGGCTGGGAGAAGTTTACAGATAGGGTTGTAGAACTAGTGAATTCTGAGTGTGAGCATGTGGTTTTTGTGCTTTGGGGTACATATGCTCAGAAGAAGGCAGTGCTTATAGATGAGTTTAAGCATCTAGTTATCAAAGACCCTCATCCGTCCCCTCTTTCTGCTTATAGGGGATTTTGGGGCTCTAAACCTTTTTCCCAAATTAATAGTTATTTACTTAGGCACAATAAAAAGTCTATAGACTGGGCATTATAGTTCTAGTCTATAAACTCTACCACATCATCAAGGCCAAGTCTAAGCTGTTCCGATTGCTCGTTAATACGATACCCAAAAGGAACAAGCACTGAGACCTGCCACTTAGATGTGTCGAGCTCCAGTATCTCTTCAACTTTTTCTTTCTCAAAACCTTCTATGGGACAAGAGTCTACACCTATGAAAGCAGCAGCCGTCATCATGTTGGCTAAGGCGATATAGCTTTGTTTGGCTGTCCAGTGGTAGATGTTTTCATCGCTACTGAGTGTCTCAGACAAATGTTTAGAGTATAGGTCTACATAGCCTGAGAGTTGCTCCTTGGAGAGAGGTCGTCTGGCAAGCCTTTTTTCTACTTCTCCTGAACTTGGTTTGACATTTTCTATAGCTGTTAAGATGACTACTAAGTGAGAACAAGAAGTAATCTGCACTTGATCCCAACAAGCAGGGCGAAGTTTGGCTTTAAGTGCTTCGTTTGTGATGACTAGAAACTTCCACCCCTCCATACCAAAAGAAGAGGGAGATTTACTTCCTGCCTCCAAAATGTAGTGCAGCTGTTCATCAGCTATAGTCTTGTTCTCATCAAATGCCTTGCACGCGTGCCTAAAATCCATTGCTTTTGTAAAGTCGTTGTTCATAACTTTCCTTTAATATGTAGATGTTGAAATTTTATCATCAATATGCTAGTATGTCAAGAACTACCCAAAAAGGTATATACATACCAAAAGGAACCTAATGAAGCTAAAATATGATGGAAAAGAGTATGCCTATCTTCGAACAGATATTAGTCTGGGGTGATGAACAAATAAATGAAAATTGAAAACTTACATTGGTAAGTGATGCCGAAAATATAGATGTTGAAATAGATTAGACATTGTGCTATACTATACCTACAAAATGTAGTATTTAATAAAGGAACGCATATGCAAACTGTATCTATAAGAGACCTAAAAAACAATCCGTCCAATATGACCAAATATCTTGAAAATAACGAGTCCGTTTTTGTTACCAAACATGGTAAACCCATAGGTATCACTATACCACTAAATGACGACACGCTCTCAATGGGTATCAAAAAAACTGTGGCATTAGAACAATTCAAACAGGGGCTTATCTCTATGGGAAAAATGGCAGAGATTATGGGAATAGACAAGCAAGAGGCAATGAGAATGCTTAATAGTCTTGGTCTAAATTGGATAGAGGATGATATTGAGGTAATAAAATCAGAGGTCTCTAAGTGGCTCTAAATGCTGTTGTAGTATCTGACAGTACCACGCTCATTACTTTAATTAATATCCGTAAATTTGAAATACTTTTCAAGTTTACGGATACGATTATTATCACAAAAGCCGTTTATAGTGAAGTAAGCATACGAGTAGATGCGAAAAAGATTTTAGATGACTATGTGAGGAAAAGTAAAATTAGAGTAGAAAAAGTTGATGATGACATGCAAGTAAAAATTTTATTTACACGATTAGATTTGGGAGAATCTGAGTCTATTGCATTGGCTATTGAGAGAAATGTACCGTTGGTTATTGACGAAAAAAGAGGAAAGAATGTAGCCAAATCCTTAGGACTTGATACGATTGGACTCATTGGTATTTTGTTGCTGTATAAGCAAAAAAAGCTATTGAGTCCAAAAGAAATAAAAGAGATAGTTGTATTGCTTCAAGAGTCGAATTTTAGAGTATCTACAATACTACTGGTGATGCTTTTGGAATAAGTTTGACAATATATACCAAATGGTATATAATAAATAAAAAAGGATGCCCATGTCCAAAGTGCAAACGATGTTTATGATAGAAGCAAATCCAAATAAAGAGATGAAAATTTTATTAAGAGGTATCAAGCAGAAGTTGGGTCATACACCTCCACACTTTGAACTCTTTGCCACAGTGAACCCTACACGATTTAAAATGTTTGTAGAGGAGATAACCTACCTTAGTACACATGCACACATAAACCCTGACTTTTTTACATTCTTGCGCTACACAGTGGCTAGTGACAATGGCTTTATGTATTGTATTGAACTCAATAGGAAATTTCTTTTAGCCAAAGGATATACTTTAGAGCAGTTGCAAAAACTAGAAGGTACACAAAAAATGTTAGCACTAGATGAAAGACATCAAGCACTTTTTGATGCCGTGATGCTTGCACTTTACACACCTGAACTTTTTACAGTAGAAGCCATAGATGCGTTGAAAATCTTAGACTGGTCTGATGCTGACATATTTGATGCCGTAGACCATGGAGCATTTTTGTTTAGATTTTCTAAAGTTTTAAAAGCATATAGTAAGGACTAAGACGGGTGTGATACAGAGACCTTTTGCTAAGCACTATAATGCCTTGATAATTCAAGACAACTTTTCTCATATATTTATTTCTCTAAGCATATCATATCCTAAGCTACTTTTTTTAAACCATCAAGATAAATATTCATTGACAATAGTGAGAATATGTATTTTTGCTATAATCATCCAAAAGGATTTTATATGCATGAATCTATAAATGTTTTTGGTGAGCCGATGGAGCCCTGTAGCCATCGACCATTGACTGGATACTATCGTGACGGTCATTGCAATACAGGCAACAGTAATCCAGCCCTCCATGCAGTATGTATATATGCAACAAAGGAGTTTTTGGAGTACTCCAAGAGCGTAGGTAATGACTTGTCGACACCTATGCCTCAGTACAGCTTTGCAGGAGTCAAGCCTGGGGAGAGCTGGTGCTTGGGTGGTCATTCTTTTGTCAAGGCGATACATGATGGTATGGCACCAAGAATTTTCCTACACTCTACTCATATCAAGATGCTAGAGTTGATAGATCTTGAGACGCTGAAGCAGTATGCATTGGATCTTGAATAGAGGGCAAAGGCTATAGTAGATTCAATCTTTAGAGCTCAAGTACTCCCTTGACCCTATCTGCTGTATCGCTTTTGTGTAGAGATAGCCTTATCACTGACTCTTCGGTAGCTTTGAGTGCGTGCATTACACCACCCTCAAGAGAGATAAGAGCCCCAGCTTCCAGAATAAAAATATCTTCCCCGACAGAGAATTCTATGTTGCCTCTAAGCGCCATAACGGTAATAGGAAACTTGGTTTTGTGCTCTTTCATTACTTGACCTTCTTTGAAAGCGATACGAATTTCTTTGCCAAATCCACTATCTAGCATAGGTGTGATGACTACTGACTTGTCAGAGAATTCAAGATCTTGGTAAAAATGAGCTGTTTCTGGTTTGTCTGTTTTTGATGAGCTAAATTGCATAATTAATCCTTTTTATGATTATGACTACAAGTATAGCAACTGTATTGATAAAAAGAGTTGATTGGTATCAATAAGCAACACATACAGACTTTTACACTATTTTTGGTAGAATGCCGATAATTGTTTAGATTATCTGTTGAAAAGTAGGGCATGGTAAAAAAGTTTCATTTAGAGAGAATGGTTGAAGAGATAGGGAATAAGTTTCCTTTAGAGTCATATGTCAAGAGTGCATTTTTAAAAGTTGACAGAGAAGTTTTTGTGACAAGTGGCTTTAAGCATCTAGCGTACAAGCTAGACGCACTTCCTATGCATTCAGAACAGTGGATATCCTCACCTCTGACAGTTGCCAAGATGACACAACATCTGGAGCTAAAGGGTGTTGACAGTGCATTGGAAGTAGGTTGTGGTAGTGGCTATCAAGCTGCGATACTATCTAAAATAGTCAGAAGAGTATTTACTATAGAACGAATAGAGCCCCTACTAAGAGAGGCAAAAGAACGCTTTAAGACACTTGAGATGGATAATATATTTACTCGCTACGATGATGGACAGAGGGGCTGGAAAGAATATGCTCCTTATGAGAGGATCATATTCTCTGCAACAACTGATAACATACCAGAAACACTTTTTGAGCAATTAGCAGATGGGGGTATATTGATAGCACCTATCAACCAAGACGGACTCCAAATTATTACTAGATACTATAAGAAGTCAGGACGAATAACTTCTGAAGCAATAGAGCCATGCCTATTCGTGCCAATGCTTTCTGGTACCAAAAGATAATAAGTTTTATCAACATTATGTTATGATTGACACAATTGTAAATCATTTATAGGGATCATCATCATGGGAAACTTGATAAAACCAGCAGACTATGCCATTAAAATGGGTATTTCTAGACAGGCTGTTTATGCAAAGATAAAAAAAGGAATATTGTCATCACGCAACATAGGCGGGAAGATACTCATTGTGCTTGACAACAGCAAAGAGTCAGATTATAACAAAGTATCTGTTGTGGATATTGTTGCCAATAAGGCAAAATCAGATAATGAGGTAAATATTGAGAATCAAGAAAAATTGCTTGAAGCAAAAGAAGAGACAATTGCCATATTAAGAGAAACAATTAGTGACTTAAAAGAGACAAACAAGATGATCAGCTCTACGCTCAGAGGAGAAGTGGAGTTGCTAAAAGAGGCATTTAGCGAAATGAAGATGCTTTATGGTCTACAGCTTGAGCATAAAAAACAAGCAGATGACAATGAGCAGACCATAGAGGTTGACAGTGTTGACAGCAGTGAAGAAAATCCAGAAGAGTGGATGGAGCTGCATGACTTCTTTGCGTTGCATGGCATCACAAAAGAGAAAAAGCAGAAGAAGATCAAAAAGCAACTCAAAAAAAGATTAAAAAAGGGTGACAGTCGTATAGATAGATTTAATGGAGAGATTCTATTTTTGGCAAATGCGGACTTTGAGGATATATTTGCAAAGGCATAAAGTCTAAGCTCGGCAGACTTTATCATTTAGGTATCTGGCTACTGCATCTTCATCATTGGTATGAGGCAAAATGATATCAGCTAGCTCTTTTAGCCCATCTATCGCGTTAGCTACGGCAATTTTAGTGCCAGCAAGTTTGAACATGCCTATATCGTTGTGATTGTCACCAAAAACTGTGGTGTGGGCTATATCGATGCCCTCGAGCTCTTCCAGTTTTGCAAGTGCATGTGCTTTGTCTCCCATTGGGTGCAAGATAGTGGTAAAGTAGCAGTCCATGTACGGATCTTGTGCACTTTTGATCTCTATCTGCTGACCAAGTGCTGAGTCTAAAGCACGCACTAAGATGTGTGCCTCCTCTTGGCTAGACAGAAATACAATCTTTAGATTATTGTTTTTGGCTCTAAGTTCTTTGTTTGCAAAAATTCTTTTCTTATTGTGTATGCCTTTGAGTAACTCTTGTTGGTAAAAGCTTGGATCTTTTGGATAGAAAAATTGCTCTTCTTCGCTTTCCCACGCCACAATGAGCGGATAAAGCCCTACACTTTTTTGTGCAATGTACAAAACTTCATCACCTAGACTTTTGTCTATGGCAGACATATGCAAAATATCTCCATCAGGTGAAGCTATGATTGTACCATCTAGTAATATAAGTGGTTCTTTTAAAATCAACCCTTTGAGTAGATCTTTGATTCCCGTATAACTTCTGGCAGTTGCGATAGATAATTTTGCCTTACTTGTACAGTTGTTCCATGTCTCTCGCGTAAAGCTGTTTATGCTTAGGTCGCTTCTAAGCAGTGTAAAGTCAAGATCACTAAGTATTAGTCTATCCATTGTTTTAGATCACTTTCTTTTAGTACTAAAGAGTAGAAATAGACCCAGTCCACAAGCTGAGACTATAATAATAGACGCACCTGAAGTCAAGTCATAGGTGTATGAAAACCATAGCCCAGTCAAAGTAAAAAGTGTCGCTATCACTCCAGAAATAGCCATCATTGTAGCAAGGCTATTTGAGAGTCTCTCAGCGATATAGACAGGAATGGTGAGCATGGCAATGACTAAAATCAGACCCACTACTTTGATCGCCATTACTACAGTCAAAGCAGACAGAACCAGTATCAATGAGTAGAAAAACTTAACATTCACACCACGCAATAAAGCATACTCGCTATCGTAAGACACTGCCAAGATATCACGATACCATATACTTACTACCAAGATAATCGCTGTCAGAAGTCCTCCCATAAACCAAAGGTCTCCACTGCTGACAGCCAAAATAGAGCCAAAAAGATAACTCATCAGGTCAACATTATATCCAGGGGTAAGGTCTATAAGGATTACACCAATAGCCATGCCCACCGCCCATATAAGCCCAATAAATGTATCGATACGATGACGGTCATGTAGCGTGAGATAGGCTATAAGCAGAGCTGATGCTACTGCAAACAATGATGCACCTAAAAAAATCGGAAAACCCAAATAGACCGCAAGACCTATCCCGCCGTAAGAAGCATGAGCCATGCCACCTGCAAGAAATACCATGCGATTGACAACTACCAGTGAACCGATGATTCCAGTAGCCAGACTTACCAATACTCCAGCTATCAATGCATTTTGTATAAATGTATATGAAAGTGCCTCAAACATTATTGTCACTTTTTGTCACATTGCCCTCTATCGAATTTTTAGAAGCATCTTGTGCAGAGCTTGTCGAAGTACACTCCTTGCAGCCTTTTGAGCCAAGCATCTGTAGCAACTCCACTTCACAAAAATGCTCCTCTTTGCCATGTGTATGAAACCTATCATCCTTATTGCTTATATCGTGAAACGAGAGTATCTTGTTGATATGTGCCACTTTGTCAGCATACTCTAGTATCACCGATATATCATGACTTACCACAATAATAGTAATGTGTTCATTTAGCTTTTTGAGTAAGTCATAGACTTCTTTTTGACCCTGAGCATCGATGTTGGCTGTAGGCTCATCCAGTAGGAGTATCTTTGGGTGTGCGCACAGTGCTCTAGCTATCATTACTCTTTGCCTTTGCCCTCCTGAGAGATCACCTATTTTACGATTGGCATACTCTTGCATGCCTACCTCCTTGAGTGCACCCATGGCACAGCTTGTCTCGTCTTTGCCATATCCAAACAAAAGTCTTTTATCATTTACATGCCCCATCAGCACCACTTCTATAGTTTTGATAGGAAAGTCTATATTGACATTGGTATTTTGTGGGACATATCCTAAAAACTGGCGTTTTGAGGAGGGCTTGCCTCCTAATATCTCTATATTTCCTGCTCGAGGCTCTTTAAGTCCAAGCATAAGCTTAAGAAGTGTAGACTTGCCACCACCATTAGGGCCAATAATTGCCAGAAAATCTCCCTGCTCTATTGTCAAATCAATACTATCTAGTATCGTTTGGGAATCATAGGCAAATGATAGATTTTGGATATAAGCTACTTTTTTCATAATCAAATTATATCAAAATATCGATATAATCTACTACTAAGAGGAGATCTAAATTATGACAAAAAAAATAAATATCATGTTGTTAACACTATCATTTCCCTATATGCTGTTGGCTCAGACAGATTACAGTAAGCACCCAAAAGCCAAAGTCTTTATAGAAAAAATGTACAAAAAATATAAATTTGATAAAAAATACACTGCCAAATTACTTAAAAAAGCAAAGCACCAGAAGAAAACTCTATCTCGATACCAGGGCAGATACAAAGTCGGAAGTACTGACTTTAGCTGGCATAGATACAAGTCCAAGATACTCATTCCAGAAAGTATAGTTCTGGGCAGAGAGTTTATGAAGAAAAATAAAAAATGGCTACTTAAGGCACAAAAAAAATATAGTATCCACCCCTCTATCATCACTGCATTTATCAGAGTGGAGAGTAAGTTTGGGATGTATGGTAGTGAATATTCTGTGTGGGATTCACTGGTAACATTGGCATTTAACAAAAATAGAAAACAGAAGTTTTTTCGTAGTGAACTTGAAAAGGTGCTAATACTTGCTAGAAGAGAGAGGATAAATCCTCTGAAACTACGAGGCTCATTCGCTGGAGCTATGGGATGTGTACAGCAGGTTCCGTCTATGTATCTTCGCCACGGCGTTGACCTAGATGGCAATGGTAAGAGAAACCCAAATTCTATGGCAGATTGCATAGGATCTATCGCATCATTTCTACATAAGCGAAAATGGAATAATCGTATCTCAGCAGTAGTGCGAGCTTCATATAGCGGTAAGAGATTTAGAGGTCTCAAGACTGGATACAAAAGCAGATATCCTATGAGTATTATCAAGGCTCATGGAATCAAGCAAAAAGCTTCATTTGCATACAAAAGCGCTTATCTCATCAAGCTAAAAGGCAAAGATTATGATGAGCTATATCTAGGCACACCAAATTATCGCATCATCACTAGATACAATGCCTCGGCTAGATATGCAGTTACTATTGCCCTATATGCCGAGGCAATGAAAAAGGAGTGGAATAAAATCTAATATCTATTCCAAAACCTTTTTATTCTTCACTCACTTTTAAGTTCCGTGTAACCCACATAAGCACAAAGAGCGTTACGATCAACAGTCCTGTGCCCATCAGTAGAGCATAGTCTTCTAGTTGTAATATAGAGTATAAAAGAGCATAAAGTGCTGCCAATAAGGTCAATATAGTAAAAAACTGCTTAGCACTTTTATTGGAAAACCATGCATAAGTACTAATTGATAATATAGTTAAAGCAGAGGCTGAAATGTAGGCTTTAAAAAATAATATATGCTCTGATAGTGAAAGCAATATCAAGAAAAATAGACCTAGAGAAGAGCCAATCAGTATATATTGCACATAATGTAGTTTACTTTTTTGAGTCATCTCAAAAATCAAAAATGTTAAAAAAGTCAACAATATAAAAAGAGCTCCATATTTTACGGAACGCTCGACAAGAGAGTAGAGGGCTATTGGTTCATATAGGTCGACACCTGCCAAAAGTTTATTTACAGCATATACATTATCTTCACTAATCCATGATTGAGGGAAGTTGCGTGCCAAAGAGGGAATTTTCCATGTAGCTACAAATCCTTGTTCACTTATGTTTCTATCCATTGGTAAAATAGCTCCTTGAAAACTAGGGTGCTTCCAAGATGAATGTATTTTTACTATAGTTTGTTCTCCAAATGCAGAAAAGCGAATATATGAGCTTCCATTTGCCTTTAGATTAAACTTAAATGTATATTCTTTTTGTGCTTCACTGAGTTCTAGTGGAGCATGGAAGCCACTAAGGATGCCTTTTAGATTCAATCTTGTTCCTGGGTCGAAACTGTAAGAGTTTGAACCAAAACTCAGAGAGGAGACATGCTCGATAGCCTTTGTATCACTAAGCCCCATAAGCATATAAGCTTTATCATATCGTACCTTATCTATATTGTCAGAAAGTTTGGAAATATCGGGCAAAATAAACTTCCCATCCACTTCCACATCTGAAGTATAAACCAAAGATCTATAAATCCCCCTATATCTATAATGCTCTTGAAGTCCTATGTTTTTATTTAAAACTTTAGGCAATATAACGATATTTTTGTTTCTATAAACCACCCTTGATTCTATCTTTTCATTCCCTTTGCTATCTGCAACTTTTTCAGTAATATTATATTTTTCAACGATTGGTAAAATCAAGGCAGGTCCCATAACTACTTGCGGTTTCCCCCATTGAAAGGCAATACTATTAAGTACTCCTTGGTGTAATGTACTTCTTTCATAAACCATTTGACTTACTTTTGCCAAAGGAATCATCATAACAAGTGCAATAATCCCTATAATAACAAATCTCACACCTATACTGTTTTTAAAACTACTCATGTTTATCATTTTTTTCTCCTCATAATTTTGAATTTCTGTCTTTTCACCTATTTCACTAATTCTTCCATATAGCCATCTCACGATGATAAAAAAACCTATCAGGATGGCAAGCAATACAACCAATCCAAGTATCAATGCAATAATTTTTTCCATTTTTCTATCCTTTCCTACTATTTTTTATTATACCATTAAATGTTTTCATTTATTTCTTCCATATAGTATAAAAATACTAGGCGGCAATAAAAGCCAAAACCCAGATTCGGGAACAAATATAAGTGCGATGATTGCATTAATGAGTAAACCAAAACCAATTACTTTTGGTAGTGGTATGTTATGTTTTTCTAAATATTTTATGGTGAACCCAAATGCAAAAAACAAGAAACCCCATAAAAAGAAAAACACTACTCCAGCTATTTTAGCATCATCTCCAACAGTATTAAAAAGACCATTAGATATAATAGTTTTCCATGTGTCTTTAAATACTATAAATGCAAATAATGTATGGATTATAGCAGTTGCTATTATCCAATTTCCTACCCATTTTTTCACATACCTCGTTTCTATCTTCGCACACATCTTCTCAAAAAGTGCATAGCAATCAAGTACTGTTGATAAACAAAAATTGTTCATTGAGCTTATGTATGGAGTAAAACTGTTTTTGTTGTACTTCAAATATCATCTCAAAACTTCTTTTTAAAAAATGAGGGTTTACTTCGAAGTTGTGATTGTCATCTAAGAAGGGATATTTCTTAGCGATCCATAAATATATCATCAAATGCCTCCTCTAATGTTGGATAGTTAAAATTAAACCCTCCTTCTTTTAAGCGTTCTGAAATACAATATCGACCATAAAGTGCCAACTCTGGATCAGTATTCATAAATAGGGGAGCTCCCAATTTAACCATCCATGCAAATGCAGGCAGACCTATTTTCATATTTAGTGCGATTCTTAGTCTTTCCATAAAAAATGCATTTGACACAGGATTTGGTGCTGATGCTATATATACCCCTGACATATTGCTATTTTCAATTGCTTGAATGAGTAGTTGACTCATGTCATCTTCATGGATCCATGAAATGCCTTGTTTCCCATGTCCTAGCGTGCCACCTAAACCCAAAGAGGTTAGGGATGCCATGCGATGTAAAGCACCGCCTTCTTTTCCTAATACAAAAGAAGTACGTACAATGACTTGTTTCATGTTTTTTGGTACTACTTCTAGGTAAGCTCTTTCCCACATTTTACCTACATAAGGAGCTAAGCCATAACCAAAAGATGAAGATTCTGTGCAGATGGTATTTAAGGAATCCCCATAGCGATGTGCTGTTGACATCTGCACCCATGTTTTTGGTTTATTTTTGATTTGCTTTAAAGCTTGACCTATAAGTAGGGTACTATCTACACGTGAACGCAAAATTTCATCTATATTTTCAGCTGTTTTAATACAGTCAACACTTCGCCCTACTAGATTTACTATAGCTTCAGAATCTTCAAGCAGATTTACCCATGAGCCAAGAGTTAGAGTATCCCAATGCGTAAACTGACCGAAACAATTTTTTGGTTTGTTTCTTGATACAATATGAACTTCGTATTTTGATGTCTCCAATAATTTTGCTAAATTTTGACCTATGAATCCTGAACCGCCAAAAATGATTATTTTTTTCATCGTAACTCTCCTTATTTTTGAGTTGTTTCTTGTATTTATTTTTTACCTATAAAACCTATAGTCCATACTATTAAAGTATTTGTTGTTTTCTCATCAAATCTTTCACATACCCCGTCTCTATCTTCGCACCCATCTTCTCAAAAAGAGCATAGTACCCAAGTAAAGTCCTGTTGATAAACAAAAACTGTTCATTGAGTTTATGCACAGAGTGAAACTGTTTTTGTTGTACTTTAAATATCATCTTAAAACCTCTTTTGGCAAAGTCTGGATTTTCTTTGAAGTTGTAGTTGTCACCTATGAGAGGTTCTTTGTATAGAGTGTCAAGTGGCTTGATGACTTCTGTGTAAAACTTTAGCATCTTCTCTTCACTCTCTTCTTCTATCATGCCTAGTTTGATGTACTGTTGTATGATGGAGATATGGTCATTGTCTTCTAATAGGTTGAGGTGTAGTTGGTTGTACATTTGTAAAAAGTCCTCGTCCACTTTCTTCACGCATCCAAAGTCTATAAGCCCCAGCTTGCCACCTTGCATAAACAAAAAGTTTCCAGGGTTTGGGTCTGCGTGTATGCTTTTTAGATTGTAGAGTGCGTAAAAAAAACTGTCAAAGATAAGTTGTGCATAGGCATCTCTACTTTCTTGACTAGGGCTAGATAGAAGGTAGCTGTCAAAGTCTAAACCCTCTAAATATGAAGTAGTCAATACCTTTTCAGAAGACAAGTCATGATAGACCTCAGGTATAACGATGTTGTTTATCTGTAATTTTTCTCTAAAAAAGTCACAGTTTTTTGCTTCAAGTACATAGTCCACTTCTTCGTAGAGTCTTGCTTCTATCTCACCTATGATGTGGTCTACATTTTGCCCTTTGGCAAAACGTTTCATGCCAAAGTGTATGAGACTCATGTCGGACTCTATGCTTTTTTTGATGCCAGGGTATTGTACTTTTACCGCTAGTTGTTTACCGTCCTTTGTGGCTAAATGCACTTGCCCTAAAGAAGCAGCAGCAAAAGCTTTCATCTCAAAAGTATCAAATGCATCTTGTGGGTAGACACCTAGTTCTGTTTTGATTATCTTCCTCACAAGTGCTTTGTTTATACTAGGTATGGCATTAAAAGATTTGCTTATTCTTTCTAAATACGCAGGAGGTAAAAACGGCATGCCTAGGGCTACTTGTTGGGCTATCTTTACCGACATACCTTTAAGCTCTCCTAGTGAATCGAAGATAATGTCTGCTATTTCTGCGTGATTTTGTTCTTTGTCTCCACCTGTCACAAAACGTTTGGTTTTTTTAGCACCTATCTTAAGTAGGGCTTTGCCTACTACCTTTCCACGAGAAAGTTTGCCTGTTGGGAGTGCATTATCCATGGAGTACTTCTCCTAGTTTGCGTTTTATGAGATCAAAAGAGTCTTTTTTAGAGGCAAAGTTTTGTAAGCTATTAAGCATGTGCGTCTTAAAGAAAAACATCCCAAGGTCAGAGGCTTTGCTTAGTATATCTGAGTGCAACACTGCATCAGCTAAGCCCAAAGAGTGGTCTATGAACTGCGTGGTGTTCTCGAACATTTCGCTGTCATCTTTTACCCAGTAGGCTACCACCATGATGTAGTAGTCCCAAAAGAGTTTTGGCAAGTGTTCTCTAAAAGGAGGCTCTTGTATCTCACCTGCTTCTATGGAGATGTTTAGCATTTCATCTACTGTTTCTATAAACAGTGCATTGGTCTCGTAGAGTTTCCCCATCTTAAGTCCTGAAGAGTGAAAGACCATGTCAGCTATCTGAATAATGAACTCTCTGTCTTCTAAGTAGAGTTCCAACTCTGTCTCTATGAGAGTTTGAAGTTGCTCTCTTAGCGTGTAAGTATGGAAGTCTTCTATCTCTTGTATGGTTGCTACTGCCTCTTTGTGTTTTTGTTCTATATATGCATAAAGAAGTTTCTCTTTAGATGGGAAGTAGTTGTAGATGGTAGGGTTAGAAACTCCCGCATTTTTAGCCATCTCTCTTAGACTTGCATTGTCAAAACCCTTTTCGATGATGAGGTCTACAGCTGATTGGAGTATTTTAATCTTTGTTTTTTCTTTGGCAGATTGTGTTATTTTCATGTCAAATCCTTAAATATTTAACAAAGTATAATATAGATAGGCTTAAATGTCAACATATATTATAGTAATTTAAATAAATAGGAATAATTAGGAAATCTGAACAAGCCTTTCTAATAGTTGTCCGTGTACCTTGCCATTGCTTGCTACGATACTTTTACTATCGAAACCATAGCCATCTCCGTTTGCATCACTTATGACTCCGCCAGCCTCAAGGAGTATGAGTATTCCGCCTGCGACATCCCAAGGCTTGAGATCAATCTCATAAAAAGCATCGATTTTACCCTCAGCTAGATAACATAGATCCACAGCTGCAGCACCCAATCTGCGAATATCTCTTATATGGGGCAATAAATTTGTCAAGCAGTCAATCACCCAATGGTATTCTACCCCTTGATTTACCTTGGCATAGGGAAATCCTGTGCCTATCAATGATTGTTGTAGCTTATTTTGCTTGCTCACTTGTAGCTTTTTATCTCCTAGATAGGCCCCCTCTCCATATACCGCCCAGTAAAGCTCGTCTAGTATTGGATTGTAAACTACTGCCATCATCGGCTCTCCTCCTTCCCAGACACCTATTGATATAGCAAGATGAGGGAAGCCGTGCACGAAGTTTGTTGTGCCATCTATAGGGTCTATGTAGATAGCTTTGTCGTAGTGATAGTTTCCCTCGTGACTCTCCTCAGCTACAAGAGTATGTTCTGGAAAATACTCCTCAAGTTTGCCTATAACAAACTTCTCTACCGCCACATCATATTCTGTGACCAAGTCAACCGTACCTTTGTACTTGATTTTTTTGACCTCATAGTAGCCACCCCTTATCAGCTCTCCTGCCTGCTTGGCTATACTTTTTAATATCTCTATATCTTTCATAAATATCCTTTGGTGATATTATACAGCACCTAAATGCCATTTTGGTTATAATCTATTTATGAAAACAACAATAGCAACTATAATAGCAGTCATAACTCTCATAGTCATGGCGTACTTTGGCAAGCAGGGCTATATCGTAGCCAAGCAGTATGAGAAAACAACTTATGAGATTACGCAGCATATGGATGCAGGTACTTTGGCAAAATTTCAGCTAAAAGAACTGGCAAATCTATTTACGCTAGGATTGGTCAAAAATGACCTCAAAGAAAAAATACTCAAGCTAGAAGAAGAGAGAAAACACTACTATGCTAAGTCTAATTCTTATGCTATATACTTTGCTGTTGGAGCACTATTGATACTGCTACTCTATTTTTTATTATCATGCCAAGGTTACACTATCGTGGTCTCACTGGCTGCACTTATAGCACTGATAAATGGACTAATCACTCCTATCCTGATGGTCGTCATACATAAGGAGGTAGAATATTTAGGTGATGTAGTGCTCTCGTTTGAGTCCAAAAGTATCATAGGATCCATTGCCAAGTTATATGCTGAGGGCTCATTGATAGTCGCTGGCGTGATTTTGATTTTTTCTATCATAGTGCCTCTGCTCAAGACATTTTCCATGCTGTTCGTATCTATATTTGAGCATAGCCAATTTGCGGTCAAAGTAGTGAAGTTTTTCAAACATCTTGGCAAGTGGTCTATGCTGGATGTTTTTGTAGTAGCTATATTGTTGGTGTATTTAACAGGCGGAAGTTCAGATACAAGCCGTACTGAGATAGAGATAGGCTTGTATTTCTTTTTGATTTATGTAGTACTTTCTATGATAGCAAGCCTAAGTGCAGATAAAATGCTACATGAGAAATCTAATGCCACGCCCAGTATCTAGATAGCTTCAATAAGCTTGATATTTACTGGCTCATCCATATATTTTCTCTATATGCTCTATTTTTTTGCCTAGATTTAGAAGAAGCATATCTGCAAGCACTAGTGCCATCATTGCTTCACATACTATCGATCCCCTAATGGCGACACAAGGGTCATGTCTGCCCTTTAGATTACATTTTACTTCTGTGTTGTCCTTAGTGATGGTGTCTTGTTCTTGGAAAATGCTTGGTGTAGGCTTGAAGTGGGTTTTGACAACAATAGTATCTCCGTTGCTGATGCCTCCAAGTGTGCCGCCAGCGTGGTTGCTACTAAATCCACCTACTGTGATTGGGTCATTGTTTTGGCTACCTTTGAGATGTGTACTGCTCGTGCCATCACCAATTTCTACAGCCTTTGCGGCATTAATCCCCATCATTGCTTCTGCCAATATGGCATCTAGCTTATAGTAGAGCGGCTCACCCAGTCCTATAGGTGTACCCGTGGCAGTAGTAAGCACTACGCCACCCACAGAGTCATGCTTGCTCTTGGCACTCAAAATAGCCTTTTCCTGATCTTTTTCTTTGTTGGGATCTAGTGCATATAGCTTGGAGCTTTTAGCATATTCAAAATCTATTTGTTCTGCTTTTATACCGTCCACTTCACATAGACCGCTCTGGATGGATACACCTACTCTTGAGAGTAAAAGTTTGGCAATTGCTCCAGCTGCAACTCTTGTGGCTGTCTCTCTTGCAGAGCTTCTACCACCACCACGATAGTCACGGATGCCATATTTGTTCCAATAGCTAAAATCGGCATGCCCTGGACGAAATAGGTCTTTGATATTGCCATAGTCGCGTGATTTTTGATTTGTGTTGTAGATAACCATAGCTATAGGTGTACCTGTGCTAATGCCCTCAAATACTCCTGAAAGTATCTCAACTTTATCATCCTCTTTGCGTCCAGTTTCTAGCTTGGATTTGCCAGGTTTTCTGCGATCTAGCTCACTTTGGATATAACTCTCATCGATTTTTAATCCAGCAGGCACACCGTCAAGTATACAACCTATAGCTTTGCCGTGTGATTCTCCAAAAGTGGTCATGGTCAGCTTCTTGCCAAAACTATTCATTTGCTCTCCTTTAGTTCTCGCAAGGCTATTTTGGCAGCCTTTTGCTGTGCTTCTTTTTTGCTTTTCCCCTTCGCTTTGGCGATGCTTTGATCGTTTAGGGATACTTCTATCTCAAACTCTTTTTTATGATCAGGCCCACTTGAGCCTACTAAAGTATACAGGGGCGTGATTCCATGTGTGGCTTGTGTAATCTCTTGGAGTGCTGTTTTGTAATCTTTAGATAAGGTATTTAGGTCAATTTTGGGGTAAGTTTCTTTGAGTAAATTTACTGTTATCTCTTGGCACTTGGATAGACCAGCCTCTAGATATATAGCACCTATGACTGCCTCAAATGCATTAGAGAGAAGAGATGGCTTGCTTCGTCCTTCATTACTCTCTTCAGCTGGAGATAGATATATATATTCCCCTAAATCTAGCTTGCGTGCAAGCCTAGTAAAGCCACTTTCGTTGACTAGAGAAGCTCTTATTTTGGACAGTACGCCTTCTGCTTCGTCTTTGAATTCCATAAAGAGAAACTCCCCTACTATCAAATCCAGCACGGCATCACCAAGAAACTCAAGCCGCTCATTATCGTAAGGCTTTTTATGACTTTTGTGTGTCAAAGCCTCAATAATCAACTGCTTATCTTTAAATGTATATCCCAGTCTCTCTTCAAGCTGAGTGTATTCTTTCATTTTCGTCCTTTATTTTGTATTGGAGCTACCCTTGATTTTCTCCGCTTCCTCTCTCGCAAGTGTATCGCACCTCTCATTCTCTGGGTGTCCATTATGACCTCTTACCCATTTACCTTTGATATCGTGAGGAGATGCTACCTCTAGATATTCTTTCCAAAGATCAGGGTTTTTTACCTTTTTAAACTCTTTTCTAATCCAGTTTGGGAGCCATTCGTTAATAGCTTTTACTACATATGAGCTATCTGACACAACTTCTACCATACAAGGATCTTTGAGAAGCTTAAGTCCTTCTATTACAGCACGAAGCTCCATACGGTTGTTTGTGGTATATGGCTCTGCACCGCTGTATTCTTTGCGTTTACCTCTGTACTCTAGTATGCCACCGTAGCCCCCTGGACCAGGGTTGCCCAGGCTTGAGCCATCAGAATAAAGAGTAATCTGCTTCTTCATCTTTTGCTATGTACTCCTCTACTTGGGCTGAATTGATCGCTAGGCAATTATGACATCTTTTGAATGCTATTGGGAAACTCTGCTTGCATTTGTCACAAAGGTAAGAGAAGGAGATATTTCCTCTGTCTTCACCTGCATACCTAGCAGCTGATAAAATATCAATGCTGACAATAGTGCTTTGCTTTTCTAAAGCCCCTTTTTCTATATGTTGCACATCTCCTCGCGCAAAATAAATCTTTTTGAGCTCGTCACTGCTCTCGATTATATCAAAATCCAGTTGGGACGACGGTAAATACCACAAAAGATCAAGGCTCTCTTTGAGCCTATTCAATTGTAGTTGCTCCCACCCAGTCTTATTGGATAGACGAAAGAGTGCGGCAATAACTAGTCGGTATAGCTTTGGTTTATCTCGAATCATTTTGATTAGTAGAATAATCTTTTCATTTTCTAAAATAGTTTCATCCTGCTGTAACTTTTCAAACTCCCAAAAGGATCTGAGTACTTTTGTGTCCTCTCCAAGTATTTCAAGTGGCTCCAGAGTCTCTATAGCCTTTTTGTAGGAGCGCAGAAGCTCGTACACGACACCTAGTTGGTAGAGTGCTGATATATTTCTAGGATGCCTAGAGAGAACTTGTAAAAATATACTTTCCGCTCTCTCTAAAAAACCTGCCCTAAGATAAACTTTAGCAAGTTGCTCCAAGAGCTCATCGTTCTTTCCGCTTTTAATAAGGTAGAGATAGATGCCGATTGTCTTGTGGTATTCTCCACTGTTCTCAAATGCTTTTGCAAGGAGCAGTAGTGGCTTACTCATGCTCTCGTCAAAAGGTATATCTGTATCTTCAAGTACACAAGAGGAGCTCTCAAATCTTTCTAGAAATTCCATTAGTTGGCTCTTCTCTCTGCGTTGCATATAGAGACCCCAGCTATAAGTAACCAATGCAATAGCAAGGGATATAAATATGGTTAGCATGATACTGAAAAAAAGGCTATCGTAGCTAGGTAAAAAATTATCCAATAGAGTCTCTTTGTATTTGAATTATTGGAGGATTATATCATATTGGATATAATTCGTATATGATAGAACAATCCTCTATAGAATCACTTAAAAGTACCATTGATGTTGTTGATGTGATAGGTAACTATGTAGAGCTCAAAAAAACTGGTGCAAATTATAAGGCAAACTGTCCTTTTCATGGAGAAAAAACACCTAGTTTTGTAGTGAGTCCCAGCAAGCAAATATATCATTGCTTTGGCTGTGGTGTAGGTGGTGATGCCATTAAGTTCGTCATGGAGATAGAGCATATCAACTATCCAGAGGCTATAGAGAAACTTGCCTCTATGTATAATTTCTCTTTGCGGTATACTCAGGGCTCTAGTGATTATAGTGAGGCAAAGAGGGTTTTGGAGCTTATACAGAAATGGTATGGTAGCAATATGAGCCAAAACCAAAGCTCTCAAGAGTACCTACAAAACAGAGCCATAGCACAGCATTCTATCGAAGAGTTTGGTATAGGTTTTGTTCCTGATGGGCAGCAGGTTATGGCTCATTTACAGTCTCAGCATATCTCTCTGCCACAAGCTGTAGAGGCTGGCGTAGTCGCAAAAGGAGAAGATGGAAGATACTATGCTAGATTATCTCAGAGGATTACTTTTCCTATCTATTCACCCAATGGTGCATTGGTGGGTTTTGGCGGCAGAACAGTCAACAATCACCCTGCTAAATATATAAATTCTCCTCAGACAAAACTCTTCAACAAATCTAGACTGTTATATGGGTATGATCGTGCCAAAGACAGCATCTATAAACAAAAAGATATTATAGTCTGTGAGGGGTATTTAGATGTCATAATGTTCCATCAGGCGGGATTCAAGACAGCAGTGGCTACTCTGGGCACAGCTTTGACCGAAGAGCATCTACCTCTGCTACGCAAAGGAGATCCTAGGGTTGTGCTTGCTTATGATGGTGATAAAGCAGGGATAGCTGCAGCATTTAAAGCAGCTAGGATTCTAGGCTCACATGGCTTTGAGGGTGGTGTGGTACTGTTTCCAGATGGGCAGGATCCTGCTGATCTCATTGCTGCAGGGCAGAGTGATAAGGTCGCAGCATTATTGAGAGAGGCAAAGAGGCTGATACCTTTTGTGCTGGAGAGTATCGCAGATATGTATGACATGAGTAATCCCAACCAAAAAGAACTTGCTTTTGGAGATATGAAAACATACCTGTCTACGCTAAGTCCTATAATCAAGGATGCCTATATTCCTACAGCAGCAACTATACTTGGTGTCTCTGCGGCACTGTTTGGATCAGGTAGAGACAATAGCATGGTCAAGCAACAGCTGACTAAAGGACAAACAAAAGAAGATCCACAGTGGCAAAGTATATTTAAAACGCTCATAGAAACTCCCGCACTTGTTGATGATGTTGTAGATGTACTCTCTGATGATATGCTTGGATCTTATGCTCCCTTGCTCCAGACTGTTGTATCTGGTAACCAAGAGCACCCTGATGTTATGCGCATAAGCATAGATGAGCAGATACCTGTTTTGACGCAGAAGGAGCTTAGGGGAGCACTTTTGGCACAGCTTGAGATATATTACCAACGCAAGTTTAAACAAGCTATGGCAGATAGAAATATACCATTTGAAAAGAAAGTCTATATCAGAAACAAGATACAAAAAGATATAATCCCTAGATTGAAAAAAGGAGAGCTTGTAGCATATGAGAGCAATATCATTATTTAGTGGCGGACTAGACAGTATGATTGCTATCAAGTTGATGATAGATCAGGGCATAGATGTCACAGCTGTACATATCAAGATAGGCTTCTCAGGAACCAAGGATGCTAGTATAGAGATGCGTAGAAGAGCTGAGCTGGCTGGTGCAGACTTTAAGATAGTAGATGTTAGAGAAAGCTATATTCAGGATATTCTTTTTAGCCCTGTTTACGGCTATGGCAAAAATTTCAACCCCTGTATCGACTGCCATGGCTATATGTTTACGATAGCCAAAGCTATGATGGAAGAGCTAGGAGCTTCATTTTTGGTTACAGGTGAAGTGCTAGGGCAGCGTCCTATGAGTCAGCGATCTGATGCATTAAAACAGGTTAGCAAGCTTGCTGGTGACAAAGAGGACAAGCTCATTCTGCGACCACTTTCGGCAAAACTTATGGAGCCTACTACTCCAGAGATAGAGGGATGGGTTGACAGAGAGAAGCTATTGGACATATCAGGAAGAAGCAGAGAGAGGCAGCTTGCCATGACAAAACTTTGGGGCTGGGAGGACTATGAGAGTCCTGGAGGAGGGTGCTTGCTCACTGAACCAGTTTATAGCCAAAAGATCAAAGAGTTTATGGAGTTTGGAGAGTTCAGTGTGGATGATATTGATCTGTTAAAGTTTGGTCGGCATTTTAGATTGCCAGATGGAGCCAAGCTAGTAGTGGGCAGAAATCAAGAAGATAATGCCTCGATACAGGCCTTGGATCACCCAGACTATCTATCTCTGTCTTTGCCTGTCTTGGGGCCATATTCACTCATACACAAAAATGCTACACCTGCTGATATAGAGCTTGGACTAAAGATTGCACTTACATATGGCAAAAGTAGTTCCGATGAGCTGTACACTGTAAATTTTGAAGACAAAAAATATAAGATACATCCATTTGGGAGTAAGGCAGAGGCACAAAAGTATTTTTTTAGTGCAGATAGTGCAATTGGGAACAATGAAAACACCAAGGAAAACAATGTTTGAAACCAGAGAGCAAAACATAACGCCAGAGAATATTCAAAAGCTAGTACGCACATTTTATCCTACTATTCTATCTGATGAGATAGTGGGCCCGTTTTTTATCGAGAAGATAGGTGCAGACATTAAGTCCAAAAAATGGCAGATTCATCTAGAGCTATTAAGTAACTTTTGGGCATCAATGGCACTAGGCGATACGGATTATCAGGGCAATCCACTGGCAGTACATTTTGATATGCCAGGCATCAGTAGAGAAGCATTTGAGCGATGGCTAGAATTATTTCATCAAGCAGTAGATAAGGTTTACAACAGCAAATCAGGAGACTTTTTCAAAGAACGAAGTACACACATAGCAGGAAACTTCATGCGAAATCTTGGATTATAATCGGGAGCATATATGAGTAGTGGATAGGGATGATGGTGGAGAACAACTCCACTTAACTATTGCTATAAGTAACGTATTTAAGGGGTATATAAATTTACAAAATAAAAAACTACTACTTAAAGTACCACTATTGTTTTTGTCTCTATTTAAAAAGTTGGCTATGCGTGCCTATTCTTTGTAAGTAAAGTATATTTTCTTTGACTGTGTAAATCATCAACATATCACCACCCAAATGAAACTCTCTAAAGCCTATGTACTCACCTATTAGGCTGTGGTCTCTTGCTTCTGCGGGTAATGGGCTCGTTATTCAGTATGCAAGAGAGGTGTTTTATACGTTTTGCATACTGTTCATCTGTGAGCTTTACTTTTAACTCATCTTTTCTAAAGTGCTTGTGACGTTTGAGTTGCATTATTTGGCTAAGTCTTCTAAGGTAATGTCTTCATAGTTCTCACCCGTCTCTACATCTCTCATCGCTTCTAGCGTTATGTCGTTAGGTATCTTCACATCAAAGGGTAAACCTCTACTAAATACAGATTGAGCCAAAAACATATTGACGGCTTGACTTAGGCTTAGTCCATAGTTACTATAAATCTCTTTTGCTTGTTCTTTGAGATTAGTATCGAGATAGACATTGGTTCTTGATTTTTCTACTACCATGTGTTATCCTTTTTGTTTTAGTATAACACAATGTTTGTGTTTTGTAAAGTTCTCCAATTAGTTTTTATAAGATTCATAACCTAATAATCCATCACTATCAACTCTTATTGTTATTTCAACCACTAAGACTTCCCAGCTGCTCTTAGCATAGTTAAAGTACTGGGGTATTCGCTAGAAATGCAAATTAGTCACTTTTGATTTCTTTGAGTTTGATATAAAATATCTCTTCTAATCTATCATTAACTCTAAGACCATTTCTTTTCACTAATTCAAAATAATAATGTGCCTCATCAAAATTGATAAAATCTTGTCTGTAGTTTTCAATAAGAATACCCAACACTCCTACAATACTCACACCTTGACTAAGGCCTGCTTGTCTGCCTTTCTTCTCATCTATGATAAGTTTTAATCCTAGCTCTAAAGCTCACGAGATAGCTTCTGTCTCTCCTATGTCTATTTTGAACTTTTGAATGTTTTCTAAAATAGCATAGTTTGAGACTTCTTTGATTGAAATCTTATCAAATGTATCTATCCTGTATTTTACAATATCATCTTTGACAATCAACTCATCATGTACGGCTTTTGGGATATAGATAGTTTCAAAAAGATTATCGAGCAAAGAGAGAATATCAGATTTAGCAAAGGTAATGAGTGCTGTGGTATCGGAGATAATGATTTTCATTGATTATGCGTTAAAGGCGTT
>JAAXPZ010000068.1 GCA_012329065.1 Sulfurovum sp. | reverse complement strand
CAGAAGGATTTATGTACACAGACCACTTCAATGAAGCGGCAGCTAGTACTCCTGAGGCAAAAGCTTATGTAGAAGCATTCCATAAAAAATACAATAAACCTGCAGACTCTATGGGTGCTCTTGCAGCTGATGGTTATGGCATGATTCTAGCAGCCATGAACAAGTGTATCGATGCTGGCAAAGCTTCTGATGATAAAGAGTGTATCAATACAAATCTTCGCTCAACCAAGGGATATAAAGGTGTCACTGGCGTGATCACTATAGACGAAAACGGCGATGCTGTCAAATCTGCAGTTGTAAATGCCGTCAAGGACGGCAAGTTTTCTTACAAAACAACTGTTAATCCATAAGACAAACAATCCTTATCTCTTCCCAGGCTTCATTACTGGGGAGATACAATCAAAAAGTTTCACATTATAATTCACTCATCGCCACAACAGAGCAAATTGTAATGCCAAACAATCAACAAACAAAGAGGTAATCAATGGATTTATCTACCTTTCTACAACAGCTTGTCAATGGGATAAGCTTGGGTAGTATGTATGCACTCATCGCCATAGGGTATACGATGGTATATGGAACACTTCGGCTCATCAACTTTGCTCATGGTGATATCATGATGGTAGGAGCCTTTCTCGTCTATCTTGCTGTTGCTGTAGGTCTTCCTTTTCCTGTTGCTGTGCTAGTAGCTATAGCAGGCTCGATGGCTGTAGGAGTTATGACTGACAAAATAGCCTATAAACCACTCAGAGATGCGCCCAAGATTTCACTACTCATTACTGCCATTGGTATAAGTTTTTTCCTTGAAAATCTATTTAATGTACTTTTCGGTGGCGTACCCAAAGCTTTTCCAGCACCTGGATATCTAACAATATCTTTTAAGCTAGGTGATGTGATACTTCCACTAATGGTAATCGTAATACCAGTTATTACTGTATTGATATTAGGTGCTGTACTGTGGGTACTGTTTAAAACAAAATATGGTATGGCGATTAGAGCTCTGGCATTTGATATTCCTACTGTCAAGCTCATGGGGATCAATGCGGACTACATTATCAGTATAGTATTTGCACTTGGTTCTGCATTGGCAGCCATTGGTGGTATATTTTATGCTATCAGTTATCCATCCATAGATCCTCTCATGGGTGTCATCGTTGGACTCAAGGCATTTGCAGCAGCTGTACTTGGTGGTATAGGCTCTGTTACGGGTGCTGTGCTTGGTGGATTTATACTCGGCTTTACTGAGATATTTGTAGTAGCACTATTTCCAGAACTTGGCGGCTACAAAGATGCCTTTGCGTTCTTCTTCTTGATTCTTGTGCTTCTTTTCAAGCCTACTGGAATAATGGGTAAAGATCTAGAAAGAGGGAGATTTTAGGTGAAAAATCTTATTATAAAAACCTTGATGATAGCCTCTACACTGGGACTGATATGGTATGCTCATCACAACATGGATCCATATCCTCTAAGTATACTGAACAATATCGGTATATTTGTTATTCTTGCTCTTAGCTATAATCTCATTAATGGTGTTACTGGCCAATTCTCATTAGAACCAAACGGCTTTGTAGCTATTGGTGCCTATATGACGGCTATCTTTCTCATCCCTACTGAGACTAAAATAGATATGTATGCCCTAGTAGACCCTGCGCCTATCATTTTAGAAATGCAGGCCAATTTTCTTCCTGCACTACTAGCAGGTGGGCTTGCCTCTACTTTTATAGCATTTATGATTTCTGTTCCAGTATTTAGGGTCAGAGGAGATTACCTTGCAATTGTAACTCTTGGTTTTGGATTTATCATAAAGATTTTTGCCATGAATACTCCTGCATACACAAATGGTGCAATGGGGCTCAACGACATACCTGATTATGCCAACTTTCTATGGATAGGAACTATTGGACTTGTTACATTTGTAGCTATGATAAATATCATCAACTCTAGGTTTGGTAGAGCAATGAAGGCAATAAGAGATGATGAAGATGCCGCAACAGCGATGGGGGTAAACACCTATTGGATTAAAACCTTGGCATTTATGACATCTGCATTTTTTGAAGGAGTTGGTGGTGGGCTACTTGCCTCCTTTATCTCTACAATTGCACCAGATCAATTCACCTTCCTACTGACATTCCAACTGCTTATCATTATAGTCCTAGGTGGGCTTGGAAGTATGACAGGTACACTTGTGGCGACTATACTTGTCATGGGTGGCATGGAGTGGCTTAGATTCCTAGATAGCAACATGAATATTTTTGGATACGACACAGGGGCTCACCCTGGCATGAGAATGGTTGTGTTTGCGATGCTACTGATTACTATGATGCTCTTCGCCAGAAAAGGATTGTTTGGGGATAGAGAGTTAACCGATATCATAAAGTCTAGATTTAAGAGGAGAAAGTCATGAGTAGCACCTCTTTGGCAATCAAAAATATAACCATGCAATTTGGTGGCATTAAAGCTATAGACGACTTATCCTTTGATGTTCAGGATAATCAGATATATGGACTTATAGGGCCAAATGGTGCTGGGAAAACAACTATATTTAATATAATAACTGGCAACTATAAGCCAACAAGCGGTGATGTAGAGTTTCAACAAGAGACTATTACAGAAACAAAACCGAATCTAGTAGTCCAAAAAGGTATTGCCAGAACTTTTCAAAATATAAGACTATTTAAGAGCATGAGTGTTTTGGATAATATACTCATAGGTTTTCACAACCACACAAGCTACAGTTATCTTGAGGCTATCTTTAGATTTCCTAGATATTTTTGGCAAGAAAAGAGAATCAAGGATGAGGCTATGATGATTCTTGATGAATTTGATCTAAGAAAGTTTGCTGACAAGAAAGCAACTGACTTAAGTTATGGTGACCAAAGAAAAGTGGAGATAGCTAGAGCTATAGCTACCAAGCCATCTCTTCTTTTACTAGACGAACCAGCAGCAGGCATGAATCCCAGTGAGACTGAAGACCTCTCAAATGTCATCCATAAGATAAAAAAAGATTTTGATCTTACTGTTTTGCTTATAGAACATGATATGAAATTTGTCAACAATATGTGCGACATGGTAACTGTGTTAGACTATGGAGAGAAAATATTTGAAGGTAAGCCAGCAGATGCTATAGTGAACGAAAAAGTAATAACTGCATATTTGGGAGATTTTACACATGCTTAAAGTAGAGAACCTAGAGGTTTACTATGGGGTAATCGCAGCTGTTAGAGGTATAGATCTACAAGTAGAAAAAAACAGTATTGTCACCCTCATAGGTGCAAACGGTGCTGGCAAAACCTCTACACTCAATGCTCTTGTAAATAGTATCAAGAAAAAAGGCAAAATAATTGCCAACGGGCATAATATCACTAAGATACCAACACACAAGGTAGTCCAAGATGGTATCTCACTTGTGCCAGAGGGCAGGAAAATATTTATCAATCTTACGGTTGACGAAAACCTTAGAATGGGTGCTTTTAACAATGAGAAATATGAGGTACTAAAAGAGGATATGTATCGTAAATTTCCTAGACTTTCAGGAAAAAAAGAGCAGATGGGTGGGACACTAAGTGGCGGAGAACAACAAATGCTAGCAATTGCAAGAGCCCTCATGAGTGAACCAAAACTCCTTATGCTAGATGAGCCAAGCCTAGGTCTAGCACCAAAAATTATCGGTGAACTTTTTGAGACTATAACTGAACTCAAAAAAACTATCACGATCTTGCTGGTTGAACAGAATGCCTTTGCAGCCCTCAAGATTGCTGACTATGGCTATGTCTTGGAAAATGGTAGTATAGCCCTAGAGGGAAAAGCCTCTGAGCTACTGGGCAGTGATGAAGTGAGAAAGAAGTATCTAGGCGGTTGATATCTTTTTGCCACATGATGCCTCTTCTTGTCCAAAATTAAATCCCTTAGGAATATATTGCCTGATAAGTCCATTGGCGTATTACAATATCTTTGCATATTTTGAGATTAAACCAGATTATTAAGTAATATGCTACAATACAGAAAATTTTCTGCAATTCCAAATCTTTGATACATTCAATGCTATGCATCTTCCAGAAAACACTTAAATACAAAAGAGTAACATATGAAATTTACAGATTTTGACCTTAGTCAAACAATACAGCAATCTATATCCGATGCAGGATTTAAAGAACCGAGCCCAGTGCAAAAAGATGCTATTCCTCTTATATTGGAAGGTCATGATATCATAGCTCAAGCTCAGACAGGTACAGGTAAAACAGCTGCCTTTGGACTTCCCATACTTAGTCAAATGAAAGCTGATGGTTCAGTAGAAGGGCTTATCATAGTCCCTACTCGTGAACTAGCTATGCAAGTTAGTGATGAGATATATAGGTTTGGTAAACTCTCTGGTCTTCGCACAGCTACCGTCTATGGTGGCACAGCATATGGAAAACAGATCGAAAGAATCAAACAAGCCTCTGTAGTAATCGCTACTCCAGGCAGGCTCCAAGATCTACTTAAGAGTAAAAAAATAAAAATGAGTCCCAAGTTTGTCATACTTGATGAGGCTGACGAAATGTTGGATATGGGCTTTTTGGATGAAATCAAAAATATTTTTACATTTTTGCCCAAAGAGAGACAGACACTCATGTTTTCAGCGACTATGCCAAAAGCTATCAGAAAGTTAGCTGAACAGATACTAAGGAGTCCAAAGACCGTATCTATCACAAAAAGTGAAAGCACAAACAAATCTATCACCCAGCTCTACTATGTAGTTAATGATAGAGAAAGAGACGATGCACTAGTCAGATTAATAGACTACAAAAATCCTACAAAAGCGATAGTTTTTTGTCGCATGAAAATAGAAGTAGATAGACTTGTCACTCATCTAACCTCACAGGGATTTAAAGTGGGAGGGCTTCATGGAGATATGGAGCAAAAACAACGAGAGATTTCTATACGAGGCTTCAAGAAAGGTGCGGTAGATATATTTGTAGCAACAGATGTGGCCGCTAGAGGATTGGATGTCAATGATGTAAGTCATGTTTTTAACTACCATATACCATTTGACTCTGAGAGCTATGTCCATAGGATTGGGCGTACTGGAAGAGCTGGTAAAACGGGTGAAGCGATTACTCTAGTCAGCCCGAATGAACTCAGAACTATTAAACGAATAGAAAAAGATGTGGGCACACAAATGGCAACCCAAGTCATACCAACAAAAGATGAACTTGTCAAAAATAGAGAGAGTGATCTCCTTCTTGATATTGCCCAGACTAAGATCACTGAAGAGGCTATAAATATGGTAAAAACTCTTCAGCATGATCTAGATATTGTGACTATAGCACATCTACTGGCTTCCATAGTCAAACAAGAGAATGCTGTATCTGGCAAGGATAAAATAGGCTTCGATCTCGAAGAGATAAAGCGTCTAATAGAGCGAATGCAAAATGATAGAGGAAGCAGTAGAAATAGAAGTGGGAACCGCAATAGAAAATATAGCAGGCAGAGAAATGACAGAAATAGAAACTCTAGTCGTCAAAACAACAGAAATAGAAATAAGTCAAAAAGACCTAACCGTGATAATTCGGAGACTCTTTAGTAATAGTCACATCGTGCACATGACTCTCCCTAAGTCCCGCTTGAGTTATCTCCACAAACTCAGCCTTTTCCCAAAACATTTTGATGCTCTTAGAACCACAATATCCCATAGATGAGCGTAGTCCGCCTATCATTTGGTGTACTACTTCTGCTATTTTACCTCTATATGGTACACGACCTTCTATGCCTTCTGGCACTAGCTTATCAACTGCTGTTCCCTCTTGAAAATAGCGATCTGTACTACCTTTGCTCATCGCACCGATACTCCCCATGCCTCTATACTCTTTAAACTGGCGACCATTAAATAAAATCATCTCTCCTGGTGCCTCATATGTACCTGCTAGTGCAGAGCCTAACATGACCGAGCTAGCTCCTACTGCCAAAGCTTTGGCTACATCACCTGAGTACTTGATGCCTCCATCTGCAATCACAGGCACACCCAGTGGATTTGCTACCTGTGCCACCTCATCTATGGCTGATATCTGTGGTACACCTACACCAGCAACTATGCGGGTAGTACAGATAGATCCTGGCCCTATACCTACCTTGACAGCATCTGCTCCAGCCTCAATAAGAGCTTGTGCCGCTTCGCCTGTGGCTATATTGCCAGCTATAACATCCACTTGCAGTTCCGCTTTTATCTGCTTGACAGTATCTATAATCCCTTGAGAGTGTCCATGAGCAGAGTCAAGCACCAGCACATCTACTCCAGCCTCTACTAGTGCTTTAGCACGATCCATCTGCCCTACTCCTATAGCAGCAGCGGTTCTGAGTCTACCAAACTCATCTTTGTTGGCATTTGGATACTGCTTCTTCTTTTCTATGTCTTTTATAGTGATGAGTCCTATGAGTTTACCCTCATCATCTACGATAGGAAGCTTTTCTATCTTGTGTTTTTGCAGTACCTTTTGTGCATCATCTAGCGTAGTACCTTCTTTAGCTGTTACAAGAGGTGCTGCTGTCATCACATCCTTAATGATCAGACTCATGTCAGAGATAAAACGCATATCACGATTGGTAATAATCCCTATTAATTTCATATCTTTATCCACCACAGGTACACCTGAGATATGATACTCAGCCATCAACGCTTCGGCTTCTCCCACCACCGCATCTGGTCCTATAAAGATAGGGTCTATGATGACGCCACTGGTAGATTTTTTCACCTTATTAACTTGCTGAGCTTGTGTAGCAATATCCATATTTTTATGAATCACACCTATGCCCCCAAGTCTCGCCATAGCTATAGCAGCCTTATACTCTGTCACTGTGTCCATCGCAGCAGACACTATTGGCGTGTTAAGTGAGACATTTTTTGTCAGTTTTGCTTCTATACATACCTCTTTTGGCAATACAGTCGAGTGCTGTGGCACTAGCAGTACATCTTCAAAAGTCAATGCGCGTTTTTTTATCCTCATCTCTTCTCCTTAATTACTCTTATATTTTACCGCTCTCTCTAGGCTTGCCGCAGCATCGAAAACAACTTTATCATTAAATGCTTTTCCTATCAACTGAAGCCCTATAGGCATACCATCATCATTTTTCATAATTGGCAACGAGAGTGCTGGTAGTCCTGCTAGGTTGATGGCGATAGTGTACATATCGCTTTTGTACATCTCTAATGGATCCGAGCTGGTACCGATCTTTGGAGCTACGCTTGGTGCTACTGGTGAGAGAATCATATCAGCCTCGTCAAATATAACATTAAACTCATCCTGAATCAAGTGCCTGACTTTTTGAGCTTTTAGATAATATGCATCATAATAGCCACTTGATAGCACAAAATTACCAAGCAAAATACGCCTCTTGACCTCTTCTCCAAAACCTTCGCTTCTGCTCTTGAAATATAGCTCTTGGAGATTCTTGACATTTTCTGCCTGTCTGCCATATCTAATACCATCAAATCTAGCTAGATTGGTCGCTGCTTCTGCTGTAGCTACTATATAATAAGTGGCGATATCATACTTTGTATTTGTCATCTCTTTATGGATAATCGTATGCCCTGCTTCCTTAAGCTTCTCTACAGCAAATGCATAAGCTTTTTGTATATCATCGTCTGCTTCTGATATGTAATTATCGATAACAGCAATAGTCAATGTTCTATCTATATCTAAATTGTTAGCAATATCCTCTATCTCAAATTCTGCTGATGTCGAGTCTTTGGGATCGTGTCCTTTGATGGCGTCATACAGTATCGCTGCATCTTCTACGGTTTGAGTAATTGTGCCTATTTGATCCAAGCTAGAAGCATATGCCGCCAACCCATAACGACTAACCCTGCCATAAGTAGGCTTGAAGCCCACTACACCACAATAAGCTGCTGGCTGTCGCACTGAGCCGCCAGTATCTGAACCTAGTGCTGCTATAGCAAGACCAGCTGCCACTGCAGCAGCTGATCCACCCGAGCTACCTCCTGGTACCCTACTAGTATCATGTGGATTTTTAGTAATACCATAGTAGCTACTCTCTGTAGTAGAACCCATAGCAAACTCATCCATATTTGCCCGCCCAAAAGGCACAAAGCCTTTCTCTTGCATCTTTTCCACTACTGTTGCATTATATGGAGCGATATAGCCTTGTAAAATCTTAGATCCGCTTGTCACTGACCAATCTTTGACCTGAATGTTATCCTTCATGAGAATAGGTATCCCATCATCTGCCGTTTCAAAGCCGATATAAGCATTCAAATCATTCGCCTTGGCAGTTGCCATAATTTGATCTCTGATCTCTGATATCTCTTGTGGTGTTTTACTTAGTGCTTCTTTGAGTGTAATCACGATGATTCCCTATTGTTTTTCATTTTCTTTTTATGGTATGCCACCGTGAACAATCCCATACCAACCACTGCAAATACAAACAGGATCGACCCTATGATTACTGGCATCTGAATGGGTTGAGAAAAGTCGAACATTAGCCCACTACCTTTGCACATCTTTCACATATGTTATCTTCTACTGAACTAACAAATCTCCAACATCTTGGGCACTTACATGTGCTGGCTCGATAGATACCAAATTTCTTATTTTCTGCTTCAAAAGATGCAAGCATCTCTCCTTTGCTGCTAGCAGTAACTGATGCAACTACAAACCAGTCTTCCAAGTCCTTAGTATCACAAATAGTAAATGCATCTACATCTCCAGCGATATCTAGCTCCATAGTTGACTTGATTATTTTATCTTTTTTGAGCCTATCTATCTCCTCGGCAAATGCCTCTCTGGCAGTTATCATCAACGAATCATCAAAACTATCAGCCACTTCGACCACAGGCTCGTAAACTAAATCAAATACTGACTCCATATCACCTTTGAATATCGCTGGAGCATAGTCTAGTATCTCATCAGCCGTATAAGTAAGCACTGGAGCTACAAGTGCAAGCATACTCTTGGATATCACTGCCATGGCTGACTGTGCAGAGCGACGGCTTGGGTCGTCTATCGCTTCGCAGTATAGTCTATCTTTGCAGATGTCCATATAGATACCACTAAGCTCATTGGTCAAAAAATAGTTGAGTGTTGCAAAACCTCTGAGGAAATCATAATTGTCAAAGTTCTCTTTGACAGAAGTAAAGACTTCAGATGCCTTACGCAGAATCCACCTATCGAGCTCACCATATACTTCAGGTGCCACCAAAACATCCAAATCATCTACATTGGCAAGTAAAAATCGAAAGGTATTTCTAATCTTTCTATACTGTTCTGCTGTCTGCTTCAAGATACCATCTGAGATCTTCAGGTCACTCTGATAGTCTGAGAGTGCTACCCATAGACGAAGTATCTCTGAACCATACTGCTTGGTCACCTTTTGAGGAGCTATAACATTGCCTTTGGACTTAGACATCTTCTCGCCCTTATCATCAACCGTAAAGCCATGAGTTAGAACAGATTTATATGGAGGATGAGCATTTAAAGCAGATCCTAGCAATAACGAACTCTGGAACCATCCTCTGTGCTGATCACTACCCTCAAGATACATATCAGCAGGAAACTCACCAGCGTCATAGTTGCCACTTTTGAGCACCGCACTCCAAGTGGAACCAGAATCAAACCATACATCCAAGATATCATTGACCTTTTCGAGATTCTCTGCACTATAAGCACAATCAACAGGAAGTAAATCAGCTATCTCTTTATCATACCACGCATCACAGCCATCGCTCTCAAAAATACCTGCCACATACTCTAGTACTGCCTCATCAAATACAATCTCTTTGGTCTTCTTCACTCTGAAAAATGCAATGGGCACACCCCATGTCCGTTGTCTGGAAATACACCAGTCTGGTCTGCCTTCTACCATAGAGCCTAGACGATTGCTACCCCAATCAGGATAAAAAGTAGTATCATTTATTCCTTTGGTGGCAAGCTGTCGAAGTGTTTGGTCACTGCCCTCCAAAGGCTGATCCATAGCTATAAACCACTGCCTAGTGGCACGATATATCACTGGCTTTTTTGTACGCCAGCAAAATGGGTACGAGTGAGTAAACTTGCTAACCTTCAACAGGCTATCACCAAGTAACTCTAATATCGGCTCATTGGACCTAAAGACATGCATACCCACAAAAGATTCAGGATCTGGTAGTAGCTGATGACCGACCAGACTCTCATCATATAGACCTTTATCATCAACAGGCATCAATACCTCAAGCCCATATTGTAGTGCTGCAAAATAGTCATCTTCACCATGCCCTGGAGCAGTATGCACAGCACCAGTACCACCTGTGAGCTCTACATGCTCACCAAGTATGATATGTGAAGTTCTACCATTTAGGGGATTGACCGCCAGCTTGTTTTCCAGCTCTGTTGCAGCGATCTTGCGTGATGTGTGGCCACTAACTACGCCCTCTTCAATCAAGGCATCATAGCGGCTTTCTGCCACTATATATCCATCATCTGTGAGAACATATAGCTCTTCTGGATTCAGTGCGATACCCGTGTTGGCAGGAAGTGTCCACGGAGTTGTAGTCCAGATGACCATAGCGGCTTTACTTGGAAGATCCAGATCCTGCTTTGCCTTATCACTTAGCTCAAAAGAGACATAGATCGAATAATCCTCTTTGTCCTGATACTCTACCTCTGCATCAGCCAAAGCAGTCTCAGCAGCCCAAGACCAAAAAACTGGCTTATTTCTCTCTAGCAACAATCCTTTTTTGGCAATTTCACAAAGTACTCTGTAGATATTTGCCTCAAACTTAAAATCCATAGTGACATAAGGATTATCCCAGTCTCCTATGATGCCAAGATCTTTGAAACCATCCCGCTGAATGTCTATAAACTTTGCAGCATGCTCACGACACATCGCCCTAAATTCAGAAATAGGCATAGCCTCTTTTGTTGACTTACCTATCTTCTCTTCTACTTTTTGCTCTATCGGCAGGCCGTGGCAATCCCAGCCTGGAGTATAGCGGACAGATTTACCCTGAAAGTAATGATACTTTATGATGATATCCTTGAGTATCTTGTTGAGTGCGTGCCCTATATGGATATCTCCATTTGCATAAGGAGGACCATCATGCAGAGTAAAAGACTCACAGCCCTCTCTTTTTGCTTTCATTTGATTATAAATATTTTCATCAAACCATTTTTGATATCGTATTTTTTCATTAGTAGGTAAATTTCCCCTCATTGGAAAATTTGTTTTTGGTAGTAGCAGTGTGTCTTTGTAATCCATTTTCTCTGTCGCCTCGTTTGCTAAAATTGTGCGATTATATCAAAAAAGGACTAAAAAGTCAGGAAGCCATTCTGTTTGTTATCATAATTATAGATATTTTGATATACTTATCATTATGAACAAATTACTTATAGAGGCTATTGAGATGCTGAAAAAGCGCAATGAGAGCATCTCTTTTGCCGAGAGTTGCACAGGGGGTAGGATCGTTGCTGCATTTACAGCTATCGCAGGTGTATCATCGGTGCTTAATGGCTCATGTGTGACCTATTCAAACGAGATAAAACACAAGTGGCTAGATGTCACAACAAAAACACTTGAAAAATTTGGTGCAGTCAGTAGCGAATGTGTCCATGAAATGCTCACTGGCATACAAAAAAAATCTAATAGCGACTATGCTATTGCCGTCAGTGGGATAGCTGGACCAGATGGAGGAACAGAAGAAAAAGCAGTAGGTACAGTCTATATAGGTATACTCTGTCCAGATAAAACTATCGTAAAAAGATACCACTTCAAAGGTGACAGAGAAGCAGTTCAAAGTGCCGCCACAAAAGTTGCTATTATGCTTTTGCGAGAAAACTTATAAAATCCCTCAAAAGCTCTTGACAAAGCCAATTGAATAAGCTATAATTCTGCCCACTTAAGCCGAATATCGGTCAAAGTTTTGTGACTCGTTAGCTCAGTTGGTAGAGCAATTCCCTTTTAAGGAATGGGCCCTAGGTTCGAATCCTAGACGGGTCACCACGAAACGAATAATCTATGACTATTTGGACTAGATGACCCTTTCATCTAGGGGCCAAGGATGCTGCGTTTTCATCGCAGTCACAGAGGTTCAAATCCTCTAAGGGTCGCCAGAATATTTTATTCGTTTTATACGGTCGCTTAGCTCAGTTGGTAGAGCGCTACCCTTACAAGGTAGATGTCACAAGTTCGAGTCTTGTAGCGACCACCATTTTATAGGACGCGAAATGAGCAAAGCTCATCTTCAGCAGTAGGCTCACGAAACTAGTTTCGTTTGTTTCAAAGTAATATTTTTTCAACCATTAAGTTGGTTTTTGCGCGGTGGTAGTTCAGTTGGTTAGAATACCTGCCTGTCACGCAGGGGGTCGCGGGTTCGAGTCCCGTCCACCGCGCCACATATAATCTCTCTTTCTCTATTAATCTAAAATTATTATAGTATTGAATTCTCTTTTTTATCTTTCACATGATATACTTTCTAAAAATTGGATATACAAATGGATACAACTAGAGAAAGCAATAAAAGTAACTCACTTCTGACAGTTACAGCAGAAATAATTTCTGAATTTGATGAGGGCTTCCAGATAAAGTTACACAATGATGAGACAGATGAGGTACTGTCTGTTAAAACTGTAGATGAATATGCCGACTACATCATATCAAATGCCAACAACTCAAAAAAAGATGATTTCAAGGCGATATGGCTTCCATCCCCCTATGCACGCAAAGAAGATATTGATTTCATCGGAACCAAACTAGGAGAAATACAGAAGCGTTTTGACACAGAAATAGAGGTCAAAGAGGGATAGCTTTTGTATTTAAGACTTAAAAAAGATAGACAAAACTTGGCAGAAACTCACGAAGTATTATTTTTATACAATTTAATTGCAAAAATTAATAGCCCTGCATAAACCACAATAGAAATATACGGTAATACATACAAACTATATTCAAATATCTCACTTGGCTGTACTATCGAAACAACTTGTCCATATTTAGAATAAACTGCTTCAGGTTTTCTCATTATATACTGCATTGCATACTGAAGAATTGTACTAAATAATAAAGCATAAAACATTATATATGTTTCTATTGATTTAGATTTTTTATGAATCAAAAACAAGGTAGCAAGAAAAAATATTTCTCCTAAATATCCTAGTATTAATGGTGCAGATGAAAATGCATTTAAAAAAGAATCTATATTAATCCCTCAACCTAATCCGAACACTTTCCTCATGTGCAGTCAAGCCCTCAGTATTTGCTATCAATGCACAAGCCTCGCCTATCTCCTCCATGCCCTTTTTAGACATAGAGATAATAGATGACTTTTTCAAAAAATGTTCTACACTCAGTGGTGAGTAAAACTTAGCTGTCCCGCCTGTAGGTAGTGTATGATTGGGGCCTGCTACATAGTCACCTATAGGCTCTGGAGTATCTTCTCCCAAGAAAATAGCTCCTGCGTGCTTAAGATCATCAAGAAGACCCATTGGGTCTTTAGTCATCACCTCTAAGTGTTCTGGTGCTATGTCATTCATGAGCTCTATGGCTTCTTCCATACTAGAAGTCACGATGATAGCCCCTCGTTCTTCTATAGACTTTCTTGCTATCTCTTGGCGACTAAGCGTTAGTAGATATTTTTCCACTTCGTCACTTACTTTATTTGCAAGTTCACTATCTGTTGTAATGAGAATAGAGCTTGCCATTTCGTCGTGTTCTGCTTGGCTTAGTAGGTCAATGGCGATATAGTCTTCTCTAGCTGTCTCATCTGCGAGTATGCCTATCTCAGAGGGTCCTGCTATCATGTCTATATTTACTTCTCCATAGACTAACTTTTTTGCTGTGGCTACAAAAATGTTTCCAGGCCCTGTGATGACATCTACTTTTGGGATGGTCTCTGTTCCATATGCCATCGCACCAATGGCAGATGCTCCACCTACTCTATACACTTGTGTCACCCTACAAAGATGACAAGCTGCAAGCAAAAGTTCGTTTAACTCGTTGTCAGGTGCTGGTGTGCAGATGACTATCTCTTCTACACCTGCTACTTGTGCAGGTATGACATTCATAAGAAGCGAGCTAGGATAGGCTGCTTTTCCACCAGGGATGTAAAGCCCTGCTCTGTCTACTGCTGTGACCTTTTGACCTAGTATCGTGCCATTGGCTTCTGTATCCATCCATGTTTTAGGCATAAGCTTTTGGTGGTAGGCTTCTATACGGTCATAGGCAAGGTGTAAAGCATCACGAAGTTCTGGGTTTATATTCTCGTACGCTCTCATCATATCATATGTACTTACTAGAAGTTCAGCATCGTCCTTAGGTTCCCATCTGTCAAACTTTGCTATCTGTGCTTTGAGTGCTGTGTTACCCTCTGTTTGTATCTCTTTGAGTAGACTAGATACGATGCTTGTCACACCCTCTATGTCCATCTTGCCACGATCTAAAAGCTCCTTGAAGTTTGCTTCAAAGGTGTCATCATTGCTGTAAAATATTTTCATTTTTTCTCCTATTGAACAAAGGATCACCACCCGGGGTCAGGTGATTCATGATTCATTGCTGCACAACAAATCACAAATCACCAGACCCCTCTATGTCCTCATATTTTCGTTCGTATCTTGGAAGCATACTTTCATTACCCAACACACCACCTTGGTG
>JAAXPZ010000073.1 GCA_012329065.1 Sulfurovum sp. | reverse complement strand
GATATCGGGGAAGATAAGATAGTAGATAAGATGTCTCTACAAAAGATAGTAGCTAGAAAAAACTTTACAATAGAAAAACTAGAAAAGTTGTCAGATATGATAGATAGTTTTTTACCAGAATCAAAAGAGCAGATTTTAGTAGAAGCAAAATATAAAAACTATATAGAAAAACAACAAGAGCAGATCGACAAGATGAAAAAAATGCTAAAAGTAAAAATCCCTCTGGAGATGGATTTTAAATCTATCTCTGGTTTAAGCAACGAGATAGTAGAAAAACTAGAAAAACTCAAACCCCCTACACTTTTTTCAGCAAGTCAGATAAGTGGAATGACTCCAGCAGCTATGGATATACTCCATATATATATAAAAATGAGATATAGTAAAAAGTAGATGACTTAACACTTTAACGGCACTTTTTTGAGATACTATATTTTATATAAAAGTTAAATTATAACACTTTTATAATAAATGTAGTGTTTTTAAGTTACATTTGACCCTAGTCAACCGTTTTTTTAAACAAATTCAATAAAATAAATCAAACTAGACAAAAGGAGTAAGAGTGGCAGAAAAGAAGAGTAGAAGAGATTTTCTTGGCATGGCATTTGGTGGCTTTGCCGCTGTTGGTGGCATTATGTCACTAGGAGCGATGAAAGCATCTTGGGATCCACTTCCAAGCGTACAAGCAGCAGGCTTTATCACGGTTGATCTCTCACCAATGAAAGATGGAGAGTTGCAGACAATTGGATGGCGAGGAAAGCCAATCTTTATACTGAAAAAAACAGCTGAAATGAAAAAAAATGACAATAGAGATGTTGTAGTGGGCAATGAAGAGTATGCTGTTATGATTGGCTTATGTACACACTTGGGCTGTATTCCTTCGTGGAAACCTGCCAAAAAGATTTTTCACTGTGCATGTCATGGCGGAGATTTTGATCCTAGCGGAACGGTGCTTTTTGGTCCACCACCTCGTCCTTTGGACATACCTCCATTTAGTATAGATGGAACGAAGTTAGTTCTTGGCGAAGAGGGTCCAGAGTACAAAAGACTTGCAGCTAAAGCACAGGGGTAAAAAATGGCACAAATAAAAAAAGCTAACGGTATTGGTGATTGGTTTGACCAGAGATTAGCAACAAAAAAACTTGCAAAAGTGATGATGACTGAGTATTGGATTCCAAAAGATATAAACTTCCTATGGGCAATGGGTGTTGTTTTGGTTGTAATGTTTAAACTACTTATAATCTCAGGAATTTTTCTTTTGATGTACTATAAGCCTGATGCAAAATTGGCATTTGATAGTGTAAACTTTACGATTATGCAAGAGGTTGAGTATGGCTGGCTTTGGAGACATATCCATGCAGTTGCAGCTTCATTTGCATTTTTAGTGATATATATACATATGTTTACTGCTATATATTATGGTTCATACAAAAATGGCAGGGAGATGATTTGGATAAGTGGTATGATACTTTTTATACTATTTTCAACTACTGCATTTACTGGATATGTACTTCCTTGGGGACAGATGAGTTTTTGGGCTGCTCAGGTTATTACTAACCTATTTGGCGGTATTCCTGTTGTAGGCGATGCGGTTGTAACTTGGATTCGTGGAGACTTTGCAGTTTCAGATTCGACGCTTACAAGATTTTTTATGTTGCATGTCTTTTTACTACCTCTTATGATAGTATTTGTAATCGTTATACACTTTTACTCGCTAAGAATTCCTCATGTAAACAATCAAGAAGGTGCAGATATTGACTTTGATGCGGAAGCAGATAAGTATTTAGCGGGTAATAAAAAAGAATCAAAAGTGGTTCCTTTTTGGCCAGTATTTTTGGCAAAAGATTTCTATGTAGTTTGTGTAACATTGGTTATATTTTTCTTTTGTGTATTCTTCTTTTATGACTTTTCTTTGCCAGGAGTGAATTTTGAACCTGCAAATCCAATGGTAACACCAAAATATATCTACCCAGAGTGGTATTTCTTGTGGAGTTACGAAGTTTTAAGAGGCTTCTTTTTTGATATAGGACCTATAAAGGCTATGGATATTGGACTCATAGCATTCGCATTTGCAAATGTTATATTTGTTATACTTCCATTTTTGGATCGCGATCCTAGAGTCCTTCCAGCACATAAGCGTCCTCGCTTTAAAATTTGGTTTTGGGTACTGATGTTTACTATGGTAATTCTCACAATATATGGTAAATTGCCACCAAAAGGCATCAATAATGTAATAGGATTTATAGCGTCGATGACATTTATAACACTATTTTTAATCATGCCGTATATAACCAAAAAAGATGCTAAAGGTGCAAAATGAGAGAATTAAAGATTTTAGGAGTAGTTGTTTTCTTTACAGTATTTACTTATATAGGAGTAAATACTTATGCATACTCTGTTATGAAGCCAGCAGTAGCTCCAGCAGACTTTCAGTTCAAAGACTTGCCAAGAAATGATAAAATAGGAGATGCCTCAAGAGGTGCCGAAGTATTTATGAATGCTGGCTGTATTGGTTGTCATGGATTAGAGTCTCAGGGTATACCAGCACCTATGAATGATGCAGATGCAGCAGCTTCTTTTGGAGTTGTTCCACCTGATCTTAGTAATGCTGGGCTTATATTTGACAGCCACTTTTTAGCTGCAGTCATAAAAAATCCTGCAAAGGCTATGTTAAATGACCATAAGTTCAATGAGTCTAACCCTCACCCAATGCCAAATTTCTATGGACTTGGTGGCGATATAGATCAAGAACTAGCTGACATAGTTGCTTACTTGCAGTCAATAGCACCAGAAAAAGTTAGTGATGAACAAGTATATGTAGATGCTTGCATGCAGTGTCATAGCATCAAATATACTGGTCTCATGAGTAATAAAGATCCTATTTTGATGGCAAAATATATGGGAAGCGTTCCCCCTGATTTATCTATGTTTATTAGATCTAGAGGTGCAGATTATTTGGAGACTTTTATAAATAACCCTCAAAAGCATCTAGCGGGCACTGCGATGCCAAGAGTTGGCTTAACACAAGCTGCTCAAGAACAAGTAGTAGCTTATATAGAGTATGCGGGTGATAGAAAAAAAGATGAACGAGAATCTCTTGGAATTAAAGTTCTAGGGTTTATGATTATTCTCACTATCCTTGCTTACCTTTGGAAAGTTAAGATTTGGAGAGAAGTGCATTAAAAAAGGGAGGCTCTTTACGAGCCTCCCTTTTGGACTATCCTAGTACAAGAGGATTATTTTCCTCTTGTACTTATTCGATAAATGCTCCAATAGAGCAGATTTTTTCATACCGCTTGTTTATTCTGTCCTCATCACTAAGCTTATCGAGCTCTTCAAGAGAGTTTATAAAATACTCCCCTAAAGACTTAGCAGCTGCAAGTTTATCTCTATGAGCACCCATAATAGGCTCATCTATCACAGCATCAATCAAATCTAAAGCATATAAGTCATCTGCTGTTATCTTCATAGCTTTCGTTGCACTCTCTTGTTTAGAAGGATCATTCCAAAGTATAGCAGCACAACCCTCGGGAGATATGACTGAGAAAACAGAGTATCTCATCATAGCCACTCTATCAGCCACACCAATAGCCAAAGCTCCACCACTTCCGCCTTCTCCTATGATAACCGAAACACTTTTAGTGTTTAGTCTGCTCATCTCATAAAGGTTTCTAGCTATGGCTTCACTCTGCCCTCTCTCTTCGGCTCCAATTCCAGGATAAGCTCCAGGAGTATCTATCAAAAATAGCACTGGTATAT
>JAAXPZ010000057.1 GCA_012329065.1 Sulfurovum sp. | reverse complement strand
TGATTTCTAAACTAGGAGTAGTTGACAATACGGATATATATCGTATCATGTACTACACTCTATTTGATAAGTGGTTAACCAAAAGACGATAATTCAAAACACTTGTTCCTGCTTTAAGTAGCAGGAACCATAAGCACGGTAAATCAAAATTAAGTATTATTTAGGGACAAGCAAGAAATCTTTACTCCCTACATATAGAGAAAATGGAGTGTACAGATTTTTTAGCTTTTCGTATTAAGCAAATACTAAAAGTTTAGAAATTGCACTTTGGATTTAAATTCGGGTATCCTCAAAGAACTTCTCATGTCTTACCTCAAGCTGATCTCCGTTTGCTTTATATACCTTTTGTATTTCACTAAACATTGAAAATAGTGTTTTCTGAACTCCCATCAATTTACTATAGCTTGGATTATTTAAAGCCAACAACCAGCATAGTGATAAATAAAGATTTTATAGACCATAAGAAAATCTTAATAAACATTTCGGTATAATCCTCCTCCCTATCGCAAAATGGTAGTGGAGTACTGCGTGAAGAATCTTTGAGTAAGTAGCACTGCTTACTCAAGGGTTGGTATAGCAATACATCGTTATACCACGCAAAAAATGGATCTTACTTAGATCTTAGGTGCAATTATATACAGGAGCAAACCATGAAGGTTAGAGCATCGGTTAAAAAGATGTGCGATGATTGTCAAATCATTAAGCGCAAGGGTGTAGTCAGAGTGATTTGTAAAAATCCAAAACATAAACAGAGACAAGGATAAGTATGGCTCGTATTGCAGGTGTTGATTTGCCTAAAAAGAAGAGAATGGAGTATGCACTTACTTATATTTTTGGTGTAGGTTTACATAGCTCAAGAAAAATTCTTGATGCTACAGGTGTTGACTACAACAAGAGAGTACATGAGCTTACAGATGCAGAAGCAGCAACGATTCGTAATGAGATTCAAGAAAACTTTATGGTTGAGGGTGACCTCAGAAAGAAAGTAATGTTGGATATCAAATCATTGATGGATCTTGGTAGCTATAGAGGATTGAGACACAGAAGAGGGCTTCCTGTTCGTGGTCAAAAGACTAAGACAAACGCGCGTACTAGAAAAGGTAAGCGTAAAACTGTTGGCGCGGCGTAAGGGAGCAGAAGTATATGGCTAAGAAAAAATCAAAAAAGAATATTGCTAAAGGTGTGGTGTATGTTGCCGCAACATTTAACAATACAGTAATTACAATAACAGACGAGATGGGTAATGTGCTTGCATGGAGCAGTGCAGGTTCACTAGGCTTCAAAGGTTCTAAAAAGTCTACACCATTTGCAGCACAAGAGGCCGTAGAGGATGCTATGGCAAAAGCAAAAGAACATGGCATCAAAGAGGTAGGCATCAAAGTACAGGGTCCTGGCTCAGGTAGAGATACAGCAGTCAAGGCAATTGGTGCGATAGAAGGTATTAGAGTTTATTTTCTAAAAGATATAACACCTCTCCCGCATAATGGATGCAGACCTCCAAAGAAGCGTAGAGTATAAAAGCGTAGACATATAAGTTAATAATGAATAGTTTAGCGATTAGTAGTTGCGGTATGCATTGCTTGCAATGTTTCAGTGTACGATAACAGAGTAAAAAGGTAAAAAGATGGCAAGATATACAGGGCCCGTAGAGAAACTTGAGAGACGACTTGGCGTAGACCTTGGTCTCAAGGGCGAGAGAAGATTGGCTGGAAAAAGTGCGCTAGAGAAGCGTCCTTATGCACCAGGACAACATGGACAGAGAAGAACAAAGCTGAGTGAATATGGTCAGCAGCTTCAAGAGAAGCAGAAGGCTAGGTTTATGTATGGTGTGAGCGAGAAGCAATTTAGGTCACTATACAAAGAAGCAAACAGAAGAGAGGGAAACACAGGTTCAGTATTGATTCAATTACTTGAGCAAAGATTTGACAATGTGGTTTATAGAATGGGCTTTGCGACAACTAGAGCATTTGCAAGACAGCTTGTCAATCATGGGCATATTCTTGTTAATAGCAAGAGAGTTGATATACCTTCATATCGTGTTAAGGCTGGTGACAAAATAGAGATTCGTGAGAAAAGTAAAAGCAATGTGCAGATTACTAGAGCCATAGAGTTGACAAACCAGACAGGTATGGTTGAGTGGGTAGATGTAGAAAAAGAGAAACTCTTTGGGCTATTTACTCGTATTCCAGAGAGGGATGAGGTATCGATTCCAGTTGAAGAGCGTTTGATTGTCGAACTTTACTCCAAATAATTTATAAAGCAAAGGGCTAGTACATGAAAAAAATAAAAGTCGCGCCATTTTTGCCTACTGAGGTAGAGGTCAATGAGGTGAGTGAGAGTAGAGCTGAAGTTATTGCTTATCCTTTTGAGGATGGCTACGCAGTTACTCTGGCACACCCGCTAAGAAGATTGGTACTTGGTAGCTCTATAGGATATGCTCCTATTTCACTCAAGATAGATGGGGCAGCACATGAGTTTGATTCGGTAAGGGGCATGCATGAAGATGTGGCTGTTTTTATCATCAATCTCAAAAGCATTAGGTTTAAGATTAAAGACGATATCGATAGAGTAACTGTAAACTATAGTTTTCAGGGTCCGCAAGAGGTTACTGCAGATGATCTGAATAATGATCAGATTGAAGTAATCGATGGTGATATAGTTCTCGCAACACTCAATGAAGATGCAGAACTTAATTTTGCAGTTGAGATTGCTAAAGGCATAGGATATGTACCAAGTGAAAGCTTGAGAGATGATGTGGATAGCGAAGCGATCGCATTAGATGCATTTTTTACTCCTGTCAGGAAAGCAAACTATAGAATAGAGAATGTGCTAGTGGAAGATAATCCTAACTATGAGAAGATCATTTTTGATATAGAGACAGATGGCCAGATTACACCAGTAGAGGCATTTACGAATGCACTAGAGACAATGAGTAAACAACTTTCAGTGTTTAATGGTGTTTTGGATATAGATCTTGATAGCACTCCCACTAGAAAGGCGCCAGGCAGTAATGAGCTGAAGCCATACCTCGTTAGCGTGGATACATTAGGGTTAAGTGCTAGAAGCTTTAATTCTCTTGATCGTGCAGGCATTAAATATCTTGGGGAATTGGTGCTCATGAGTAATAATGAACTGAAGAATATTAAGAATCTTGGCAAGAAATCACTAGATGAGATACAGGATTGCTTGACAGAGCATGGCTTTGGACATGATCACGAGCTTGAAGATACCGTCAGAATAAATCTTGTTAAAAAATTAGAACAATTAAAAGCATAAAGGAAACCCATGAGACATAGACATGGATATCGCAAGCTGAATAGAACTTCAGCACATAGGGCAGCAATGCTCAAAAATCTTGCTATTGCTATGACAGAGCATGGCAAGATGGAGACAACTCTCGCTAAAGCAAAAGAACTTAGAAAGTACTACGAAAAGCTTATTAGTAAAGCGGCTTCTGGTGACTTAAATGCACACAGAGCAGTATTTGCTATGTTGCAGTGCAAGGCATCTACAAATAAACTTGTAAATGAGATTGCACCTACATATGCCGATAGGAATGGTGGATATACCCGTATCATAAAAACACGAGTTCGTAGAGGTGATGCAACACTTATGGCTATCATAGAGCTAGTATAAGCTCTATAGTTTTACAAAATAAATAAAATACAAGAAGGTACAAGTTATCTTCTTGTATTGCCACTTTTATGTACTTAGTGTGACAGTAATTTTAACCTAGCGAATACTTTTCAAAATCTTTTCAAAATCTTTTAGATATATCATATTTGGTCCATCACTGAGTGCCTTTTCTGGATCCTCGTGTACTTCAAAAAAGAAGCCATCGACACCTATAGAGTTTGCCAGTTTTGCCATATATGGAGCATACTTACGGTCTCCACCACTTTTGCCTCCAAGTGCAGATGGCTTTTGAGTGGAGTGTGTAATATCCATGACTAAAGGATAGCCAAACTCCTTCATATCTATAAGTTGCCTAAAGTCAACCACTAGATTACCTAGTCCAAACATGCTACCTCTCTCAGTTAGCATAATTTTTTCATTACCACTTTCTTTGACTTTAGTGGCTGGGTGTATCATATCTTTTCCATCAAGGAATTGAGCTTTTTTTATGTTTATAATCTTGTCTGTTTTTGCTGAAGCGATAAGTAGGTCTGTCTGTCGGCATAAAAAGGCAGGAATCTGTATAATATCAGCCACCTCTGCTATAGCAGTGGCTTGAGAGCTTTCGTGTATATCTGTTGTAATAGGTAGGTCAAACTCACTCTGAACTCTTTGCAATATCCTGAGTCCTTCTTCTAGTCCAGGACCTCTGTAGCTACTGAGCGATGTACGGTTTGCTTTGTCAAAGGATGCTTTGAAGATATACGGAAATGACAAGCTCTCTGTCAACTTCTTGATCTCCTCAGCTAGCTCCATTATCATCTTTTCGCTCTCAATAACGCATGGTCCCGATATGATAAATTTTTCTTCACATAATTTTTTATATAACTTTTCACTGTTCATTTTTAATCCTTTCTAGTGCTTTATGGTAGTCATCTATAGTATCGATACCGAAAGCATCATGCTCTGTTTCTATCATCTGTATCGTATATCCATTTTCAAGTACACGAAGTTGTTCAAGTTTCTCTATTCTCTCTAGATAGCTTGGTGTCATTTTGCTAAATGTAAGTAAAAACTCTTTTTTATAGCCGTATATGCCTATATGTTTGTAGAACCGTAGTGCATTTGGAATGCTTTCATGTTTTCCCGTCAGTGTTTCCCAGCCATCACGATGATGTGGAATGACAGAACGAGAGAAATATAGAGCATGCTTCTTACTATTAACGACGACTTTTACTACATTGGGATTTTGAAGTACAGAATTTTTTTTGATTTTTTGCATGGCACTACTCATTTGTGTACTTGATTTCTCCAGTGTATCAGCTATTTTACTAATGAGGCTAGGCTCTATAAATGGCTCGTCACCTTGTACATTGACAATAATATCACACTCAATATTGATGATTGCCTCTGCGGTGCGATCAGTACCTGACTGGTGTCCATTGTCAGTGATGATAATATTATCTGTAAACTGTTGACAGTGTTGAAGTATCTCTTGGCTATCTGTTGCGATATAGACAGCATCAATGCTTTTTGCCTGCATGCTCTGGGCGTAGACACGCTCTATCATGCTTTTACCAGAGAGGTCAAGCAGTACTTTTTTTGGCAGCCTCATGGAGTGTAGGCGAGCTGGGATGACAACAACTTTTTTCATGCTAGATACCTAGATCATACATTTGTATGATCCCTATTAGTTTATTTTGATTATTTGTAACGAGTAGAGTATTAATTTTATTTTCAGTCATCTTGTCGCTGGCTTTGGTCAGTCTCGAGTCGGCATTTATTGTTTTTGGGCTAGAAGTGCATAGGTCAGATGCCAAAAGACCAAAGAAGTTACTTTCATGAGTATCCATAGCTCTTCGGATATCGCCGTCAGTTATAATACCTAGTGTTTTCTCTTGCTCTATGACAACGACCAGCCCAAGCTTGCCTATGCCAATCTGCGAAATTACATCTTTTATGCTGTCTCTTGGCTTACAGATGGGTAGGTTTTCTCTTTGCATAACATCGCTTACTGTAGTTATCAGGCGTCTACCGAGTGTGCCACCAGGGTGGAATTTTGCAAAGTTTTCATCTTTAAACTCTTTTTTGTTCATGAGAGCAACAGCCAAAGCGTCACCCATGACCAGAGTCGCAGTTGTAGAGCTTGTGGGTGCTAGTTTCAGCGGGCAAGCTTCTTTTTCTACAGATATATTTAGGTGGTAGTTACTGTTTTTGGCTAGAGTAGAATTTGGATTTCCACTCATGGAGATTATAATATTCTTCTGGTTTTTTAGAAAAGGCATTAGCCTGAGAATCTCATCGGTTTCTCCAGAATATGACAGAAGTAAGACAATATCATTAGGCTCTATCATGCCAAGATCGCCATGGTAAGCTTCAGCAGGATGTAGAAAAAAGCTAGGAGTTCCTGTACTGGCAAGAGTCGCAGCGATTTTCTTGCCTATGAGTCCTGATTTGCCCATGCCTGAGATAATAAGTTTACCTTTAGAGTTTTGTATGGAGTATACCGCTTGATCAAAGTCTACTGTAAGATATTCGGAGAGTTTAGCTATAGCAGCAGCTTCGATATTGAATACATTTTTAGCAATTTCTGATAATGTCATTGATATACTTTTTATAAATTTATTTGGTATTATATCATATTGGTTTAGAGATTTATGAAGTGGTGACCCCACGGAGACTCGAACTCCGGTAACATGGATGAAAACCATGGATCCTAACCGCTAGACGATGGGGCCACTTATAATTGGTGGACGCAATTATATAGAGTGATTACTTAAAATACAATAAAAACAAAGGAAGAATTATGAAAAAAAGGTACATTATTTTGTTGAGTCTGGTTGCTATACTGTTGTCAGGATGTATTACTAGCCAGAACACACATCAACAAAGAGATCAGAAAAGTAAATTTATAGTGATGAAGACACCAGTGTTTAGGTACGCAGATCAAGGATTTGTTTACAAGGGAAGTAGCACTACCAAAATAGAAATATACTCAAGTGGTGTTGTAGTGATGAAACTGGATATAGCCAAAGGCAAGGTCTGTAACGGCAGTGGATTATTTTCATGCATGAGCAAAAAAGAGTTCAACAAGAGATACTTATCAGCAAGTTATCCAGATGATATGCTGGAAAAAATATTTAGGGGTGAAGCTATTTTTACAGGAAAAAATTTAATCAAAAAAGATAAAGGATTTGTTCAAAAAATAACACTTGCAGGATCTTACAATATTGACTATACGGTTTTAAGCGATTCTATAGTTTTTCGCGATACAGTGAGTAATATTTTAATCAAAGTCAAGGATGTATAGATGAGCAAATTTGTAGGTGCACATGTGAGTGCAAGTGGTGGCGTAGACAATGCACCACTAAACGCAAAGGCAATAGGAGCAAAAGCTTTTGCTCTTTTTGTTAAAAATCAAAGACAGTGGACGGCGAAGCCATTAGAGAGCAAAACGATTGATGCATTTAAGAAAAATCTAGAGGAGAGTGGCATATCCTGTAAGCATATCCTCCCCCATGACAGCTATTTGATCAATCTGGGCCATCCAGAAAAAGAGAAGCTTGAAAAGTCTAGAGAAGCATTTATTGAAGAGGTGCAGAGGTGCAGGCTTCTGGGTTTGGTAAAATTAAATTTCCACCCAGGAAGTCATTTGGTCAAAGTGCCAAAAAAGGATCCAGAATATCTAAAAAAAATCTTAGATGCCGAAAGCGTTTGCCTTGATGTAGTAGCGGAGTCACTGAATATAATTATAGAAAAGACGAAAGACTCTGAAGTCCAACTGGTTATTGAAAATACAGCTGGACAAGGAAGCAATTTGGGATACAAGTTTGAGCACATGGCACATATTATAGATAAAATCGAAGACAAAAGCCGCATAGGTGTATGTTTAGACACATGCCATACCTTTACGGCTGGTTATGATATTCGTAGCAAAGAGGCATATGAAAAAACTATGCAGGAGTTTGATGAGATAGTAGGAGCGAATTATCTAGCTGGCATGCATCTCAATGACTCTAAGCCAGACCTTGGATCTAGAGTTGACAGGCACGACTCTTTGGGCAAAGGTAAGATAGGTTGGGATACTTTCGGGTTTATCATGAATGATCCTCGCATGGATGATATCCCTATGGTGTTGGAGACGATAGATGAGAGTATATGGGCAGAGGAAATCGCTACACTTTATAGTCTTGTAGAGTAATTTTGAGACTATTTTGTCACATTTTAAAATTATCATGATATACTATAAAAATTTGCAAAAGGAGCGTGAGTGAAATATTTATTAGGAAGTGCATTGTTTTTAGCACTGTTTTTTATTGTTGGTTGTGGCGACTTAGGCAAGCCAGATAATCCGAAGGTTGATGGCGGAGAAGTAGTGGTAAACTTCTCTCCTGAGTTAATGAAACAGTCTTTGATAAAAGGAGGAGTCGCAGATGCAAACACAACAGTATTTGGCTACATCGCCTATAAGATTCCATACACTACAATCAATGAAGAGGGTGAGGAGGTAATCGTTTCTGGACTAATGGTAGTACCAACAGGTATGCCTGAAGTGGTGACGAAGCAGATAGGGTTTTCTCTTGTTAGTGATGACCATGGTACCATCTTTGCCAATGATGAAGCACCAGGGGTTATTGGAGAGAAGACTAATGCACCTAGTGGGTCAGCAATTATTTTAACCGCATTGGCTGGTTTTGTGACGCTTCAGCCTGACTATATAGGCTTTGGTGACTCAAAAGATCATTATCATCCATATCTACTCAAAAAATCACTGGCAAGTGCCACAGTTGATTTTATCAACGAAGCTAGAGAGTTTGCAGGCAAAAACGATATAAAGCTCAATGGTCAGCTCTTTCTGACTGGTTATAGCGAGGGAGGATACGCTGCTTTGGCAACGCTTCAGAAAATAGAAGATGAGTATCTGGCTGAAATACCAGTAACACTTGCTGCTCCTATGGCTGGTCCATATGCCATGACTGGTATGGCAATGAAGACATTGAGCAGACCAACTCTTACTGTACCATCTTTTATGGCAAATGTGGGCTACTCTTATGTCGAGGCATATGACAAAGAGTTGAGAAGTGTATTTAATGAGCCTTATGCATCTAGATTAGATAGGCTTTTGGGCGGTGATTATAACCGTACAGAGGTTGACAAGGAGTTGACTACTCAAACTACTGGCGTAGATGGGCTATTTAACCCGTTGTTTGTTAACTCTTTTTTCACTGAGGCAGACAATTGGTTCCTGCAGTCTCTTATGCAAAATGATATATATAGATGGAAAGCTATTACGCCTATAAGATTAATACACTGCATAGGTGATGATATAGTTCCTTTTGCGATGTCAAAACTTACAGAGGGAAATATGACAGAAGTAGGATCAACAAGTGTTGAGACTATACCTGTGGAGGTGGCAATAACACAGAATCCTGCTACCCCACTAAGATATGGGCATGGAGAGTGTGGCAAATATGCTTATGCTGTGGCGGCTAAAATATTTGGTGATATCAGAAAAACTGCATTTGGTTATTAGGAGCAAGTATGAAACGAATAATATTATTAAGTACAATTACGGCTGTATCACTCATAGCAGGTGGATATAAATTGCCTCAACAATCATTAAACTCTATGGCGCTAGGTGCTGCATATATCGCACATACAACTGATGCTGATACAGCATATTATAACCCTGCCAATATGAGCTATCTGGATCCTGAAATTCATTATTTTGAAACAGGAGTGACATTGGCACATTTGCCAAAAAATAAATATACAGGAATACAGTTGCTGCAAAACGGTACGGTTACCATACCATCTGCTGTTGCTTCTGGGGAGTCAGAGGTAGAAAATATACCTATACCTTATCTCCACTATGTAGCACCCGCAATGGGCAAATGGAGATATGGTTTAAGCGTAGTTGCACCTGCGGGGCTGACAAAGCGCTGGGAAGCAGCAGTGCAGAAGCTCTTTGCAGAAGAGTTTGCCTTGAAAAATGTGGTACTCAATCCTGCTTTTTCATATAGAGTGTCAGATGAGTTTAGTGTGGGTGGCGGACTTCGTTTGATATATAGTAAAGGAAAAGTATATAGCGATGGCTCTCTTGCTGGCATCCCCTTCAAGAGAGAAATGGAGGGCAACACGATAGAGTTTGGATACAATCTGGCATTGGCTTGGCGACCTACAGACGATATCTCTGTGGGCATCACATATCGCTCCAAGGTTGATCTAGACCAAGAGGGCCAAGCCAATCTCTATCTTGCTGGTATCGGCAGGCAGTTTGATGCTACTGTTTCTATTCCAATTCCAGCAGCACTCAATATAGCCATAAGCAAAACATGGGACGATGTGCTGACGCTTGAGTTCGTTTATGAGCGAACATTTTGGTCTGCTTATAAAACACTGGATTTTGAGTACGGATCTCCTATTCAACCAGCATTAGTAAGTGCTTTTGATGATCCAAAGCCAAAAGACTGGGAAGATAGCAACACATATCGATTTGGGCTTACATATGAATACAGTGACAGGTTGACACTGATGGCTGGATATGCCTATGATGAGACACCAGTACCCGCCAAAACACTTAATTATGAGCAGCCAGATAGCGACTCACATATTTTTTCGGCAGGGTTTAAATACAAGCATTCAGAGAGTCTTTCTTGGGGAGCTGCGGTACTCTATAGTAAAAAAGACTCTCGTAAGTTAGGGGCTGGTGAAAATATAAATGGCATTGTCGGAGAGTTCACTGATGGCGGTGCTATTTTAGGTACAGTTGGAATGTCATATAGGTTCTAGTATGGAGTATTTATATCATAACTTCTATGAGCTCATACAGAAGCAGGCAAAGTCACGAAGTACAAAAGTTGCTATATTTGATGGCGACTCTAAGATAAGATACGAGGAGATACTCTACAAGGCAGATAAACTTGCAGCATATATGCATGATAGAGGTATAGGAAGAGGAGACAAAGTAGCACTATTTTTGAGAAACTCTCCTGAGTTTATTTATGCGATATTTGCAGTATCCAAGCTAGGGGCAGTTCTGGTGCCTATCAATATTTTTCTCAAAGGAGAAGAGCTTAGTTATATACTTGAAGATAGCGGCTCAACACTACTTATAGGCTCTATGGTTCATCAAAAAGTCATAGAAGACAGCAGGGCAGACGAGCTTTGTTTGTTAACTATCTGGGAAGGAGAGATGGAGCATACGGATGTCCAAAATATACCATTTTTGGAAGCTATATCTACTACACTGGATGTGGGACTAGTCGCTTCAGCCTTGGATGATACAGCAGTTATCATATATACCTCTGGTACCACAGGTAAGCCAAAAGGAGCTATGCTAAGTTATAAAAATATTTTCTCAAATGCTAACTCAGGAAGACAGACAATCAATGTCACTCACAAAGATAGATCTATAGTGTTTCTTCCTATGTTTCATTCGTTTACATTTTCTATAGCTGTAATGCTTTTTCTTTATACGGGCGGAAGTATGGTTATTGTACGATCAGTGCAGCCATTTTCCAATGTATTTAAACAGGTATTAACAAAGAGAGTTACTATATTTTTTGGCATACCTGATGTATATAGTGTATTAGCCAAAGCTAGACTACCGTGGTATTTTATCTGGTTCAACAAGATACGAGCATTCATATCTGGAGCAGCAGCTCTACAGCCCAAGACTCTAGATGCCATGGCTGCCAAATTTAAAAGATCTACTCTGCTTGAAGGCTATGGGCTCAGCGAGGCATCACCAGCTGTATCTATGAATACCTTTGATAAGCAAAAGCCAAAATCAGTAGGCACTGCACTGCCAGGCTATGAGATCAAAATCGTAGATGAAGCTATGGCGGAACTCCCGAGAGGAGAAGTGGGCGACATCATCACAAAAGGTGACAATGTCATGCAGGGGTACCTGGGTCGCCCAGAAGCCACAGCGGAGAGTATTGTGGGTGGCTGGCTTTTGACGGGAGACATGGGATATATGGATGAAGATGACTTTTTGTATATTGTAGATAGAAGAAAAGATCTTATCATCTCCAAAGGAATCAATATTTATCCAAGAGAAATAGAGGAAGTGGTCGATCTTTATGATGGAGTAGTAGCTTCAGCAGCAATAGGTATCATAGATGAGAGAAGTGGCGAAATACCGATAGTTTACCTAGAACTAGAAGAGGAGATGGACACCATAGACGAAGTGGGGCTCAGGAAATATCTGAGGGAACATTTGGCCAACTACAAAGTACCAAAGCAGATACATATTATCGATGAGTTGCCTAAAAACGCCACAGGCAAGGTACTCAAGCGTGAACTAAAAGAAAATCTCAAGCAGAGCAGTATTGCAGGCTGACAAGTCATTAATAGGGATGCTCTTTATATTCCAAAATTCCCAGTCCAGTAGACATCCCATCTGCTGTCGGAGTTGCCGTTTACTTTGGCTATGCCTATGGCTTTGTAATCTCTAGACATCAGATTCCTGCAGTGGTCATCACTCTGAAGCCACCATTCTATAGCATCTTCTATATCCAAATGACCACCTTTAGCAACATATATGTTTTCACCAACACTTCTGCCATAGCCATTATTCTCGCCTCTGTCTTGGGGAGTGCTGCCCACACTTAGTCTTAAGACGCGTGCCGACCAATCTGAACTTGTGCCACTTCCATTATGGCTGAGTGTATTTGACTTGAGCAGATCCCAACTGTGCTCATAGCTAGACCTATATAAATTATCATTCCACACAAGTGGAGAAGCTGGACGATAGTACCCATGATCGCCACATTTTCTACCTACGGATCTGGTATCATTGATGCCCTTGAGATACTTATCTTTGAGTTTTGTGCTTATAGGTGGAGCATTAAATGGTTTATAATTTATCGCTCCATCACTAGCTCCACTACTACAACCAGCAACAATCACTATAGCCATTGGCAGTGCAAGTATTTTCAACATCATTTTCATTTAATCCTCTTCTTTTTTGTCGTCATATTGTACCAAAATATATTTTGATAAACTTATGATATAATCCATAAACTTCTATAAAAAATATCAGGAAAAATATTGAAATATATCATTGAATTTATACAGAGTGATGATGTTCGTAAAACAGTTATATACAAACATCTCAAATGCAACAAAACAGAAGCAGAGCTTATAAGATATGTATGTCGAGGCTATATCAAAGGCATAGAAGAGGTTTCTGTACTCGATATACTTAGGAGTAATTTTTCTGACAAATCATATAGCTATCTTAAAAAGCTACCATTTGTTAAAAAACTGCTAGATCTGGGCTGGATAACGCAGATTAGCTTTGGACAGTTTAAAGCACACGAGGCATCTCAATTGGAGCTACTTAATGCTTCTGTAACACCTAGTATCGCACTACTAAGGTTATTAGAAGAGGGTTCCTTGGAGATACAGCTACCAGATATCAAGCCCTATACAGATCACTTGGAGTATCTACAGGATCAATTTGATATGGTAGGTCTATTGCATACTATATCCACATTTAAGCAAGGGCTGACAGATAGCTCACTTAGTGTAGGAAGACTCAAAAATAAGTTGTCACTTTTGAGTGCTCGTATAGATGAGCGGCTCAAAGTCACAGATACTCCTATAGTTGTAGAAGAGTTTTTTGAAGAAAAAGAGTTAAGCGAAAAGGAAAAAATGATCTTTCTAGCACTGCTCAAAGAGGAGTATAGTGGTGGAGAGGGGCAGTTTAGAGATATGAATACCCTCATAGAGCTAATTAGTTTTGACGAGTACGAGAAAATCAAAAACAGAGCACTACTCGAAGAGGGTTCTAGGCTAATCACAGAGGGGATTATCGATTATGAGGAGATACTAAATATGTTTGGTGGAGTGAGTAGATCATTTTATTTGCAAGATGAGGTAATGCAAAGAATAATACACCCAAAAAAGAAGAAAAAAGTAACAAAACTCAAACTCGATATGCTTGTCAAGGAGCAGGATATTTTTGAGTACCTTAAGCCAAGCACTACGCTAGATGATGTGGTATTGCACCCCAAAACTAGAGAGACACTCCAGACAGTTGTCAGACAGGTTGACAAGGCTGTTTACAAAAAACTGAGAGATTGGGGGATAAAGGACAAGCGAAAAGGTATAGATGCACGAATAATCTTCTATGGTGCAGCGGGAACAGGCAAGACTATGACGGCGGTGAGTTTGGCAAAAACACTTAAAAAACCGATTCTCAGTTTTGACTGTTCTAAGATCTTATCCATGTATGTAGGTGAGAGTGAGAAAAATGTCAGGCGGATATTTGATGATTTTAAAGAGCTAAGCAAGAAAGCCAAAGTAGAGCCTATATTGTTGCTTAACGAGGCAGATCAGTTTTTAAGCTCTAGAAGTGAGGGGGCTGGAAGTTCAGCAGATAAAATGCATAACCAGATGCAAAATATATTTTTAGAGCAGATAGAGCAGTTTGAAGGTATACTGATAGCCACGACAAACCTACTAGGCAATATCGATAAAGCATTCTCTAGACGGTTCAATCATAAAATAGAGTTTAAAAAACCTGGCAAAAAGCAGAGACTGAGACTTTGGCAGTTTATGCTACCTGAGAATGCAGACTATGAAGAGGGTTTTGACATCTTAGCTCTGGCAAAGTATGAGCTAACAGGCGGACAGATCAATCTAGTCATAAAAAATACTGCCTACAAGGTAGCCATGCGAGATGAGAGTGTGTTTACCATGAAAGACTTCATCGAAGAGATTGAGAAGGAAATGGGCAGTAGTTTTGATGGAGCCAAAAGTATGGGCTTCAAAATCTAGATTTGGTTGTGCCATAAGTGGCTAAAAATAGCAATATTGTGAGCCTGCGTACCAAAGGTCATCGTACCCAAACATATCGGGTTTACTCTGAGTCCTGTTTTCCCTATGTATTTGTATTGCATTTTATACTTTATAAATTTTACTTTGCATCTGTATCAAGTCT
>JAAXPZ010000019.1 GCA_012329065.1 Sulfurovum sp. | reverse complement strand
CCCAGCACATCACGCTCTTGGTTTTGCAAGTCAAAGTCTATGGCATCAAGGTGTGTAAGCACTTTAGAGATGAGCGTGTTACGAGCCTCCACAGTACGCCCTAACTTAGTAGAAGCCAAGTCCAAGTCTTCAAACAGATGCTCAAAATCATCTTCACTCTCCGTACCCATGGTAGAGTTGGCGATGTCGTTGAGTATCTCACTAAGCTCTTCTATGATGAGTGTGTCGCTCTCTTTACCTCTTTTTGCTACCTGAGAAAAAAGTTTAGACGGCTCTAAAAAGTAACCCAGTTTATTTAAAGACTCTTCAGAGATGGCAGCCAAATACTCTTTGCCCTCATCAGAATTTTCATCTAACGCAAGGTAAGTAACACCGTCTTCTTTTAGTAAATCATTGGCATAAGCCAGCATCTTTCCAGACAGATACTTATAAAAGATAAACCCCAATATATAATCCCGAAACTCATCCGCATCCATCTTCCCACGAAGCTCATTTGCTATGTTCCAAAGTTGCTGTTCCAGTTGCTTCTTCTGCTCATCGCCCATCTAAATCCCTCTACCTTGTATTGGCAGATATTTTACCTAAAATAACCCTATGATTGACTTTTAACTAGATGTATGCTATAATCTCTGCATGGGATAACTCCCAGTATTAGCCGAAAGGCACACCTGCTTGCACATAAGGTACTAGTCCTTGCAAGTAGGGTCAATCACTCTTTTTAATTTCTTTACAATCACATCAAATTCACTTTTCTGAACTGTTCCTATTTTACTCAACAGCCTCTTTTTACTATATGTTTTAAACTGCAACAACATTGCCACACTAGACACCGTTGTATTTTTTCGGTTCTTATAGGTAATGGTATGAAAGTAGTCATTGTTTTCTTTCTTTGTGCTGGTTGTAGGTACACCCACAAACAAATCACTTGTAAGCTGACGTATGATAATCACAGGACGCAAAAATTCCTCACCTTTTCCATATACTTCATGTTCAATATTCTTGCCTACTTTTAACCAAAATATATCACGTGCTTTGATTCCCAACTTTCGTTGTGTCTTCTCTGTTTTCTTTTTAACACTATTCCACGCATCATATACATTGCCCATCACAACAATCCCTCATCCGAAAACGAAAAATACCCCTGCTTTGAGAGTATTACATGGTCTAGTAACTCTATGCCCACAAGTTTGGAAACCTCCATCAATCTCTGCGTGATAGCCACATCTGCCCTACTCGCTTCTAGCGTACCAGATGGATGGTTATGAGCGATGATGATGCCTGCTGCACGGTCAGCAATGGCATCAGTGAATACTTCTCTAGGGTGGACGAGTGACTGGTTGAGTGTGCCTATAAATACAGTACGGGTGTTGATGATGTGGCTTGCACCATCTAGGGTAATGGTCAGGAAGTGTTCTTGCTGTCTGTTGGCGTATTTGTGTAGCTCATCATAGACATCTTTTGCATCGGTGATGCGTCTGTTAGTGCGTATGAGGTAGCGTTTACTCAGTTCAAGTGATGCGAGTATCTGTGAAGCTTTGGCGATACCTAAACCATGTATATCACATAAAGTTTTTAGAGTGAGTGTATCAAAGCCCCTATCCATAAGAGAGACTATCTCTTTGCTCAACTTACGCACATCTTTACCCTGTACACCAGATCCTAGAAGTATGGCTAGTAGCTCATCATTTTTTAGGGCCTGTACCCCTTTATGTAGGAGTTTTTCTCTTGGCTTGTCATCTTTGTGCAAGTCTCGTAATGCAGTCATTTTAAAAACCCCATCATGAAAAATTCATCTGCCCATAGGGGCAATCCCTTGTGGTTGCCCTTTGTGAGATAATGATTCTTTGTATTTAGTGTCTTTATACTTGTTTTACCCTGTACTATCAATTCTTCCATCAAAAACTCCTAGACAATATAAAGGGCACCTATTATTAGAGGTGCCCTAAAGGCATTGTAATGGAAAAATTGTACATGTGGTAAAAATATGTCAGATTGACATATTTTGGAGCTGTATCAGGTTATGACTATTTTTTCAACTACATGCAGACCAAAACCAGCAAGTCCCACAAACTCTGTATCTTTTGTGTTGGTGAGGAGATTTATATTTTTGATGCCTAGGTCTTTGAGTATTTGTGCACCTACTCCAAATTCTCTGGCTTGCTCCTTGGATATCGTTTTAGTATCTAGGAAAACTAAAACTCCTCCGTTTTGCTTGAGATACTCTATAGAGCTATTTAATGCCTCAAATCGTTTGTCATCAAGTATGATATTTATGTCTGGAGCAATGTTGTGAAATTTGACATTGGCTGTTTCGTGAGATGAGTAAAACTGTATGATCGTATGAATCCTATCTAAGTGATCGCTGTAGGTGTACTGTTGTACCTTGACTCCTCTGAAATCCCTCTCTTCTTCTGAGGTTCTTTTGATAAGTTGTTCGTTGGATAATCTATAAGATACGATATCAGATATATAGACTATAGGGAGATTGTGCTCTACAGAGAACACTTCGAGGTCATCCATGCGTGCCATCTCTCCATTATCTTTGATGATCTCACAGATCACTGCTACTGGAGAAAGTCCAGCCAGTCTGCATATATCTATGGAACCCTCTGTATGCCCTGTACGCACTAGCACACCCCCATCTTTGGCGATGAGAGGAAATATATGTCCAGGTCTCACAAAATCACTACTAACCGTCAAAGGATTGGCAAGCTTGGAGATGCAATCATCTCTCTCTGCCGCGGATATACCAGTGCTAGCAGTAGTAGAGTCTATGGAGACCGTGAATGCTGTCTCGTGATTGGAGTCGTTATTGTACACCATAGGCATGAGGTCTAAGCTTTTTGCAAGTTTTTTGGTGATAGGAGTGCATATCAAGCCTCTAGCCTCTTTTGCCATAAAATTGACCATCTTGGGTGTAGAAAATGTCGCAGCATAGACCAGATCACCCTCATTCTCTCTATCTTCGTCATCCATCATGATGACCATGCCACCTTTTTTGATTACATCTATAGCTCTCTCTACTCTTTTTGTCACTTCTAACATGTTTATCCCTAGTGTTATCTATATAAGCAAAGTATTATATCTAATTCAGGTATATATTGAACCCTATCACTTATGAAATGTGTTAATAGTCATTAATATTTAGTTAATCTGCATTAGCGTATTATATACTAGTATTGTATATCACGAAAAAGAAAGGATATCGATGCTCAAGTATCTCCTATTATCAATCATACCTCTATCAGTTTTTGCTACTGATATATCTGAGTGTATACATCTACTCAATCGTACTTCGTTTGGTGTAGATAAAAAACAACTCTCTGTATGTCTTCAAAGTAAAAACTACAAACAGGCAGTCAAAAAAATACTCAGTCACTCAACGGGTATTGAAGATGAAACAGCCCCACTCTACGCACAAAAGCCATCTAGGCCACATAAAAAATTCTCCAAGCTTAATGCCAGCGAACGCAATGCATTTCAAAAGATTCGCAGAAAAGAATGGGCGAAGCTTAGAGCATTATGGTTTAAAAAAATGCTAAAAACAGAAGATCCTTTTTTGGAGCATATGGTTCTGTTTTGGCATAATCATTTCACATCTGGACTAAAGAAAACAAAACATCCTATGGTAATGTATCAGCAAAACATGCTTTTTAGAAAACATGCTTTTGGGAACTATGCTAAACTTTTGCATGCTATAGTAGAAGATCCTGCTATGCTAATCTATCTCGATAACCGCGTGAACAAGAAAGGTCATCCCAATGAAAATCTAGGTCGGGAGTTTCTAGAACTCTTTACAATGGGAGAGGGGAACTATAGTGAAAAAGATATTCAAGAGCTATCTCGGGCATTGACTGGATACAGCCTCAATCGTAATCTCAAGTTTAGATTCAAAAAAAAGCTTCATGATAGTGGAAAGAAACAGATATTTGGTCATGAAGGCAACTTCGATGCCCACGATATGATCGATATCATTTTAGAACAAAATGCAACATCTAGACATATTGTAAAAAAACTATGGTATCACTATGTCAGTTATGACATTGATGAAAGTGAGCTAGGCAGGCTCTCGAGACTACTGAAAGAGCAAAACTATGAGATCCGACCTCTTCTCTTTGCCATACTGACATCCAAGCATTTTAGAGACCCAGCTGTTAGAGGCACAATGATCAAGTCACCCATTGAACTTACTGTAGGAACACTGCGTACTTTTGGGTACAAAGACTTTGATCCCGTGCTTGGAGTACAGTATGCCAAAAGACTAGGACAGCTACTACTTGACCCGCCCAATGTCAAAGGATGGAAAGGAGGGAAAAACTGGATAGATGCAAATACTCTACTGCTCAGAAAAGGTTTTTTGAGCAAACTAACGAGAGGTGATGAGATGCAAAAGCTTAGATATGACCTTTTTGATTTGACACAAGCTGGTAAAACAGAGGAAGAGAGGGTGGCAAAAATACTTTTGCCGATAAATGTATATCTTACTCCGTCTAATAACTTCAAGCAGACGATACGAACCATACTGCAACATCCATTATATCAATTAAAGTGAGGACATTATGAACAGAAGAACACTATTAAAGCTTATTGCACTTCAAGCAGCGGCATTTCCGCTATCGCTGCATGCAAGCAATGCATTATTGCAAAAAAGAAGACATCTTATACTAATAGAGCTAAAGGGTGGGAATGATGGGCTAAATACCGTCATACCATACCAAGACCCACTGTACTACAAACTTAGACCAAGTTTGGCAATAGAAAATAGAGATATACATAGCCTCAGTAACAACATAGCACTTCATCCGTCCATGGTAGAGTTCAAGGAGATGTTTGAAAGAGATGAATTGGCTTTGATACAGGGAGTAGGATATCCAAATCCCAATAGATCACATTTTCGCTCTATTGAGATATGGGATACAGCATCAAGTGCACAGGAGTATTTAGATGATGGTTGGCTCAATACACTAAATATGCCTCAAAGCAATAGCTTAAAAGGAGTCATTCTAGGGGGAGAGTACGGACCTCTGTCTGGTTTATCGCAAGGTGTCATCAAAATAGGCAGCATCAAGAGGTTTTTGCAACAATCCAAACAGATAAAGGGTCGTATATCTCTTGCGGGAGACAATAAAGCTTTATATCATATATTGCACACTGAGGCTGAGATACGCAAAGGTGCCGATCTACTGAAGAGTTCCTTAGACAAGAGTATGGAATTATCCCACAGATTCAAAAAATCAACTTTTGGACGGCAGCTTGAAGCCGCAACTAAACTCATCAATAGCGATACTGGTATACCATTTTTCAAAGTTAGTTTAGGATCATTTGATACACATACAAACCAAGACAGCAGGCATTCCAGTCTACTCAAGCAATTATCAGAAGGCATAGCAACAATCAGGCAAAATCTCGTAGCGTCTGGCAAATGGGATGATGTGCTCATAATGACCTACTCTGAATTTGGTAGACGAGCATCTCAAAATGCCAACAAAGGCACAGATCATGGTACAGCCGCTCCACATTTTATCACTGGAGGCATGGTCAAGGGTGGCATCTATGGCAACCATCCATCACTTAAAAATTTAGACCGTAATGGCGACCTAGTACATTCTATAGACTTTAGATCAATCTATCATACTATAGCAAGAAAATGGGTAGGAGTGCCATCAAAACACTTACATGAATTTAAGCAAATAGGGTTTTTATAGTATATACATGCTTCTCATAGAGTATCCTGTATATTTGTGCTAAATCTTTGAAAATATTTCCTGTTCAAACTCTTGACATCTAAAGATTTTATTGCTATAATGCCGTCCACATAAGCCGTATGGCTTTGTATTGTTGGGGCGTGGCCAAGCGGTAAGGCACTGGTTTTTGGTACCAGTATTCGGGGGTTCGAATCCCTCCGCCCCATCCAAAAAGATAGTTAAGTTTAGATATAGTTTTTCAAGCTATAATCTCACTCCTTATTAAACGAGAAAGAAATTTCTTATCTGTCGCGGGATAGAGCAGTTTGGTAGCTCGTCGGGCTCATAACCCGAAGGTCGATGGTTCAAATCCATCTCCCGCAACCAAAAACACACACCTTTTTTTAAATTCAACTTTCGTCTAGCCTTGTTATGAAAAGCATGATACAATAAAAATATATAAAATTGATTACAAAAGGACAATGAATGATTAGTAAAAAAATGACGAAAGCACTCAACAAACAACTAAACCATGAGTTTTTCTCTGCATACCTATATCTATCCATGTCGGCACACTGTAGTAAAAATGATTACAATGGCTCAGCTAAATGGTTTCTACTGCAGTATGAAGAAGAACATCAGCACGCTACTCGCATATACAACTATCTCATAGAGCAAGGTGCAAGTATTACTTTGGAGGCACTAGAAAAGCCCAGTAAAAAATTTGGCACACTACTTGAGATATTTAAGCTAAGCCTAGAACATGAACAACTAATGACACGGAGCCTAAATGAACTGTCTGATATGGCTCTAAAAGAGAAAGATCATGCCACTTACAATCTACTTCAATGGTTTGTCAATGAGCAGGTTGAAGAGGAAGCCTCAGTAGGTGAGATCATTGCCAAGCTGAAAATGGTCAAGTCTGATGGCTATGGAATACTGATGATAGACAACGAGCTAGGTCAAAGAAGTTTACCTGAAAACGGTGACGCTTAAGAAGGCTAAAGTAGAGATAAGTGAGTAAAAATACTTATCTCTCTACCCAAAATCCCTTTAGTGCCCTCCTGTTTCCTCCACATATGCCTCATAGTCGCCCTCAAAGTCAATAAATGTACCATCTTCGTTTAGTTTGATAATGCGGTTGGCAAAAGCATCTACCAGTTCCCTATCGTGTGAGACACAGATTACCCCACCCTGATAGCCATGTAGTGCCTCGCCCAAGGCAATTATAGCCTCAAGGTCGAGGTGATTGTTGGGCTCATCAAGTATAAGGAAATTGGCAGAGTCCATCATCATCTTGGAAAGCATAACACGATGCTTCTCTCCTCCTGAGCAAGCATCAACCTTCTTTTTTTGCTCTTCTCCAGAAAAAAGCATACGACCTAGAGTTTTGCGAATATCATCAATATGCCATTTGGGATCAAATCCTTGGATCCATTGTGGCAACTCCTCATCTCCCATTACCACATCTGTGGCGTTTTGTGGAAAATATGTTGTGGTGACTGTTTGTCCCCAATTATAACTTCCACTATCTGCCTTAATCTTGCCCATAAGTATCTCTAGTAGTGTACTTTTGCCTACACCGTTGGCGCCTATGAGTGCAATCTTATCATTTGGATTGATTTTAAAGCTAAGCCCCTCAAATACTTGTTCTGCATCATAACTCTTACTAAGATTCTTGACTTCAAGTACTTCATTTCCAGTATCCCTGTGTGGCTTGAACATGATTGAGGGATCTCTACGGCTCGAAATTTGTATTTCACCAACTTCTAGCTTGTCTAGCTGTTTTTGACGGCTTGTTGCCTGCTTTGCCTTGGAGGCATTGGCGGAAAATCTAGCAATAAATTTCTCAAGCTCCTCTTTTTCCTTGAGTGCCTTGCTTCGATCCGTATTTGCCTGCTTGCTTAGTAGATTGGCGGTGATATACCAGTCATCATAACTACCTGTAAACTCACGGATATTTTGAAAGTCCAGATCTAAGATATGTGTAACAACACCGTTGAGGAAATGTCTATCGTGCGAGATGACCACTAGCACACCTTCGTGTCGCTTAAGCTCCTCTTCAAGCCATGATATTGTCTCTATGTCAAGGTTGTTGGTCGGCTCATCAAGCAAGAGAACATCAGGCTTGAGGAAGAGAACCTGTGCTAACAATACTTTGAATTTGTCACCACCAGTGATAGAGCTCATTGGCTCATCATGTTGCTCTACAGGAAAGCCTAGTTTAGTAAGAAGCTTTTCTATCTTGACTTCACTCTCATATGTGGGATCTTCATCTGCACAGACCATCTCTAGTTCTCCTAGGCGATTATTGACCTCATCACTGTCAAAATCACCTTCCATATAGAGCTTCTCTTTCTCTTTTTGAGCTTCATATAGCTTTTTGTTTCCATAAAGCACAGCATCTTTGAGTGCAAACTCCTCAAAGGCATATTGATTTTGACTAAGTGATCCCAATCTGGCTCCTGGCTGTATCTGTACTTCGCCATCTGTAGGGTCTAACTCACCCGATAAAATCTTCATAAAGGTTGACTTTCCAGCCCCATTGGCTCCGATAAGCCCGTATCTCTTGCCCGCATCCAAAGTGATACTTATCTTATCAAAAAGCACTCTTTTTCCATATCTTTGTGTTATCTTAACTGTACTTAGCAATTTAATTCCTTTTTATATATACTATCATTGGTGAGACTACATTTACCGCGATTTTATCATAATGTTCTGAAAGCTAAAAATAATCCTACTTCTTTGTGCTATTATTAGCTCTACCGTGTGAAAAATCAGAGATAATACTCATGAAAAACCCTATACTAAAGTACCATATATACTCTATCCATGGTATATTTAGTATATAATAAGCGTATGGACCATCTGCAAGCAACCAGTATCTATGCCACCAGCCAGTAAGGAAGATGTTAAAAAGAATCATGTGGATAAAAATGAGTATAAACAGCACCATTAGACCAGACATAAGTGCTTTTTTCCAGAGATCATTTCGAATAATAATCATAACAACTGCGGCAGCAAACATAGCCAGTGATATAACAATAGTGGAGTTGTAGCCATAAATTGTACTAAGTATATAAAAAGATCCTAAGACTAATATGACTAACGCATAAGAAAAAACTCTATACTTCTTGTGTATATGTTTGGGTTCTGATGCAAACACATAATTATATATAGAAATAGAGATGCCCACTATCAAAAAACCATAAATAAAATCTTCTAGTGAATAGAAACCTTCGATTCCAAACAAAGGAGGAGGAACCCAGTAGTCTTTGATAAAGATATGTTCAGTTGCTATTGCAATGATAGCTCCTATCATGCCATGTTTAATCATTTTATCTTTTACTACTTTGTCAACATTCATATACAGAAATATCCAAAATGGCAACATCATTATTCCGATTCCTATATATCCAAACCTATCCATACTGCATTTATCCAATAAGTTTCATGTTATGATATATTGTTATTTTGTTCATCTTTTATCCTCATTTAATTTTTTGCATCTACTATGCCTTTGCGGCATCTACTTTTTGCTAACTTTATCTATTTGAATGATTTTATCTTTTTTGGTTGAAAAACATTCACTATTCACCCACCTCTGGGCAGGGTTTTGACCCTTTAAGAGTAATAGATATTGACCTTTGTACTTTTTCAAAACTATATACTTTTTACTGGTATCTAACACAACGCTATTGCTGTTTGTAGTATGCTTCATGTTATTGAAGGCCTCACACTCTATGGTTGGGATTGCAGAAAATCTCGCAAATAGAGATATTGTCAACAAAAACACAACTGGAACAATTCTAATCATTACTTCACCTTGATGTATATTACGAAAATAGATTATACTAAAAAATGCTACTCTTTTTCATTGGGGTATATCGGCTCTCCCTTGAGTAGTCCTGTTTCAAACAAGAATAGTGATGGTTTAAAATCAATTTTTCTGACTCTATCATATTTTGCGTATGAAAGCGATAGTCTATCCTTGGCACGGGTGACTGCTACATAGAAGAGTCTGCGTTCCTCCTCTAATGCCCCTCCACTTTTATTCATTAGTTTATGGTTTGGAAATCTAGTATCCATCAGATCGACTACAAATACTTCAGTAAACTCAAGTCCTTTGGAGGCATGAACAGTAAGCAGGTTTACTCCTTCTCCTTCGCTCAGCTCTCCACCACCTAATATCATAGCATTGACAAACCTATTTAACTCCTTGTAGTGAGAAGACAGATTCAGTAATATCCCTGCCTTACGGAGTATTCTGTCTTTAGACTGCCCTTTTTTCTCCTGATCGACCTCTCCTGTTTTCAACCTAGCTCTTTGTGTAGACAAGATATCGACAATCACAGCATATAAATCTGAGTCAATCACAGCAGCAAGAATGCTTTTGGGAACTCTGCTCTGCTGGACGCTTTTCATTAGCTGATAAAAACTGATAAAAAACTTCAATCCGTCAACACTAAGTTTCGGATGCTTCAGTAGAGGATGAGACCTGAGTGCTTCACTAATGTTTATATCTTTAAATCTACTTACAGATCCTATGTCTAAATCATCATCAAAAAGACCCAATTGCATATTTTTGTTTGGGTTAAGTTTGGGCAGGTCGTACTGCTCTGGATGCAGGATTCCTCGCATCAAATTTCCATTTCCAAAATGCACAAGGCATAGAAAAAACTCTTTTGATAATGCAGTGCCGATACCTTTCCCATATTCAAAAATATGAATAAATGCCATCATGTCTTTAGGGTTTGTCATTAATGCAAGAATATCTAGGAGAAACTTCACCTCTTTTGCATCAAAAAAGCTAGCACCACCTTTTCTCTTGCACGGCAGCCCAAGGTCTCTAAGGCTTGCTTCGATACCATCAGCACTAGAGTTGTTGCGAAATATGACTGCTATGTGCTCATTGGGAAGATGACTTTTTTTGATTTGCCTTGAAATAGACTGGTACTGCTCAAAAAGCTCGTCATATATGAGCAATCTAGGAGAATGTGCATCACCCACCCTTCCTACCTCCAGCTTTTTGGGGTATATTCTCTCATTTCTCTCTATAACCCTATTTGCAAGAGAGAGTATAGGAGCTACTGATCTATAGTTTTTTGTTAGAGTAAAAACTTTTGCATTTGAGTATCTTTCTGCAAAAGTAGATATATTTTTGATATTAGCACCATTGAAGGCATATATACTCTGGTCATAGTCACCTACACAAAAGAGTGAATCTGACCTAAGTGTGTCTATGAGAGCCCCTTGGAGAGTGTTGGTGTCCTGATATTCGTCAACTAGTATTTCAGTAAAATGTATGTGATTATCTGTGACATATTCTTTAGTATGAAGAAGCAAATCGTTAAAAGATACAAACCCATAATCTTGCTTTGTTCTCTCAAATTCATCACAAATATCAAGATATATATCCATCAGTGGCTCATGGTCGGGATATAGTTCCAGAAACCACATATCAAAGCTCTCCAGCGAGGCATTTTGATAAAGCTGATACATCTCATATAGGTAGGTGGCAGAGAATGGTTCTACATCATGACCCAGTCTAGTAAACTGCCTTTTTTCATATACACTTCTAAATAGTGTTTTCAGTTCTGAAGGCTGCTTAAGGGACAAACTGGGAGTAATCTTTTTCAACCAACGATAGCAAACAGCGTGAAAAGTACCAGACTCTATACGATCGACTATTTTTTTTGGAAAAAAGGCTCCTAGCCTAGCTATCATTTCACCAGCTGCTTTGTTGGTAAATGTGAGTAGTAATATCTTTTCTGGCTCTACACCCTCTTGAAGTAAATGAACTATTCTTCCGACTATCGTAGAGGTTTTTCCCGTGCCGGCACTAGCTATGACTAGATTTTGCCCACTAGCGGCTGTTGCAGCCTTTAGCTGCTCTTGATTCAATCTGTTAAGTGGCATACGGCAGGGTTATGCTTGACCGATTACATAAAATGTATTTTTTCCATCTACTTTTTCGAGTGATACTTTATATTTGTCGCTCCATTTATTTAGAGTTTTAACAAATGCACTCACATCATCCGTACTACTATTATCTGTTTTGATTTTGAGATACTTAAATGAGTTTGACATAGCGATATAGCCTGCCAAATGCCTAAGCTCGTCATTTAGGCTCAAAATATGTTTTGAGAATTTACTAAATCCTCTTGTATTGTCAATAATATCTTTCATTTGTTCTAGCATAACAGGAGTTGTAGGGTAACCAAGCTGTATCAGTAAATTTTCTGGGGTTATGTCGATATGCATTTTTACCTCTATAATTTTATAGAATTCTACCCTATATTTCTTTAGATATACCCCTTAATGTTGACAACAAAGTATACTAAAGGGCACCTCTAAAGCGGGTATTTAAAAAAGCTTATCACTAGGCTTTATTTTGTCAAGTAAATATCTATAGTGCTCAAGATTTTGAAAGGCCTTTTCGTATCTCCAGCGTAACACAAATTCCATAATATCATTTTTTAGCCGCTCTGCAAGCTTTTCAGCTTTTCCAAAGTAGCTCAATGAGATATTTTTAGCCTTTTTTTTGCCGTTTTTATCTGGTTCATAGGTGATTGCAATAATTTGACAGTATTTTCCCTCTCTAATCTCACCAAAGTCATCCTCTTTTAGACCAATTCCGCTGATATTCATTGCTTTGTAGATAAATATCTGATCGAAGTCTGGTGCTTTCTCTTGTATATTGAGTTTTTGATAAAGTCTTGCTACTTTGTGAATATTTTGTGCTCTTACCTTCTCTGTATTCTTGTCTATAGACATAAGTGTGATAATTCGTTCTGCCAATTTTGTATGAGTACTGACAGTGTTGCTGTGCTCTTTTTCTACATCTTGGATTTTTTTAACTGGTTTGACGACCGCTATTGCAATAGGCTTCACCTCTTTTGTAGGTGAACTTGCAGTCTTGCCTGCCAGCTTCACCTCTAGCTTATCGCTAAGTGCCTTAAGTCTATCAAGAGTATCACTCATAACTGCTCCCAAGCCCATGTATTAGACTTTATAGTTAAATATTAAGTAATATATTACACTAATAAATATTAAACATATATGAAAATATCAATAATTATATAAAAATATATTAATTTTACATACTTAGAAGTAAAAAATATCCCTTGTGGCATATATCTCTTGCTAATTCTATTATGATAAAATACAATCAAAATTAAGTGAATGGAAAACATATGGATTATTTGGAGATTGTTGGAGGTAGAAAATTAAGTGGAGAGGTGACAATCAGTGGGGCAAAAAATGCTTCTCTGCCTATTATAGCAGCCACTATACTAAGTGATAGAGAGGTTATTTTAACCAATCTACCTAATGTTGTAGACATAAGGACACTACTCAAGCTTTTAAGTATGCTTGGAGGAACAGTTAAGCATGATAATACCGTAGCAATCATAGATAACAGTAGCATCAATTCCACTAAGGCTGTATATGAGATAGTGTCTCAAATGAGGGCTTCCATACTTGTATTGGGTCCACTTTTGACTCGCTTTGGAGAATGCGAAGTAAGCCTACCAGGTGGTTGTGCAATTGGGCAACGCCCTATTGACTTACATTTAAAAGCACTAGAGGCCATGGGTGCAAAAATGGAGATAAAGGGTGGTTATGTTAGAGCTGAGGCTCCCAATGGTCTTCATGGTGCCAAAATTGTATTTGACAAGATTACTGTAGGGGGAACTGAAAATATAGTCATGGCTGCAGCTATGGCTCACGGCACAACTGAGATAATAAATGCAGCTAGGGAGCCAGAAGTTGTACAGTTATGTGAGATGATCGCTGATGCTGGCATCAAAATAGATGGTATAGCTACAGATCGTATCACGATAGTTGGCAGTGCTGGTAAAACTCTTTCATTTAAAAAGCCTATAGAGATAATTCCTGACAGAATAGAGGCAGGTACTTATTTGTGTGCTGGAGCGATTACTGGTTCCAAAATAACACTCGATAAGGTAAATCAAGAACATATACAGGCGACCATAGACAAATTAGAGTCTATGGGGTGTAGTTTCACTATAAATAATGAGAAAATAACTATCCATCCAGCAAAAAAATTAGCCCCTGTCAATATTGTTACTGCAGAATATCCAGGCTTTCCCACAGATATGCAAGCCCAATTCATGGCTGTTGCTGCTATAGCTGACGGAGAGAGTCTGATAGAGGAGCGATTGTTTGAAAACCGATTTATGCATGTCAGTGAGCTCAACCGTTTAGGTACAGATATATGGCTCAAAGGCAACACAGCAGCCATACATTCTACAGATGAGCTGAATGCTGCCACAGTAATGGCAACTGACCTACGAGCAAGTTCAGCTTTGGTTTTGGCGGCGCTGGTGGCAAATGGCACCAGCAAAGTCAAAAGAATATATCACTTAGATCGCGGATATGATAACTTAGAGGGTAAGCTTTCAGCTCTTGGTGCAGACATAGTTAGAAAAAGTGAATAGTCTGAAGGTTCATATATTGTATATACCCTTAATTGGCAGGCTGAAGCACTACAGTGCCTAGACTATTATCGCTATTTGTTTTGGCTTGAGCACTGTTGCCTTTTAGCGAGGTCACTGTGCTGTCTATATTTTTATCATTCATCTTTTTGGCAGAACTTATCAGTTGATATTCTTCTTCAAAATCAAGTCTATTACCATGGGATAATCCTTTAGCAGTCTTGTACTCAGATATGGTTTTTCTTGTACCAGGTCCTACTGATCCATCAATTTTAGTATGGTAGAAGCCATGTATTTTCAAAGCAGTTTGTATCTTTTTTCCTTTGGCCCTCTTACTGTTGTCTTTGGAAATAAGTGTCCTATCAAAAACAAACAGATCACCAAGATATATCAAAGCATCCCTTGCTTTTGGACTTAATGAAGCTGTATCTCCTATTTCATAGGCATTATTCATTGACTTTATCGCAGTACGAGTCTCATAAGAGTTTATCTCTCCATCTATTTTACCATGGTAAAAACCAAGGGTTGACAGAGATTTTTGTATTTTCTTTTCGCTTGTCATTACTGGCGCAACATATCTTTTTTTGGCTTTGACTCGCTTCTTGTATCTCTTTGCTGGTCTCTTGTAGCTCCTCTTGTTTCTGTTGTTTTTGTAGACTTCATTGGTAATCACAGATCCTACAACACCTCCTACAACACCTCCTACAACGGCATCACCAAAGCTTGCATGAGCAACATGACCCGTAAGAAGCGAACCTGCTAACAATAATGCAACACCCTTTTTTCTAAACATAATATCTCCTTGTGTTTTTTTGTATCAATAATATATAAATGACAGTATAGCATGAAATTATATCAAAAAAGTGTGAATGTATTTCTAGACTTAAAACTTTGTGTGTCAAAGTGATTTTTAGATACAATCGCGTCAATACTAATAATAAATAAAGAGGATAATTCGTGAGAACACACTATTGTGCAGATATTGGTGAGGAGCATATCGGTCAAGTCGTTTCGGTGGCTGGATGGGTATCTAGTCGTAGAGATCATGGCGGCATCATATTTGTAGACCTAAGAGACAAGGATCAAGTACTACAGCTGGTATGTGATCCTGCTGATGACATCGAGGCACACAAACAAGCTGAAGATGTGCGTGATCAGTTTGTGCTAATCGCTACTGGAAGTGTAAGAGCAAGAGGAGAGGGACTAGAGAATCCGAATCTAAAAACAGGCAAAGTCGAAATCGTAGTAGATAAGCTTATAATTGAGAATAGATCGCTACCTATGCCATTTGACCTTGGTGATGACAAAGTCAATGAGGAGATCAGGCTCAAATATAGATATCTTGAACTAAGAACTCAAAGGTCATATGATATTTTCAAACTTCGATCCAAGGCAACTATTGTGGCAAGAAATGCATTAGATGAATTGGGGTTTTTGGAGGTGGAGACACCTATAATCACAAAGTCTACACCAGAAGGTGCAAGAGATTATTTGGTTCCTAGTCGTGTGCACAGCGGAGAGTTCTATGCTTTACCACAATCCCCACAGCTGTTCAAACAGCTTTTGATGGTGAGTGGATTTGATAAATACTTTCAGATAGCCAAATGCTTTAGAGACGAGGATTTACGAGCTGACAGACAGCCTGAATTTACTCAGATAGATGTTGAGATGAGTTTCTGTGATCAAGAAGATGTAATTTTGGTCGCTGAGAAGCTCATCTATGATGTCTTTGACAAATGTGGATTTGATATACCCACTAAATTTAATAGAATGACTTACTCTGATGCTATGGAAAACTATGGTACAGATAAACCGGATATGAGGTATGATATGCCGATGGTAGATGTGATAGATATCTTTGAGAGATGTGATAATGAGATATTCTCCAGCATAGCCAAAACAGAAAAAAGAAACCGCATCAAGGCACTTAAGGTACCAAATGGCGACAATATCTTTTCAAAGAGACAAATGAAAGGCTTTGAAGACTATGTGCGGAAGTTTGGAGCTCATGGTTTAGGGTATTTCCAAATGAAAGAAGACGGGCTCAAAGGGCCTTTGACAAAATTCTTTACTGATGAGGATATTCTGGCAATCATTGAGCGTTGTGGGCTTAAGGTGGGAGATGTGGTATTCTTTGGTGCAGGTGAAAAGAAAGTTGTTCTAGACTATATGGGAAGGTTTAGGATATATCTAGCTGAACTGATGGAAATTATTCCTAAAGATACATTTGAGTTTCTATGGGTAGTGGATTTTCCTATGTTTGAGATAGAGGATGGCAGAGTCAAAGCACTTCATCATCCCTTCACTCAGCCGACAACATTAGACCATGAAGATATCGAAGATATCAATTCTATCGCTTACGATATTGTACTTAATGGTACTGAACTTGGCGGTGGATCTATTCGTATTCATAAAGAAGCAATACAAGCAGAGATATTCAAACTTCTTGGCATCTCAGGAGAAGATGCACAGGAGAAGTTTGGCTTCTTGTTGGATGCATTGAAATTTGGGGCACCTCCACATGGTGGTTTTGCCTTGGGTCTAGATAGGCTCATAATGCTTATGGTAGGCTCAGACAGCATTCGTGATGTCATAGCATTTCCAAAAACACAAAGAGCCCAATGTCTGCTTACAAAGGCACCAAGCCCAGTAGACAACGAGCAGCTTAAAGAACTCAGTCTAAGAATAAGACAGCAAATTCAAGCAGAAGGATAAAATATATGAGTAAAAAACTATTTTTAATCATAGGGGCTCCAGGATCAGGCAAGACAACAGATGCAAGTATGATTGCCGAAAAACATAGTGACAAAATTGTACACTACTCTACGGGCGACATGCTTAGAGCAGAAGTAGCAAGTGGTAGCGAGCTAGGGCAAACTATAGAAAGCTATATTTCAAAAGGCACATTAGTGCCGCTTGATATTATCGTAAACACTATCATGGCAGCAATCAAAAATGCTCCTGTAGATACTATCCTCATTGACGGCTATCCTAGAAGTATAGAGCAGATGACAGCCTTCGATAAAATAGAAGCAAAAGAAGATAGTGTTACACTTGTTTCAGTTATAGAAGTAAGAGTCAGTGAAGATGTAGCAAAAGAGCGAATTTTAGGTCGTGCAGCTGAAGCATCTCCAGGCGAAGAGAGAAGTGACGACAAGATAGAGGTATTTTATGATAGAATGAAAATCTACACTGATCCACTTTCTGGGATTCAAAAATTCTATACAAACAAAGATTTACTTCATGTAATCAATGGAGAGAGAACGCTTGAGGAAGTTGTCACAGATATGGAAGCTTTTGTGATAAAAGATATTTAAGGGTACCTCTAAATACTAAAAATTACACATCAGTACAAAAAAGGGCTCCTCTTGAGCCCCTAGTATTACTTGGGCAGGTAATGTTAGACTCACAGTAAAGTAACGCACTTCAGTTATACTTCTTTTGTTCGGATATGCAAAATCTTTAGATTCGTTCTCGTATATAAGCCCATTGGCTTTCATAATACACACAAAGGAAATATATGATCAAAAAAGTTATGATATCAATAGCTACACTTTTGATGATAACACTCTACTCTTATGCTGATGGACACACACAAAAAGCGGAAAATACTGATACAACAGAAGTGATGTCAGCAGATGATGTTGAAGCCACTGGAGAAGATAACGCCTCCATGGACACAAACGAAACAGCAGAAAACAATACTTCCACTGAAGAGAAATAGAGAAAGAAGCTTTCCGCAAGCTATACAGAAAGTTTTCAAAAAGTAGTTTTATCTCCCTCCCCTTACAAGATAAGGGGTAGCCAAAGTCGAAGTGTATCCGACAAGATATATCGAAATCTAAAGTACTTGGCTACTCCTTAATTATATTCAAAAAGATTTTACGAAAAGATTTTTGGTGCCCCTAGTTGTGCATGGATTTGATTTGCTTCATCAGTATCAATCCTAAGCTCTTTAGCTAATTCACCAAGATACTTCGCTTCAGAGTTTTCATCTAAATCAATAGCTGCAAGAGAGATCAAATATACTTGTCGTTCAAGTCCTCTAGGTACACTATTGACAAACTCTTGCACATCAAGAGGTGTGGCAAACTCTCTACGAATGAAATTAATCTCATCTTGAGTTACATCCCCAAGCTTGGAGAGTATTTTCTTCTGCTCTGCCTCATCAAAGTTACCATCTGATTTGGCAGCATTAATCATAGCCTTGATCATAAGTTCTGCTTCTTTTGATGCTTCTCTTGGATTCATACCTTTTGGTAGAGTACTATAGTCATCAGCACTTGGTGTTGGCAAGTTTGGATTTTGCACTTGACCGTATTTTGCCAAAGCTCCTCCAAGCAAACCACCAAGTCCTCCAGAAGCACTTTTGCCTATCCCCAATAAATCTTCAAGCCCTTTTGCATCAGTTGGTGTAGCTGCATTTGAAGTAGTCCCACCGCCAAGGACAGAACCAAGCAAATCGCCAATTCCTCCTCCAGAAGAAGATTTACCTCCACCCAGTAGACCGCCTAATAAATCGCCTAGTCCTCCAGTAGATGACGAAGATGCTCCACCGTCAAGTACGGATCCTAACAAATCACCCAATGAACCACCACCTTGTGTAGGTTCGTTTTGAGAACCTCCCAAAGCAGCTCCTATAAGAGTTCCGAGAACATCCCCACCAGAGCCTTTTGATAGTGCACCACTGTTTAATAGGCTACCCAATATTTTTATCGCATCCATATTTTATTCTCCTTCATTTAGATGTATATGGGCACCTCTAATAATAGGTGCCCATATATTATACTGTATTTTTTTGTATTTAGGTTCTAATTTCAAATCCATCATAAATAATGTCGTCGTCATTTATGATATCAATAGAGATATCCGATACAGCACTCAAAGGAGAACCTTTTCTTAATACTTCTATCACATTACTGTAATCATCATCATAAATACGAGCAATAACCTTCACAGTAGTATCTGGGAGATTTCTAATATATCCTTGAATGCCTAGCTTCTGAAAAGCTTGTGAGATAAACTTACGATAATATACATGCTGTACTTTGCCTGAAATAATAATTCTATAGCTCTCCATGTTCTTCCTTTAAATCTAGCAAAAAGTCGATCACTCTATCATGGAATATTAAGTCCTCTTCATCTTTAAGGCATTCTCTGAATTGTCTGAGATGTGCTATATTGATTTTGCTTACAAATCTTGGAGTTTTTTTAATGTCATTAGATATTTTAACAACAAGGTCAACATATTCCAGTCCATTATTGTTGATAATTTTATCGTGAAGCTCATGTATGGTCTCAGAAAGCAGTCTTGCTCTGCCCCTATCTTCTCCGTATATCTCTTCGGATATTTTCTGGATGAGCTCTTCTTCGCAAGGCTCTATTTCGCCATCAGTCATGATCATTAGAAGTATTAGCTCTGCTCTAAATTCGAGCGATGAGCTATGATAAACTAAAAACTCCCTAAACATATTAAGGAGTTTAAATTTGAGTTTTGTTAACATGGGATACCTTGGGGCTAAATCTGTGGTCCTGCAGATGCAAAATTGAACTCATCTCCATGACTATCATAACGATGGAAGTTCTTTTGAAACATTTTTGCAAGCTTTGTTAGTGTGTTCATGTATGCATCTTTATTTTCCCATGTTTTGACGGGGTTGAGGATACTGTAGTCTTGGACACCTTTGAGTGATTTTGGTATTGACAAATTAAATATAGGAAGACTTTCAAACTCAGAATCATTTATAGACCCATCAAGAATACCAGTAATACAAGCTCTTGTGTCTTTAATACTCATTCTTTTACCCACACCGTAGACTCCACCTGTCCATCCAGTGTTAACTAGATAAACATTAACACCGTGCTTATCTATCTTTTCTCCAAGAAGCTTTGCATAATCTGTAGGGTGTAGCGGTAAAAATGCTTCACCAAAACATGCTGAAAATGCAGCTACTGGCTCAGTAATGCCTCTCTCTGTACCTGCTACTTTGGCAGTATATCCAGAGAGAAAGTAGTACATTGCCTGTTCTTTGTTGAGTTTGCTTACAGGAGGAAGTACACCAAATGCATCTGCTGTGAGGAAAATTATATTATTTGGATGTCCAGCCTGTAAATCTTGTTGATGATTTATAATATGCTCGATAGGGTATGAGACGCGAGTATTTTCTGTTTTAGCTCCATCTTCATAATCGACTCTACCTGTATCATCATATACTACATTTTCCAGCAAGGCATCCTTGCTGATAGCACCATATATTTCTGGCTCACTTCTAGGATCTAAGTTGATAACCTTAGCATAACATCCGCCCTCAAAGTTAAAAACTCCATGATCATCCCATCCATGTTCATCATCACCTATGAGCGCACGGCCTGGGTCTGTAGAGAGTGTAGTCTTGCCAGTACCAGAAAGTCCAAAAAATAGGCATACATCATCCTTTTCACCCACATTTGCCGAACAGTGCATAGGGAGCTTTCCTTCAAGTGGCAACCAATAGTTCATCATAGAGAAGATACCTTTTTTCATCTCTCCTCCGTACCATGTGCCACCTATGATAGAGATATTTCTCTCTATATTAAAGAGTACAAATACATCCGAGTTCATACCGTGTTCTTGATACTTTTTATTAGTAACCTTGCATCCGTTATAGACAACAAAATCTGGCTTAAAGTCTGTCAGCTCATCTTCAGTAGGTCTGATGAACATATTCTTGACAAAATGTGCTTGCCATGCAACTTCAGTTATGAATCTGATTTTTCTTCTGCTCGCTTCACTTGCCCCAGCAAAAGCATCTACTATATAAATATCTTTTCCTGAAAGTTGTTTTTGAGTAATCTCAAGAAGTTCATCAAATATATCTTCGCCAATAGGATAATTTGTATCACCCCATGCAATATGCTTGTTTGATGGCTCTTGATCTACAAAATATTTATCTTTTGGACTTCTGCCTGTAAAAATACCTGTATCACAAATCGTGGCACCAGATGTAGACAGTTTACACTCTCTATGATTTACTTCATGTGCTATCAGTTCACTATATCCAGTATTATAAAAAACTCTTCCTATATCTTCCAGACCCAGCTCATCGAGCCTTTTTGGAGTAATTACAGCCATTAGTTCCTCTTTTTTATAAGGTTTCACAAGCAAAAAGAATTGTCTTGCTTTACTTGTGTTATTGTAGCACTTTTGTGCTTATTTAAATATAGACAGCAACACGCCTGCTGCCACAGCAGAACCAATGACACCTGAGACATTGGGACCCATTGCATGCATTAGTAGAATATTTCCTGGCTTAGCATCAGAACCAACCTTACTCACAACTCTAGCAGACATAGGCACCGCAGATACCCCAGCTGCTCCAATGAGAGGATTTATGGGTTCTTTAGAAAACTTATTCATAATTTTTGCCATGATTACACCCATTGCTGTACCTGCAGAAAATGCGATAAGCCCGATAATCATAATCCCCATTGTTTCTACAACTAAAAACTTATCAGCAGCCAACTTTGAGCCAACTGCAAGTCCTAGGAAAATAGTAACTATGTTAATCAAAGAGTTTTGCATAGTATCGCTAAGTCTATCTACTACACCAGATTCTTTGGCAAAGTTACCAAATGTGAATGCACCTATTAATGGTGCTGATTCAGGAAGTATCATAATAGTCAACATGAGTACAAGAATTGGAAATAGAAGTTTCTCAAGTCTATGTACTTTTCTACCCTTCCTCATCACTATCTGCCGCTCTTCAACTGTGGTCAAAAGCTTCATGATAGGAGGCTGAATGACTGGTACCAGTGCCATATATGAGTATGCGGCTACAGCAATAGCACCCAGCATATCAGGTGCGAGCCTGTTGGCTATAAAGATAGATGTTGGACCATCTGCTCCACCTATGATTGAAATAGCAGATGCGTCCTGCAAAGAGAATCCAATAGCAACAGCTCCAACAAGTGAGCCAAAGATTCCAAACTGAGCAGCACCTCCGAGTATAGCTGTTTTGGGATTTGACAACAGTGGCCCAAAATCAGTCATCGCCCCTACTCCCATAAAAATAAGTAGAGGGAAAAATTCGTTTGCTATGCCCATGTTGTAGATGATACCAAGCATACCATGTTCTCCGCCTATGCCAGCTAATGGAATATTTGCCAATATTCCGCCAAATGCTATGGGAATCAAAAGCAATGGTTCAAAGTTTTTAGCAATAGCCAAATAGAACAATATAAATGCAATAATAATCATCATAATACGACCAAGAGACGACTCAAACCAGTTCATCTCTCTTTCGTAGGCTACCCCTTTAGGCTCTGATGTTTTCTCTCCGTCGTTAAGATCAAAAATAGCATTAATTCCTGTTGTCTGCCAAAAACTTGCCGTCAACTCACTCATAGTTTTGGACTCATATGGTTTTTGGACACTTTTTTGGGTTGGGGCATCAGGGACTGTTGCACCTTGTTCGGAGCCTCCTGCCTGCAACGACATTGTTGTCGCAAAAAAGACTAATGCAAGTGCAATAAAAATCTGTTTAACCTTCATGATCTGCCTTATGAAATAGTAGCGAGTAACTGACCGTCTTGTACGGCATCACTTGCATTGACATCAATAGATGTAATTGTTCCTGCTTGTGTGGCTGGGATATCAATCTCCATTTTCATAGCCTCAAGTATCATGATAACATCACCTTCTTCTACACTATCTCCTACATTTTTAACGATCTTCCAGACATTACCTGGGGTTTGAGACAGAACCTCTACGGATCCTGCAGCTGCGGTAGTACCTGGAGCTACAGTTGCTGCCACTGCCGTGGAAGCACTAGCCTCTGTCACCTTTATGTCCGCATCACCTTCTGCTACCTGTACACTGTATTTCTTGCCATCCACTACTACTGTATAATTCCCTGCCATATCTGCTCCATTATATTCTTTTTCACCTTTTCTTACCATCAAAGGACCATCACCTTTGAGGAACGCAATACCCTTCTTGTCACACGCTGCTGCGATAAATATATTCTCTTCTGTACTTTCAAGCCCCTCGTTTTCGAGTACTTTTTTCCAATGTGCAATAGATTTTTCATCATGTCTATCTGCAATATCTAAAGGATTTTCAGTTGTTGGATCCATTTCAAGCTTGTCCGCCGCTAGTGCCACTATCTCTGGATCGGGAGCTACTGGTGTTGTACCAAATCTTCCCAAAACCATTCTGCCATATCCAGGAGCTATTTGTTTCCATGGACCAAACATTACATTGGCATAGGCCTGCTGCCAGTAGAATTGACTAACTGGTGTAACCGATGTGCCATACCCACCTCGCTCAACTACCTCTTTCATCGCTGAAATCACTTCATCAAATCTATCGAGATTGCCACTATCTCTCATCATCTGTGTGTTTGCTGTCAGTGCGCCACCAGGCATAGGAGAAAATGGTATTAATGGACTTACTTGTGTAGCTTCTGGAGGAATAAAGTACTCACTCAAACACTCTTGTAGTATCTCTTCGTATTTCAATATCTTATCGATCCTAAGGTCTCCAAGATTATAATCTGTTCCTTTGGTTGCATGAAGCAGAGTCAGGATGTCTGGTTGACTTGTACCACCACTAACTGGTGCTGCTGCCAAATCTATACCATTGGCACCACCTTCTAGTGCAGCTAAATAACAAGCTACACTTACGCCAGCTGTCTCATGTGTATGCAGTCTAAGATGTGTCTCTTCACCTAAAAGTTTTCTTGCCATAGAGATTGTTTCAAAAACTTTATTGGGATTTGATGTGCCCGAGGCATCCTTGAAACAGACTGAGTCAAACTCGATATCACTGTCAAGAATACTTCTCAATGTCTTTTCATAAAATGCCACATCATGTGCGCCCTTGCAGCCAGGAGGAAGATCCATCATAGTCACAACAACCTCATGGTTCATACCATGCTTGTTAATACAGCCTGCACTGTATTCGAGGTTATCTACATCATTGAGTGCATCGAAGTTTCTTACTGTTGTTGTGCCGTGCTTAGCAAACATTTTAGCAAAAAGATCGATCATCTCACGACTTCCAGTATCCAACATAACTGTGTTGATACCACGAGAAAGTATCTGAAGATTTGCTTCTGAACCAACAATCTCTCTAAACTTGTCCATCATATCAAAAGCATTTTCATTTAAATAGAAAAAAAGACTTTGGAATCTAGCTCCTCCGCCAAATTCAAAGTGAGTAATGCCAGCTTTTTTTGCTGCCTCAACCGCAGGAAAGAAGTCATCCATCAGCACCCTTCCCCCAAAGACAGATTGAAATCCATCTCTAAAGGTTGTATCCATAATATCAATATATTTTTTTGCCATTAAAAACCTTTATTTTATGATTTGTTTTTTCGAAATTCAGTAACTGCTGCAATCACCGCCGCTACGCGAGTTTTTTCATCATTGTCTTTAATAGATGATGTTGGTATAGCAGGCACCTTGTCTGGAAAGTACTTTTCAATAATATAAGCCTGTGCTTTTATGACAAGTACCATAATGTATAAAAAGATAAATACAACACCCATGCCAAGCAGCATAAATTTTAGTGCTTCCCCTATAATATTTACTTCCATTTTATCTACCTTTATTGTGACAATAGACCCCTTTGGGGCATCTTAGATTTGGATTCTAAATTCTAGCTATATTTTTACTTAGTCATCCTTAAATGATAGAAGCTATCTTCGTCTTTTTTTTCTTTTGTTACTTCCTGTGTTCTTCTGCTCCTGATGATGATTGTTAAGCATATTATCAACATCAGATTGACTATATCCTATCTGGAATCCTAAGCTGTTTTGTTCTTGAGAGATCATATGAGAGAGTGCTTTTTTAATAAATGTCGATTGATCCATGCTTGAGAGAGATTGCAAAACCTTATCAATATCTGGATGAATTGCTGTCTCATCAAGCTTTTGCATCATAAAATCAATAGACTCTTGAGATATATTTCCATCACCTACCTCTAGCATATCAAGTCTCATCTCAGCACCCACCTCTTTTTGTATACGCTGAAGCTCTTTGAACTCCCCAGTGGATACTAGGGTAATCGCCTGACCAGACTTTCCTGCCCTTCCAGTTCGCCCTATACGATGCACATAACTCTGTGGATCAAAAGGAATATGATAATTAAATACATGGGTTACATCCTTGACATCCAACCCCCTAGCGGCTACATCTGTGGCAACTAGTATCCTAGTTTGAGTTCTTCGGTAAGATTTGATTACGCTATCGCGATCCATCTGCTCCATATCTCCATGTAGTCCAGATGCAGCAAATCCCATGGCTGCCAGATGTTCAGAAAGCCTATCAACTTCTCTCTTCATGCGGCAAAAAATTAGGCATTTGTTATAGTTTTCACTCTCTAAAAGCTGTACAATCGCCTCATCTCTCTGACTCTCATTGATAACTAGATATCTCTGATCTATAATATTGTTTGTAGTAGCTTCATCTCCTACAACTGAGATAAATTTAGGCTGGTAAAGTATAGAGTCAGCCAACTGCTTGATGGGCTCTGGCATAGTGGCTGAAAAAAGTAAGGTTTGACGATTTTGTGGGATATACTCAAATATCTCCTTAATATCATCCAAAAAACCCATATCGAGCATCTCATCAGCCTCGTCAAGTATAACTATTTCTGGATTGAACACATCGATCTTGCCTTTTTTGTAGAGGTCCTTGAGTCTTCCTGGTGTTGCAACTACAATTTGCACTCCTTTATGTATCAAAGCAATTTGCCTTCCGTACCCTACTCCGCCATACACCGTCAGTGTACGAATACCTGCAAATCTACCTAGATGATAGAGTTCGTCACTCACTTGTGTTGCTAGCTCACGAGTAGGCGTGATCACTAGTACCCGCTCTATCTGCCCTTTTGCTATCATATCCATCATAGGTAGTCCAAATGCCGCAGTTTTGCCCGTGCCTGTGTGTGCCTGCCCTACCAAATCCTGTCCTGCAGTGATAATGGGTATCGCCTCTTTTTGTATGGGGCTTGGCTCCTTGAAGCCTGCTATTTTTACGCCTTTAGCGATATCTAGGTGAAAATCAAAATCTTGAAATGTCATATTGTGCCTTTTGTTTAATAGGTCGGCAATGTGCAGAGAGGATAAATATTTCCACTATCCTCAAAATACGGTGCTAACCCGTATGTTCAAAACCAGTTTGAACTTAATAAAGCCTCCAAAGAAGGAAACTCTGTAAATTCAATCATTTAGCACAATCAATATTATCTAGACGAACACCATCGTCATTCTAGACTTACACCCCAAGCATTATCCTGTGGGCATTCAAGATCCCTTCCTAGATAATCATGAGCAGTATTATACCAAAGAGTATCCTATAGATACCAAAAGCCACAAAGGTAAATCTCTGAATAAAGGCAAGAAAAAGCTTAATCGTCAAATACGCCACCGCAAATGCTGTCACAAATCCTACTATAAAGGCTATCCAATTTGCATCTGCAAAGTCTTGATAGTGTTTAAGTAAATCATATCCGCTGACTGCTGTCATCACGGGAACTGCAAGTAAAAATGAGAATTCCATAGATGCTTTTCTACTAAGACCTGTGAGCATACCGCCTACAATAGTAGCACCTGCCCTGCTCGTGCCTGGAACTAGAGAAAAGACCTGTGCTATCCCTACCCAAATAGCCTGCCTCATGCTCACATCTTCTACTTCTAGCACATGATGCGATTTCTCTTCATAAAAATATTCAACTATCAGAAATACAATTCCTCCGACTATAAACATCCAAGCCACTATCTGGACATTAAAAAGTGACTTGATTTCATCTTTTAATATATAGCCAACAATAGCCAGAGGCAAAAAGGCCACCATGATTTTGCTCCATAGATTTATCTTTTGGATATCTATCTTGTCTCTATATATCAGTACTACGGCCAATATAGCAGCAAATTGTATGATGACTTCATAAGCTTTTATCAGAGCATTTTGAGGAAGCCCCAAGAACTCCGATGCTACTATCATATGTCCCGTTGAAGAAATAGGCAAAAACTCTGTAATACCCTCTATTGTACCGATGATTATCGCCTGAAAAATATCCATTTATATCCTTATATCATACTTGAGAAGTAGCTCTCATCTTTTGCCATCAAATCATTTGGTGAACCGCTATCTACTACTATGCCATCTTCTAACACATATATATACTCTGCGTTTTGGATAGTACTTAATCTATGTGCGATAGTGATGACGGTTTTGGGCTTCAGATACTCGTGCAGATCAGCAAATAGTCTTGCCTCAGTATGTACATCCAAAGCGGAGGTTGACTCATCAAAAATCACTATCTTTGGATCTATGAGAACCATTCTGGCTATAGCAACTCTCTGCCTCTGTCCACCACTTAGCTTGATTCCATCTTTGCCTACTATTGTGTCTAGTCCTTTGTCGAGATTTGCCATGACTGCATCTAGCTGAGATACTTTGACTGCATAGTCTATACTGTCCTGATCATGCTTTTCGCCCAAAGTTAGGTTAAATTTCATAGTATCGTTGAATAGCTTAGGGTGCTGCAGTATCAGATGTGCATGTTCTCTGATTTTGGAGAGTTCTATCTCCTTACTGCTTACTCCATCGTAAAAAATATCACCTTTTAATAGAGGATAAAAGCCTACTAGGATATTTGCTAGTGTAGTCTTTCCAGAGCCACTAGCACCGACTATCGCAAGCTTTTGGCTCTTGTGAATATTAAGCTTTATATTTTTTAATATCTTTTTATCTTTATTGTATTCAAATTCAGCATCTCTCACTTCAATGGAGACCGCATCTTTGCCCATAAAAGGATCTTTTGAATTCTTAACCTCTGGCTCTTGTTCCATGTCAAAAATTTCATTAACTCTCTTACATGCTGTTCTAGCATTGGCCAGAGCATACTGGAAGTTGATGATCTCTTGAGTGGGTGTCACCATAACCCATAAGTAGCCAAATATCGCCAACATTAAGCCCACGCTCAAGCTACTATACGCCACAGCCAATATACTCACTGCCCTAAATATCTCATAACCTCCAAGAAAAATCAAAAATGAAAGCCTAATGGCTCTGTCGCTTTTGTATCCGAAAGTAATGGACTTTTCTTTGAGCTCCACGGCTTTATGCTCTACTCTGTTGAAAAAAAACTGCTCTTTATTGGCTGCTTTGATTTGATGAAAGAGTTCAAGAGTCTCGCCAAGTGAAGCCTGAAAAAGCTCTGTTGCCTGATTTTCTTCCTTTTTTAACTTTCCTATATTACGGGCTACGCTAGCTGTAAACAGGACTACTATAGGGTTTGTTACCAATATAAAGATAGCCAACTGCCAATGGATCATTAGTAGCACTATTGCTGTAAAGAACAGAGTAAGCAATGAAATAACGAATCGGCTCACGGTAGTTCCTATAAAGCTATCTACTGTATTGACATCAGTCACTAGCTTGGAAGTAATAGCTGATGGACTCATCATCTCATACTCTTTTAGCGAGACTCTCTTTAGGTGATCTACTGCTTTTTTTCTAAGTGAGAGAGATATGTCTTTGGATATGCCTAGAAATATTTTGACTTGCAATACATTTAGCACAAAAGCCATATAGCGAAGAAGAAGGGTCAAAATAAGGAAAAAAATCACAAAGCCCATGAGTGACATAGGAGCTATGTGTTCAGCCACCCAGCCAGTCATCACAGAACTATTTTTAAGCAATAGTTCGTCGACCAGAACAGGGATAAATAGAGGAATCGTGACCATCATCAGCGTTGCTACTATGGCTATGACATTACCTTTGATTAGATCCTGCTTGTATGTGAGAGCTTGCTCTATGAGGTGTTTGACGGTGCAATACTTGGATGTCATGGTGCTCCATGATATTTTTGAGGAATTATAGCATAATAGGTTTAGGGCACATCAAACGGATATTTTCCATCCTGTTATTTTTTATAGTATTAAGGTTGCAGTGTATATAATGATTCTTTGAATAACTAAATAAGTTGAGACACAGGGAACTCAAATGCATATATACACATTAGAAAACTGGCAACACAGTCATGACTTTTCTGTAAAAAATGAAAAAGGGGAGCGACGGACACAATATGTCCTAGCTCTCACAGCTATAACAATGATTGTAGAGATTATTGCTGGTACTGTCTATGGCTCAATGGCTCTTTTAGCAGATGGCTGGCACATGGCTACACATGTAGCTGCATTTATGATTACACTTTTTGCCTATAGTTATGCACGAAAACATGCAAATAATCCAGCATATGCATTTGGTACAGGCAAAGTTAATGTCCTTGGTGGTTTTGCTAGTGCAATTGCCTTGGCTGTTGTTGCTTTGGTGATGCTAATTGAGTCATTGCAGCGAATCGTCAATCCACAAACAATCCATTTTAATGAAGCTATCGTAGTTGCGAGTATTGGCTTATCTGTTAATGTGATTAGTGCATTTTTGTTGAAAGATGACCATAATCACACTCATCAGCATGATCATGGTGACCATGATCATAATTTAAGAGCGGCTTATCTTCATGTCCTAGCAGATGCCATGACATCCGTGCTTGCCATCGTGGCACTAGTATCAGGTAAATTTTTAGGATGGGATTGGCTTGACCCAATAATGGGGATAGTTGGTGCAGTAATTATTACACGCTGGTCATATGGTCTACTAAAACAAACAAGCCCGATACTGCTGGATGCAAGCATTGCAAGAGAATATCAACAGGCAATCAAAGAAACCATTGAACGAGACTCCGACAACAGGGTTTCTGATATTCATATATGGAAAATAGGTGCAAATCATTATGCAGCAATAATTGCCCTAGTAACACACTATCCAAATTCAATGGAATACTATAAGGGCTTGTTGAAAAGTTTTAATAAGTTATCTCATATCACAATTGAGGTAAATGAATGCAAGGAAGCTCCTTGCATAGAATAGTAAATAGGGGAAAAATGAGATGGAAATCTTAGAAGCCTCGGAGTCAGATTTTGATCATATTTATCCAATATTTGCAGAGATTGTCTCCAAAGGAGATACCTATCCTTACTGCAAAGATACCACAAAAGATGAGGCGTATCGCATCTGGATGGAGACGCCACATAAAACATTTGTAGCAAAAGCGAACAAGCAGATAATAGGAACATATTATATCAAGCCAAATCAGTCTGACAGAGGATCTCATGTGTGCAATTGTGGGTATATGGTAGCTTCAGATGCCAGAGGCAGAGGTGTGGCTACCTCTATGTGTATTCATTCTCAAGAGACTGCTCTAAAGCTTGGGTATCGAGCCATGCAGTTTAACTTGGTGGTATCTAGCAATCAAAGAGCCATAGAGCTCTGGAATAGTTTGGGGTTTGATGCGATTGGGAGGCTACCAAGTGCATTTGACCATCCTCTGCTTGGATATATCGATGCTTTGGTGATGTATAAATGGCTATCCCCTAAGCAATCTCCAGCACCCCTCTTAAATCCTTGATATCTATGCAGTGGGTAGCCTCTTTTTGGAGTACCTCTTTAGCATTGAATGCCACTCTTGTGTCTGCGTGAGCAAACATACTTAGATCGTTGGCTCCATCACCTACCACAAGGGTGTTTGCTCGCCCCATACCTAGAAGCTTTTGGATACGAACTATCATGTCGCCTTTGGCATCACCATACATCATCTCACCCCCTACCTTACCAGTAAGCATACCATTTTCATCATGGAGAAAATTGGAGAAGTCCGCATCTATACCAAGTCTTTCGCAAGCTGGCTTAGTAGCATTGCGAAAGCCGCCAGAAAAGCACACTACTGTATAGTCTCGCTCTTTGAGTCCGCTTATTGTCTCAATGGCTCCTGACATCAAGGGAAGTGAAGTACATATCTCATCTACCCTACTCTTTTGCAAACCCTTCAGTAGCGTTACTCTGGCTAATAATGATTTATAAAAATCCAGCTCTCCTGCCATAGCTCTCTTGGTGATAGTAGCCACCTGCTCTTTGAGTCCAAGCTCTTGTGCCAAGAAGTCTATAGTCTCTCCATCCATCAATGTCGAATCGAAATCAAATACTGCCAATTTTTTCACTATATATACCTATGAGTAATATTTTGGTAGAATTATAGCCAATTAATCAATAAAGAGTATATGATGTTCAAAGAATTTTGTGATTTTTTATGTAATGAGACAAAGAAGTTTATAACTGTAGAGATAACTCCTCCTCATGGTGCATCAGTGGATGGTATCATAGAAGAGATCAAAAAGTATAACTTACAGGATAAGGTATCAGGCTTTAGCTGCACGGACAATCCTCTAGCAAAGCTCAAAATGAGCGGAGTACTCTCAGCCATCAAGATACAGCAGACCTTTGATAAGCCAGTAATCGCCACCATGAGCATGAGAGACAAAAACAAACTCTCTTTACAATCAACCCTACTCGGAGCCAATGATTTTGACTTGCGATGCATACTGGCACTCACTGGCGACCCTGCAAAGCTCTCCGATCAGCCAGAAGTCAAGGGAGTACTGGAGCGAGATTCCACACTACTGCTAAGTATCATATATCGACTCAACAATGGTACAGATTATTCCAATAATGACTTAGATCCAAAACCAAAACCCATATACCCTTTTGCAGTGGCAAACTCTTATGCTAGAGATATGAGTAAAATACAGAAAAAAATGCTAAAAAAACTAAACTACGGAGCAAGGGCTATCATAAGTCAACCTGTATATGATATAGAAGGAGCCAAGACACTTCTGGATGCTTTTAATGCGGCCAAAGAACAGAGCATCAGAGAAACCGCCAAAGAAGCACAGCTAGTTATAGGACAGTTTCCTATAGTCAGAGCCAAAACAGCAAATTTCATCAACGACAAAGTCCCTGGCATAAAAGTACCAAAAGACATCATAGACGAGATGAATCTAGCTGCCATGGACGGCATAGAAAAACAACAAGAAGTAGGCTTTGCTCTCTCCAAACAGATTTTTGATGACATAATAGAGCTACACAGCAAGGTGCATCTCATGACACACAATCGGTTTGATTTGTGTAGTGACTTGATAGGGCAGTAAATGAAAACACTACCCAAACTAAAAAGAAGTAAACTATACCTAGGACAAAACAGGCAATATAATAGATGATAGTACGCATACATAGACTTTATGGCAGCAGAAACAGAATAGAAGAGTAAGCAAGATATTACCGCACTCGGTAAATGACACAACAACCTATTGCATCTATGAAGCACATAAGCTTATAGGAGAGTATATCTACTATGGAGATACGCCTATAGCAGTACTTGTACCCACAAAATCCAAAAAAAGCCTATACATAAGCTTCAGAATATATTAAGAAAACTAGCCTCTCCTATTAATCAACTTGAGATATACTCCCATAAAAAATAGGACAAATCATGTCAGAATTTATTAGATTTAAGATTATTAATAAAATAGAGGGCTACTCATACCTTATACTGCTATTTATCGCAATGCCCCTAAAGTATTTTGCAGGATTTCCTATCGCTACAAAGGTTGCGGGGATGGCACATGGTGTGCTATTTATAGCATTTGTGTACCAACTTTTTAGGGCTCACAAAGAGAGTGGATTCACACTGAAAGAGTCAACTCGATACTTTATCCTCTCACTACTTCCATTTGGTTCATTTTATACAGATAAAGAACTCAATCAAAAAATAGAAGCCAATAAAATATTGATATCTTAACTCTCTAGCTATTTGCCTGCACATAAGGTGTACAGATAATGTAAAATAAAGTTCGCAATTTTCAAATATGCTAATCTTCCAATAGAAAATATTGGAGAATAAAATGAAAATTGACGAAAGAGAATTGTTTAAAAGGGTAATGACGGACTTTATCTTGGAAGAAGATTCAATGCTGGCTATGCTCAAGTGGATGACAGAGCAGCTTATGGAAGTAGAAGCAGCAAATAAGGTAGGTGTAAATAAGAATGAGCATAGTGATGAAAGAAAAACCCACTTCAGCGGCTACAGACCCAGACGCTTCGATACAAGAGTGGGAACAATGTATCTGATGATACCCAAGCTACGCAAAGGCGGATATATCCCATTCTTTATCACTGAAAAGAAAAGAGCAGAACAAGCCCTTATGTCTGTCATCCAGGAAGCATACATCAATGGAGTCTCTACACGAAAGATAGAACGTGTAGCCAAAGAGATGGGTATAGATGGTATCTCTGCATCACAGGTATCACAGATAAACAAGGGACTCAATGAACAAGTAGAAGCATTCAGAAATAGACCGCTTCAAAACGAGTATCCTTTTATATGGGTAGATGCTCTTTACGAAAAGATACGATCCAATGGTCGTGTTGTCTCTACTGCTATTATGATCGCCTATGGTGTAGGAATGGACGGTAAACGTGAAGTATTAGCAATAGAGCCGTTCTATAGTGAAAGCAATGAAAGCTGGAGAGCATTCTTCAAAAAGCTAAAAACAAGAGGATTGAAAAAGTGTGCCCTGGTAGTTTCAGACGCTCACCAAGGCATACAAAATGCAGTCAAAAATGAACTCACAGGCTGCTCCTGTCAGCGATGCAAAGTACACTTTATGCGTAATATTTTAGCCTATGTTTCTCCAAAAAGCAAGGAGCTGTTTGCTTCAAGGCTGAAACAGATATGGGTGCAGCCTGATTTTAAGAGTGCTATGGCTATGTCCAATCTTATAATCGATGAGTACAGTCAAAAGTATCCCGAAGCTATAGTATGCCTTGAAGATGGACTGGAAGACAGTTTGCAGTTCTATCACTTTGACAATATTGACCATAGACGTATAGCTTCCACCAATGTACTGGAGCGACTCAACAGGGAGATACGCCGCAGAAGTAGAGTGGTGGGTGTATTTCCCAGTAGAGATGCTTATATACGGCTGCTAACATGCTATCTGATGGAATACACTGAAGAATGGGAGGTTGAACGAAGCTATATACAGCCACAAAAGCTTGAATTGGTGATGATCAAGTATGAAGAGTTGCTACAAAAAGTAGTCTAGAAATAGGAAGATTGGTGAAATTGCGAACTTTTTAGGACACTATCGGTGTACAGAAGATACCACAGTGGCATTTACCCTCATTGGGAACTTCGTCTTTGATTGCCTGGGGACAGGGGCAGATACGATTATCTGAACTTTTGAATTTACCTGGTCTGCTCTCATCAGGATCTACCATGTAACAGGGACAAAACCTTTTGCCGTAGAGCATTTTATGTCTAGTTAGTCCTAACTGGACTCCATCATTGACATCATGCATAGGGTGGTACTCCCAGCCAAACTGCTTACATACTTTGTCTGTAAATTTCTTGGTCTTTTTCAGTTCAGTTAAGAACTCATCTGAGGCCATATCTAATTGTTGCATCATAGTACTGCTCCTAATAAGAGAATATTTATTCTATCTTATCTTAAAGATGCGAATAATTGTCAGTTTTGATAAAAAAAGAGGAGATAAGTACCCAGATGTTACCAAATTTCCATGGTGTATATAAATTAATTTTCTTCAATGATTATAGTCTCTCCAAATGGCACTTCTTTTGCACTTGGCATTACCCACAATAGGTTATAATATGGTTCTTTTTCGGGAAATATACCCATGCCGTCTGTAAAATACAGCAGAATAGTAGGATAGTCAATGTGCTGGTCTATATACTCAAATACAGGGCGAAAGTCCGTACCTCCAGCACCTTGCAGCTCATACTCAAGCATTTCTCCAGGTGAAAAAACTCTATGTGACTGTACTTTGGCATCTGCGGTTATGATATCTATCTCGTAGTTGGGATAACTCTGCATTATGGAGCTTGTTTCTCCCAAAAAGATAGAAAGCAGATTTTCATCTATAGATCCCGATGTATCAATCGCTATGACTATACGAAGTAGATCAGAACTTAGGCTTGGCAAATATACGCCACGGTATAGATACTTTTTATTAGGCGGAAAGAACGAATATGTGCTCTTGGCAAACTCTGCAATATGCCTATACAGAGTCTCCCGCCAGTCTATTTGCTGCGAAAAGTGCTCTGGTACTACAAACTTTATACCTTCTGGCAGGTCTCCTTGTCGCTTATATTTTTGAAATATTTGCTCAAAAATCTCCTTGAGTTCTTCTTGGATTTTCTCTTCTTCTTTGTTCAGGCTCTCTGGATGCAGTTCTTGCTCTTGGTTTTTTTGCTGATTATTGCTCTTTGTTTCTTTATTTTCTTTATTTTCAGGTGTATCTTCTTCTTGTACTTCTGCCTCATCACGGGACTGATTGTTGATCATCTCATCCTTGAGCACATCGTATATCTCTTCAGCATACATCCCATCAAATCGCTCATCATAATAGACATAAGGGGGCAAAATAAAGTCGTTCTTGACTAGCATGACATTGACAACCAAGTCAGTGGCTGCCTGCCAAATCCTGCCTACCCTATCCGATACTCTCTCTTGGTGCTTTAGTATCGCATGTATCGCACCATTGGCTAAAGCAAACTCAATCTCATGTACTGGAATCTTTTCAAAATATTCATCATTGTATATCAATCTGACACCATCGCTACTAAATGTCAAAGATTTAGAATCATTTTCAAGTTTTAGCGTTGTTGATATAGCACCGATATATGGATGCTCCAGCATCAGTTTTGCTTTTGCTTTGGCTATCTTTTCGTTAGTTTTCATAACTTATGAATTCTATGAAAGCAGGTAAGCAAACTTCTTTACCCATTCTTTCCAACTAACAGATCGCTCAAGGTCAACACCTACAGATTGTAAATCTTTAACTAACATTATAGCAAACTCTCCAGGAATTTGCATAGAGAACAAAAGTAAATTACTTATAGTTTCATCATTTGTATTTTCCTTTATCGCATTGACAAGACCTATACAAAGTGCCATCAAGACTTTTGGGTTATCTTCATCAAGCTTATCAAGAGTACCCTCCAATATCTTTTCGAGATCAGGAAGTGCACCTATTACATTTTTAAAGGCACTATACCCTACTGCTGCTTCTCGTCCTACTGCACCAGTGATGCTGTCTAGCAAAAGACCACTCTCTATGTTTGATTTTATTATACTATCTACATATTCCCAGCTTCTTGGTGTTGCAAATGATTTTTCATTGGATGTAGGATCAAATGTAAAGAGCATAGATTTATCATATGCCAAGTAAGCTATGATAGAGTTTTCTAGCTCTGCATCATAAGCCCATGCTTTCCAATCATCAAAGTCCACTTCCATCTCAAAATGTACAAATCTATTTGCCAGAGGTGGGGGCATCTTGTAGATTACTCCTCTATCATTTTCACGGTTTCCTGCTGCTACTATGCTCCAACCGCTTGGTAGCTCGTATTCTCCTACTTTTCGATCAAGGATAAGCTGGTATGCTGATGCCTGCACAGCTGGTGGTGCGGTGTTTATCTCATCTAGAAACAATATACCTCGACTCTGAGGATCACTTGGCAAAAAGCTAGGTTTTGCCCATACGCCTTCTTTGGTCTCAGCATTGAAAAACGGGATACCCTTCAGATCAGTAGGGTCAAGCAGAGAAAGGCGGAGATCCAAAAACTCCAAGCTCTTTTCTTGGGCTATCTGCTTGACAATAGATGACTTTCCAATCCCTGGTGCTCCCCAGATAAACACAGGTAGCTTCCTGTCAATCAACTTGTCAATAACTTTTAATATATTTGATGATTTCATATAGTCACTCTCTTTTTAAATTATTGCTCTAGCGTCATAATCGAATACCTTTTCATATTCCTTGATAAGTACCTCGTTTTCTGCAAGATGGTTTTGTAACCTATGATCAAGTTTGAGATACTCTATCAAATCTCTTGGCAGGTTCTTGTTTGTAGCAAGTCCTTTGTTAATCTCAAAATCGCCTACCCCGTACAACTCCACTAGCTTGCTTTGAGGCAACGATGAGTTGTATGCAAGAGCTGCTAACATATCTTTATTATTCTTGTATCTTAAGTAGAGATACAAAAGTAGATCCTTGGGGGTTTGATAGTTTTTAGCCAAACACATATGTATACTTATTATCTCTTTTTTGTATAACACAATCAATGTCTCTGATTGCATTGTATCATTAAGTGCTAAATATTCCAACAGTAGTATATTATCACTTTTCACAAGCAACTCTTGTACATTGTTATCTAGTTGCTCGTTGGCAGCCATAGTAGCCATAATATCAGCATCTAGCTCTGCAGATACTACCATATCATATCTACCCCTACTGATGTGCTGCTTTAACAAAAGTATCTCTACTGTAGTGCTTTGACAAGCAAGCAATGTCTTAAATATCATATTGTCTATATTGGGGTTAGTAGCCAATGCCTTATGTAAATTATTATCTGATTTTTGGATTAGTTTTTTTAATACCTCAAGTGAAACTGCAGGGTTTCCAGCCAATGCAATATCTGCCCTCCTGTCTCTTAGGGAGAGTAGCTTTGTGATTACGGCACTATCTATATATCTATTTCTGGCAATAGTCTCTCTGAGGGTCACCTTCTCTTTGCCTCGTACCAAAAATTCAAAATTATGAAAACCTATCAAAGCCATCAAAAGTGCGGGGTCGATAGCTTCAGTAGCAAGTCTACGGAGCGTAAGATAAGTCTGAAGTAGATCTTCTTCGTTTGGCTTGATGTCGACATAGCGACGCAAAGTATGCAAGATGACATTGCGATCATCTTTACTGTCATCCTCCTCCTCATCCCAACGATAAATTTGAAGCAATCTTACAAAAAGTTCATCAGAGATATGAGGATTACCGAGCATCCTAATGATTCTATCTTGATCATTACCAAGCCTAATGGCCATCAGCAAGCTATCATCATCTATTGTTTTGCTTATTAGTTCTTCTAGTTCAACAAGGTTATAGCTTGGCATTCCCATCTCATATGCCTCTTCACTCATCATCTCTTCCATAGGATTTAGCTTAGGTGGCTCTATGATGGCTACTGTATCGCTACAGGGCACATCTGTGAGCTCAAGAGTATATAATTTGAAAAAACGACCGATTTCCTTGTGATCAAAAAGTCCTTTTTTTCCTAAAATAAGTACTTTTTTTCTATCGCTCTGTTCCAATAGCTCCAATAGCATCTGCTTCTTTATCATATCTTACTATAACACATAATCTATAAATAGGAAGCAAATCATCTTATTCGATCAAGGGGACAATCATATTGTATAGTATTTGTACTCTATTTTAGAGATAAATATGGTAATATACTTATGGGCACCTCTAATAATAGTTTGAACCAAAGGATACAAAATGACAATAGGGTTAATCAAAGAGATAAAAGTACATGAATATCGCGTTGGGATGACACCTGATTGTGTTGAAGCTTATATCAGAGATGGACATAAGATCTTAGTGGAAACCTCTGCTGGACACGGTACAGGATTTGAGGACGATGAGTATATATCAAAAGGTGCAGATATTGCAGACAGTAAGCAAAGAATATTTGATGAAGCAGATATGATAGTTAAAGTCAAAGAGCCTTTACCTGGTGAGTATGATTTTTTCAAAAAAGGACAAATACTTTATACTTACTTGCATCTGGCCGCAGATGAGCTTCAAGCCAAAGCGTTGTTGGCAAAAGAGGTCAAAGCTATTGCATATGAGACGATTACTGATAGCAACGGTAACCTACCATGCCTTACACCTATGAGTGAGATCGCTGGAAGATTATCGACGCAAGAAGGAGCTAAATATCTAGAGAAGACATTTGGTGGAAGAGGTGTGCTTCTGGGTGGTGTGCCTGGGGTTTCTAGAGGGAATGTGGTAATCATTGGAGGCGGTATCGTGGGTCTAAATGCTTGTAAAATAGCTGTAGGTATGGGAGCTAATGTCACCATACTAGATATCTCTGCCCAAAGACTCGCCTATCTGGATGACATCTTCGGATCGAGTATCACAACACTATATTCAACTCGTACTAATATAGTACGCACAATCAAAGAGGCTGATCTTGTTATTGGTGCTGTGCTTATACCTGGAGCTACAGCACCTAGGCTTATATCAAAGGATGACTTGAAACTCATGAAAAAAGGGGCAGTCATTGTAGATGTTGCTATCGATCAGGGCGGATGCTTTGAGACCTCTTGTCTCACCTATCACGACAATCCTATATTTACAGTAGAGGGCATTGTGCACTACTGCGTCGCCAATATGCCAGGAGCAGTTTCTCTCACATCCACCATGGCACTAACTTCAAATACGCTAAAATACGGTCTTGAAATCGCCAACAAAGGATTAGAGGTTGCATGCAAAGAAAATGCAGACATCATGAATGGATTAAATATCTATGATGGTAAGTGTACCAACAAAGCAGTGGCAAAAAGCCTAGGCATAAATTACTGGGAACCTAAATTTTAATTTACAAACACTTCTTCACTACCCACTCAGAAAAAGGAATAGAGGAGGTAAAGGCTGGACTAACGGCATTGAGTATGTGCACACTCTCCTCCTCTACCTCTACTACAAAATCCTGCACAAGCTCCAGTGTGTCGGTATCTAGTAGCTGAGCTCGGATGCCTGGGGTGCTCCATTGATCAAATCCGTCATGATCCATTTTACTTGTTAACTTTTTGGCTAATCTTATCAGATGTGATTGGGTATACTTTTTTACCTCACTTATAGCCAGAGATCTAAAACCAAAGGCATTAGTGATAAAAAGTTTGGCTTCATAATACAAAATCTGCAACATTTCATCTAGGTCAAAATTTGTAAAGCCTTTATAGTTCTCTCTCCACAGTGCAGGTATTGCTGTTGGTCCTATCTTGGCATCACTATCCACAGTAAGTGTATAATGAACACCTAAAAATGGATTTACCAGATTGGGTACAGGGTATATATTGGTTGCTAATCTAGACTTATTGCCACTGTCTTTTAAATATACACCTTTAAACGGAATGATTACAAAATTTTCTGCCAGATCAAAATCTTTGGCTATTTTATCTGCATATAGTCCAGCACAGTTAATAAGCTTCTTGTACTCGATCATACCAGCAGATGTGCCAACTCTACTCTTGCCCACTCTATACTCATAAGTAGTATCTAATCGGAGCACTATACCCATTTCTTGGGCAACTATGGCAAATTCCTCTGTCACTTCTTTTGGATCAATTGTGGCAGTATTTGGAGAGAAAAGTGCTTTTTGATATGTTTTAATATAAGGATACATCTCTTCTAGCTCTTTTTGGGTCATCCACTCTAAAGGCACAGAGTTGGCATCTCCTCTCCTCTTGAGCTCCTCTAGACCATCAAGCTCTTCTTGATTAGTAGCTACTACTACTTTGGCACACTTGTTTACCTGCAATCCTCTCTCTTGGCAAAACTCTTTCATCCGATGATTACCTTCTCCAGTAAACTTAGCCTTGAGAGAGTCAACAGTATAATAAAATCCTGCATGAAGCACACCTGAGTTGCGACCGCTACTATGCATGGCAACAGAAGATTCTTTGTCTATTATTGTAATCTTGGCATTTGGGTACTTTTTCTTGAGTGCGATAGCAATATTGAGACCTATTATACCAGCACCAACTATCAGATAATCTACCATTTAAAAGCCAAGCTCCTCATCTACAAGTATTATAGTTGTTCGTCCCTCTTTATCACCATTGATAAAGACAAATTTATTAGCTATATTACCATCATTATAGCGTGGCTCTTTGCCCATAGAAATTGCCTTGGCATTCATTCGTTCTATATTTTTAGGTGCTACTAGCCCTCTAATGCGACCGAAGCCATCCTGTATACTGTCTACTATTTTGTTTTTACTAACAATCAGCAGTACCTTCTTTGGACCAAATATCTGAGCAGCCACACGATTGCCATCACCATCTGCATTGACAAGGTCACCATTTCTTGTAATTGCGTTAGAGCTAGTGATATACAGATCACTCACAAGTCCTTGTCGCCTACGCTCTACATTTTCTTCCATAGAGATGCCCTGTTCATACTGATTGCACAACTCTATATCACTCTTCTGTGTCAGCCATTCCAATAGCCCAATGTCTGAAACTGTAGTAGATCCCCCCAGTCCTACTTTCATACCGCTTTCAACGAAACCTTTGGCAAGCTCAAATGCCTCTTCTTTTGTTGCTACTTCAATTACCTCAAAACCATTATTT
>JAAXPZ010000002.1 GCA_012329065.1 Sulfurovum sp. | reverse complement strand
AGCAGCAAAAAGCAGAGCAAAAGAGATATTCAAAAGTATAATTATTTTTTTCATGATGTTATCCTGATTGTGAATGTAGTCAATCATAACATAATAGTATAAATGCTGCAATAAGCCCAAAGCCCATTTTTGATAAAATGTTTCCAAATCAATTCCAAAGACAAGCATGAAAATAGAGACTAAAGTAGCCAAATTTACCACAGCATTGTATCTTGAGAGTGGGCGAATACTCGAACCTTATGAGCTAGCTTATGAGACCTACGGTTCACTCGATGAGAGTAAGGACAATGTAGTTTTGGTCTGCCATGCACTCACTGGAAGTCATCACGCAGCAGGATTATATGAAGGAGATCGCAAGCCTGGTTGGTGGGATGGATTGATAGGTGACAGTAAAGCCATAGATACCCAAAAGCATTTTGTGATATGCATAAATGTACTTGGTTCATGTCATGGGAGTACAGGTCCAATGAGTGAAGCATATCCAAGCATGGAGCCGTATAGGCTTAAGTTTCCAGTAGTGACAGTCAAAGATATGATCAGAGCACAGAAGCAGCTACTCAGTTCACTTGGGATCCACCATCTTAAAGCGATCATAGGTGGATCACTTGGTGGCATGCAAGCGTTACAATTTGGGGTGGATTATCCCAATTTTGCAGATCGTATCATAGCTATGGCAGCCACTTATGCGACACGACCTTGGACTATCGCATTCAACAAGGTTGCCACGGAGGCTATCCGTAGAGATGCTAGATTTGAGAATGGAAACTATGTAAAAGGTGCTTTTGTTGAGGAGGGACTACAGGGTCTAGCTATCGGCAGAATCGCTGGACATATCTCTTATCTAAGTCCAGACTCCATGGATGACAAGTTCGGACGAAATTATGTGGGCACGGATGGACTGTTTGAGCTCTTTGGTCGTTATGAAATCGAGAGATATATGGAGTATAATACCAACAACTTCTCTCGAGTTTTTGACCCTATGAGCTATCTCTATCTAGCAAAAGCGGTTAATACTTTTAACCTATCTAGAGGCTATGATTCTTTACATGAGGCGATTTTGAGGATAAAGGCGGAGACAACTTTGATTAGCTTCAAAGGTGATTATTTATTTTTTCCCAAAGAGATGGAGCATATTGCTCATATGATGGATAGGAATAGTCAAGATTACTCCTACCACGAGATGGATAGTAATTATGGACATGATGCATTCTTGGTAGAGATAAAAAAGTTTGAAAAAATAGTAAAAGAGGCACTACAATGAAACAGAAGACATTTGAAGAGAAGCTTGAGTATTCAAAAGAGATACTAGGCAAACTCATGGATCCTGAGATTACCTTAGAAGAGAGCTTGAAGCTTTATGAAGAGGGACTAAAGACAATCAAGGACGCTCAAGCGATGATAGAGGATGCCAAGCTCAAGGTGCAGATCATAGAAAAATCTCAAAGTGGAGTTGAGCGATGAAAGGGCTAACTATAGCTGCATTGCAGCTCCCTACGCTTGGGATGAACGCCACAAGACTGGAGTTTTATCTAAAGAAAGCCAAAGAGAGAGAGTCTGAGATTATACTGTTTGGAGAGTATGTGCTAAATCATTTTTTCAAAGAGCTTGAAAAGATGAGTCGCAATATGGTCAAAGAGCAGACGAGAAAACATCTTAAAATGCTTGAAGAGCTTGCCAAGTCTTATGATATGACTTTTATAGTACCCATAGTGCTTGTCAAAAAAAAGCAATACTATAAGACCATAGCCAAAATAACTCCTAAAAAAACAGATTTTTATATCCAACAAATATTGATCCCATATGAACATTGGGATGAGGTGGATTTTTTTGATAACGAGGTCAAACCTTTACACAAGCCTATGATTTTTAGACATAAAGGTTTCAAAATCGCAGTTATGGGTGGGTACGAGCTTCATTTTGACCCCCTCTGGGATGCAGTTAGGCGAAAAAAAGTTGATATAGTGCTACTGCCAACGGCATCTACATTTGGATCTCATGATAGGTGGAGAGAACTTATCAAAAGTAGGGCATTTCTATATGGCTGTTATGTGTTGCGTGCCAACCGTTTGGGAGAATATGTTGATGGCAAGACTAAGTGGCGGTTTTATGGTGACAGTATGCTGGTTAGTCCTGAAGGAGAGATAGAGATGATGCTGGAAGATAAAGAGTCTATGCTGATAGAAAACATTTCCAAACAAGCAGTCAAAGAGCATAGAAATTCATGGAAGTTTCTCCACGAGATAAATCGTAGAGAGGAGCTTCCATAGCTTGTGTAGTAGCTCTATTTATAAGTAAGTTTATTTACTTTTTTCCATTGCTCTTGTGTCAATAATTGTCTGATTTTATCTAGTGCACCTATTCTGATATCGATGGATTCTCTTTTAAGTTTCTCTATTTTGTCAAGGAGTCCTTTGACCTCTATAGCTGTTGCACCTTTAGCAACTTTTCTTCTCAGTTTATTTTCCACATCAAATGCTTCACGAAGCTTTCCTTGGAATTTTGGGACAAGTGTTGATTTTATTTTACTTAATTTTTCTTTTTGGTCTTTATTGAGGTCGATGATGCCTTTTTTGATAAATTTTCCAGGATGAGGCAAGAATACTAACTCATCTACTTTAAACTTATTACTTTTTGGTTTATGTTTCATGTTTGTGGCATACTTTAAGAGCTTTTTGTATTGCTCTTTTGTCAATATTGCTCTAACTTCATTGATGCACTTTAAATGTGCTTTTGTAAGATCTGTTCTTATTTTAGCAATTTCATCCACAAGACCAAACTGATCTTCTGCTTTGCTGGTATCTATGGCTATATTTTGTGCAAGTTTAAGCTCTAGTTCTTTTACTTTTTTTGTCATTTTCAGCACAGGTGGAACTGTTGTTTTTTTGATCTTTTGTATACCCTCTATTTGCTCTTTACTGAGCTTTAGTGTAGAGCTTTTTGGGTGATGTAGGCTTAATCCTGCTAGAAATGGAAGGTTTCTAGGAACCAGAAAATAATCTTTTGGAAAAACTTCTTTGCCAAAATAAAACTGCCCAGGCTCCCCCGCTACTTTTTTTAGTTTTTTTGTAAAATCTCCTCTAGGCACTACAGGCTCTGCAAAGCTCTGTAGTGTAAGGCCTGTCATTATCGCCAATGCGATATAATGCTTTTTCATGATGCTTCCTTGTTTGGTTTATTTGTAGTTTGATATATTAACAGCAGGAAGCTTAATAGTATATTGTTTTAATAATCATTTCTAATTATAATTAGAAAACAAGGGCAGTAATGACACAAGAATCATACTTCAATAGACAGATACAACTTTGGGGCGAGGCTACACAGCGATCTTTAGAGAAAAAAAAGATAGCCATCATAGGTGCAGGAGGATTAGGCTGTACATTGGCAATGGCACTTGGTACATCTGGCATAGGTGAGGTTCATGTGGTGGATTTTGATACTGTGTCGCTACATAATATTCATAGGCAAATAGCGTTT